>NZ_JBITMP010000067.1:0-58898 GCF_044466425.1 Nonomuraea sp. NPDC049400
GTCATGGTCACTGCGGTGGATACCCGTTCTCGCCCTACTCGTGTCAGTTAAGGAATTTTAGTCCCATCTGTCTCACTTGAGCTTGGCACAGAGGGCTGAGGCCGTGACGATCGCGGACTTCGGTACCTGTCTTACGGGCTGGGGCGATCGCCGGCAAGGCCCTCCTCCGTCGGACCTTGCCACCGGGCGACCATGGCTGAGGTGACAGCAATATTGACAGCAACGTCCCCATATGCCGACGCACCTGCACCCCATACACACGCGCCTGACCACGGTTTCGCGCAGCAGAGCAGGGTGATTGCTCCGCCTGAAGCGGACGGTCGTGCTGGTCGAGGAGGAAGTTATCTCCGCATGAAAGGGGTGTCGTAGGCAGGCGGTTGGCTGTTCATTAACTCGGCCAGGGCCCCATCAGTGAGTGCAAGGTCGAAGGCGTTGCCTGCTTGCCGCGGATCCCAGCCGTGAACGAGGGCCATGCGTATGGTCGCCGTCACGAGCGCCGGCCGTATGGCCATCGTCCGTTCTCCCCACCATGCGTCCGGCCGCGAGAAGGGAAGCGACAGACACCAGAAGGACGCGACCCGACGCGTCGGCTAGCTCCACCGCGAACGTCATCGAGCTCAACTGTTCCCCTGGCCATACGTGGGCTTACGACGGACGCACCAGCGGAATACGGTGCCGTCGACAGGGATGGGCCGCGAGCCCTTCTTCGGGATCGCCATGAGCAACCTCCTGCCCTGTTCCGTCGCTGTTCCGTGGGATGGTCGAGAACAGCGAGAAACGACGAGAGCCAGCCGCAACAGTAACCCCTGGCCAGGCTCGTGATCGGTAGGTTTCCGCAGGTGGCCACGGAGAGCATCGGAGAACACCCAGATCTACGAGGGCACCAACCAGATCCAGCGCATGGTGATGGCCCGCCAGCTCCTCAAGTAGGTTCCTGACCTGCGTAAATCTCGCATGAGCTCGTGGGGTCAGCCGTGTCCGGGACACGCGGCGAGTTCCTTGACTGAGACGCCGCCGGCCGGCATGACGCCGGCGTTGTAGTGGCGGAGCTGGTGCAGGCCCTCCTTGCGGGAGGTTGTGCAGCGGCTCCGCCGGCGGAGTCAGAGCATGTTCTTGATCGGCTGGGGTGCTTCGGGCACGGTCTGGGCGAGGATCTCGGTCGCCTCCCCGGGCGTGAGCAGGCAGCCGTCGCGCAGGAGGCTGACGGACTCCTCCCACTGTTTGCGTGCTTCGCCGTGCCGTTCCAGACGGTGCAGGGTGGTGCCGAGCCACCAGCGTGACACGGCTTCCTTCAGGCGGTGTCCGGACTCGCGGAGCAGCCGCACGGCCTCCGTGTAGCTCTCCACCGCCTCGGTCAGCCGGCCGGCGTGGCGGTAGGCGTCGCCCAGCGAATCCTGTGCCGTGCCCGAACCGGCGAGTGGGTCCGCCTTCGGCCACAGCTCCACCACCTGGCGTGCTTCCGCGATCGCCTCATCGAAGCGCCCCTGACGGTAGTAGACGTGCACCCGGTTGTTGCGGATCACGACCGATCCCACAGGGCGTTCGGCGTCGTCGTTGAGCATGACGGCGGACTCCAGGTAGCCGAGCGCGTCGTCGAGACGGCCCACGATCGTGTTGATGACACCGAGGTTGTTGAGGGCTCCGGCCTTCCTTTGGGGCAGGCCCGCGCGGTCCCAGTCGGTGAGAGCTGTCTTCAGCTGCGCGATCGCGGCGTCGTATCGGCCCTGGTCCCGGTAAACCCAGCCGAGGAAGCTGCGGAGCTGGGCCTTGTCCTCCCATGCCCCGATGCGATCGGCCACCTCGATGGCGTGCGCGTAGATGTCGGCCAGTTGCGTGTGCCAGCCCTGGTAGCAGAAGGGCCAGTGGAGTCCGATGGCCAGGCCGATGCCGCTCGCCGGGTCGGGGCCGTCCAACGCCTGCTGCGCGGCGGCGAGCAGGTTTTCCCGCTCGTCCTGGATCCATCGTCCCGCCTCCGCCAGGTCCTTGAAGGGGGTGTCGGGCAATTCGACAGGGCATCGCGGTACGGCATCGCGGCCCAGCATGGGGCTGGCCAGCCAGAGGGTGGTCAGGTAGTGGTGGAGCGCACGCCGAACGGCGGTGGTGCGTTCCTCCTCGGACAGGTCCTGGTGTGCCCGTTCGCGGGCATAAAGGCCGACCAGGTCGTGGAACTGGTAGCGGTCGGGTCCGGCGGGTTCGAGGAGGCGGGCGTCCTGTAGGCGTTCCAGGGCGGCTTCGGCGCGGTGGTGGGGCCAGCCGGTCAGGGCGGCGGCGGCAGCGGGGGTGTGGGTGGGGAGGTCGAGCAGGCCGAGCAGGGGCAGCAGGCGGGCGGCGTCGCGGCCGGTGGGTTCTTCGTGGAGGTGGCGGTGGCTGACCGCGATGCTGGCGCGGACGGTCAGGTCGGCGTACTCCAGCATGTCCAGGCGGCGGGTGGCGTCGGCCAGCCGTACTTCCAGGTCGGACAGGGTCCAGTCGGGGCGGGCGGCCAGGCGGGAGCCGACGATGCGCAGGGCGAGGGGGGAGCCGCCGCACAGGTGGACGAGCCGCTGGGTCGCCTGCGGTTCGGCGCGTACCCGGTCGGGTCCGGCCAGGCGGGACAGTAGCGCGGCGGCGTCGGCGGCATTCAGGGTGCCCAGGTGGAGGTGGCGGGCGTTGTCCAGGGTGACCAGCGGATCCCGGCTGGTGATCAGGATCCGGCAGCCGGGGCCGGCGGGGATGAGCGGGCGGATCTGGCGGACGTCGCGGGCGTTGTCCAGGATGACCAGCAGGTTGCAGGTGGCGGTCAGGGAGCGGTAGCGGGCGGCGGCCTCGCCCGCCTCAGCAGGGACGGCGGCGCCGTCCAGGCCGAGGGAGCGCAGCAGGTGGCGCAGGGCTTGGGTCGGGGTCAGCGGGTCGAGTCCGGGGGTGGATCCGTGCAGGTTGAGGTAGACGACGCCGTCGGTGAACCGGGCGGCCATGGCGTGGGCGACGTGGACGGCCAGGGCGGATTTGCCGATGCCGCCGGGTCCGTCGATCACGGTGATGGCGGGCCCGTGTGGGGGTCCGTCGGCGGAGCCTAGTGCGGTGCGCAGGCGCTGGATCTCGGTGGCGCGGGCGGTGAAGGCGTGGGTGTCGGCGGGCAGTTCGGCCGGGATGTACGGCTCGCTGACCGTGATCTGTTGCGCCGGGGTGGTCAGGTCGAGGGCGGGGTCCTTGACCAGGACGGCCTGGTGCAGGCGGCGTAGTTGGGCGCCGGGTTCGATGCCGAGTTCGGAGACCATGATCCGGCGGGTGTTCTGGTAGACGGCGAGCGCTTCGGATGGGCGGCCGGCGCGGTGCAGGGCGAGCATGAGCTGGGCGGCGGGGCGTTCGCGTAGTGGGTGGGCCCGCGCGTGTACGGCCAGGTCGGCGGCCAGCGCGTGGTGGTCGCCGGCGGCGAGGCGGAGATCGGCGTGGTCTTCCAGGACGGTGAGGTGTTCTTGTTCCAGACGGGTGGCTTCGATTCGTGCCCAGGGGGCGGTCAGTTCGGCCAGCGGTCCGCCTCGCCACAGCTGCAGGGCTGTGCGGAACAGGGCGTCCGCGGCGGCCGTGGCCCCCTGCGCTTGGGCGGTGCGGGCGCGTTTGGCCAGGCGGGTGAACCGGTGGGCGTCGATGTGGTCTGGTTCGAGCGCGAGCCGGTAGCCGCCGGGCATGGTCTGAATGATCTCTTCGGTGGTGTGGGCTCCGAGGGTTTCACGGAGTTTGGAGATCACGATGTGGAGTTGTTTGGCGGCGGTCGCCGCGGAGCTGTGCCCCCAGATGTCGGTGAGGATTCGCTCGGCGTGTACGTTCTGCCCGGTGTCCAGGGCGAGTCTGGCCAGCACGCCGATTCGTCGTTGTCCAGCGAGCCGGACCGGTTCGTCACCGGCCAGGACCTGCCACGGACCGAGAAATCTGATCTCCAGCGCCATGAGGAGCGCGCTCTCCTCCTTCAACGGAGTCGGCATCCTAACGAGATGGCCGGACCTGTTCACGGCGATGATCGACAGAACGCCATCTTGGTGTGAATTTCCGGCGTCTCGGTTCACATGTGCATGTCTAGAGTTGCAGGCTTACATGTGGCTTGCAGGCTACCGATCAGCAGGAGAGGCCACGGCAGGACTGCCCCAAGGCGCGCTCGGCCCGCCGAGCGCGGAGACCGGCGGTCACGGCGAGCAGGGGGACGTGCCCGCCGACGTTCACGGAGCAGGAGACGGACTAAAGCGGCCGGCTTTCACCGCCCAGGCATACTCCCTGGCGGCCGGCCGGCTGGCGAGCCTGGGGCGATCAACCCGGTCTCGTAGGCGAGTACGACCGCCTGAACCCGGTCCCTGAGGCCGAGCTTGGACAGGATGCGCGCGACATGAGTCTTCACCGTCGTCGGGCTGAGGCTCAGCCGGTCAGCGAGCTCGGCGTTGCTCAGACCGGTGGCGAGCAGGCGCAACACCTCCAGTTCCCGGGGCGTCAGCTCCGACAGGTCCCGGTGTACGGCTGCTTTGGCCTCGTCGCGGCGGGCGAACCGCTCGACCAGGCGGCGGGTGATCGTCGGTGCGAGAAGTGCGTCCCCTGCGCGCACCAGGCGTACCGCGGCCACCAGGTGCTCGGGGGTGACGTCCTTGAGCAGGAAGCCGCTGGCTCCCGCAGCGAGCGCGGCGTAGACGTAGTGGTCGAGGTCGTACGTGGTCAGAATGAGGACGCGGGTCTCGTTCGCGCCTTCTGCCATGATCTGCCGGGTGGCTTCGAGGCCGTCCATCTGCGGCATCCGGATGTCCATGAGCACGACGTCGGGTCGAGTACGTCGGACGGCGGCGACGGCTTCCGCTCCGTTGGCCGCCTCGGCCGTCACCTCGATGCCGTCGGCGGCGAGGATCATCCCGAACCCGCTGCGTACCAGCGCCTGGTCGTCGGCGATGACCACGCGCATAGGCCTGTTCACGTGGTGGTCCACGGAACCCGCGCCTTGATCCGGTAGCCGCCGTCGGTCTGCGGCCCGGCCTGCAGGGCGCCGCCGTAGAGGGCGAGCCGCTCCCGCAGTCCGATCAGGCCCCGGCCTTGGCCGTCTCCGGCGCGTGTCGTCTGTCTGCCGCCGGTGTCGGTGATCTCGATCTCCAGCCAGTCGCCGCGGTGGCCGATCGTGACGGACGCCGCCGCACCGGCCGCGTGCTTGATCGTGTTGGTCAGGGCCTCCTGAACGACGCGGTAGACGGCCAGGTCCACCCCGGGCGGCACTGGGCCGGGCGGCGGAGAGATCTCGACGCTGACCGGCACTCCGGCTGCGCGAACCCGTTGGATCAAGGAGTCGAGCTGGTCGAGTCCCGGTTGCGGTTCGAGCCCGTTGGCGCTGCCTTCCGCCCCTTCGCTCTCCGGCCCGGCGAGCAGGCCCATGACGTGGCGCAGTTCGGCCATGGCAGCTCGGCCACTGGCTTCGACCGCCAGCATGGCCTGCTTCGACTGGGCCGGGGTCGTGTCCATCACCTTGCGTGCCGCTCCGGCCTGGATCACCATCACGTTCACATTGTGGGTGACGACGTCGTGGAGTTCCGCGGCGATCCGAGAGCGCTCTTCCTGGACGGCCTTGCGCATGGCCTCCTCCTGCGCGCGCTGTAGTTCAGAGAATCGACGGCGGCCGACGTCGAGCTGTTGCCGCCAGGAGCGGACGAAACCGGCCGTGACTCCGGCGCTCAGCAGCACCACGAACGGCCCCAGCCAGCTGGGCAACGCCGGGACGGAGTCCTGGAAAGCGATGCCTGCCAGCACGGTGGCGAGGACGAGTCCGCCGATGGCGGGCACCCGGTGATGGCTCTTGGCCACGGCGCCATAGGCGGCGATGGCAAACGTCAGCACGGTGATCCATGTCGCGTCGTCCCGGGTGGCCAACGCCGCGGCCAGCACCGTCCAGAAGGTGATCAGTGGGTACAGCCGCCGCACCGCCAGCGGCAGCGCCGTCAGAACCACCAGGAGCGGAAGCGGGCCCGAATCCTCCTGGTCGTCGGCGGGAGGGACGGGCCGGTACAGGCGGTCAGGCACGGCATCGCCGCTTCGTGTCTGGGGAGGGGGCCGCAGTTGCAAGGACTCCAACAGGGCAGGCGGCTGTCTGTCGACGCGATGGGTACTTTCTGTGGTCGCCGCCGTCGCGGCCACTGCGACAACGGTCAAGACGATCGCGAGCAGCAGGTCGGCGAGGAGCGACCGGCGCGAGGGCCGGGTGGGTTTGCGCACAGGTCGTAGCGCATCCAGGCCGAACTGCCACCATCTACGTCGGTTGCTTGCTGTCACTGATGCATTGTTCCGGCTGCCCGGCACGTCCCGCGTCAGCCCCAGTGACCGGGTCCGCCCTCCGCCGGGAGTACATCGCAAGGATGACACCGCCGAGGGCTCCTCCCTGAGAAGGGCTCGATTTCGGCATGACAGCCGACGCGGACGGATCTCGCCGGCCTCTAGCGTCGTCGTCGCCACCGGCCGCCGGCACAGGTCCCGTCGAGGCGGCCCCCTCAGGAAGGACAGTTCATTGGGTTATGTGATGGAGAGGAATAGTACGCACAGCCCAGCCTCAGGGCACGGCACCAGCGCCGGGAAACCGACGCCGCCCCGCCGGATCCGCCGAGGCGCCACCACCGTCGCGGTCCTGCTCGCCTTCGCGGTCGCCACCCCCTGTGCCTCCGCGTTCGGTTCGGTCGTGTCCGACGCCCCCTCACGCAAACCGTCGCCCAGCTCCACCGCATCCGTCGCCGCCGATCCGTCGTCCACCCGGATCGGCACGCCGTACCTGCCCGAACCGACCGGATCCCAGCCGGTCGGCACCACGTCCCTGTACCTCAAGGACACCTCCCGCGCCGATCCCTGGGTCGCCGGCGTGAAGGCGAGAGAACTCATGATCTCTCTGTGGTACCCGACGAAATCCCGCAGCGGGAAGCGGGCCCCGTACATGACGGCGAAGGAGTCGGAGCTCATCCTGAAAGGTGAAGAGATCCCCGGCGTGCCGTACGACGCGTTGAGCAGAACGCGGACCAACGCCTTCAGCGACGCCAAACCGGCCGGACGCGAACACAGCCTGCCCCTGGTGGTGCTCTCCCCGGGCTTCACCGAGCCCCGCAGCTCGCTCACCGCGCTGGCCGAGGAACTGGCGAGCAGAGGCTATGTGGTGGCCGGCATCGACCACACCTATGAGAGCCTGGCCACGACCTTTCCCGACGGCCGGGTCACCACGTGCGTCGCATGCGAGGCGGACAAGAGCCAGGAGTTCTGGAACAAGGTGGGCCATAGCCGAGCGGCCGACGTCTCCTTCGTGCTCGACGAGCTGACCGGCGCGCACCCCATGTGGAAGGGCGCCTCGCTGATCGCCCCGTCCAGGATCGCGATGGCCGGGCACTCGGCAGGAGGCGCGAGCGCCATCGCCGCCATGCTGAAGGACCCCCGGGTACGTGCTGGGATCGACATGGACGGCACCACGTTCGCCCCGATCCCGAACAGCGGACTGTCGCGGCCGTTCCTCTTCCTGGGCGCGCAGGCCATGCACAGCCCGGGAGGCAAGGACGCCACGTGGGAACGGGACTGGGCACATCTGACGGGGTGGAAGCGCTGGCTCGTGGTGGCCGGGGCAGAGCATGCCTCCTTCACCGACACCGCGCTGCTGGTGGAGCAGCTCGGTATCCACCGCAATCCCGGCCTGTCTGGAGAGCGCGCCCTCGAGATCACTCGCGGCCACGTTCGAGCCTTCTTCGACCTGCACCTGCGCCACAAGCCCCAGCCCCTGCTGGACAAGCCGTCAACGCGCTACCCCGAGGTCAAACTGTGTGACGTCGAGCAGAAGCTGTGCGCTTAGATCGCCGCCGGGGCCAGGCTGCCGGTGCGCGGTCGGGTCCCCGGCAAACGCCCGATTCTGTGGGAACGGTGTTCAGCGGCGTGCCGGCCTACTGGCAGCGGGTGGAGATGCCGCCGCGCCCCCAGCTACAGGTGTCGATCTTCTTGAGGTCGCTGCCTCGATAGAGGCTTGCCGTGTCCCCGTCGTTGTTCCAGACGTACCACTTGCGCCCCCAGTACAAGGTCGTCGAGCTGGTGTACCCCTGGCCTGAGCGCACGGTCACCGACTTGCCGGGCTTGAGGATGAATCTCGGGAACCGGTACTTGTAGCCGGTCTCGTCCCGCAGGATCCACTTCTCGAGCTGGATGCTCTTCTTGGACGTGTTGCGCAGCACCACGTATTCGCCATTGAGTGAGGCGTTGCCGCCCCGGTCGGACCCCGGCGAGTCGTAGTACACCTTGGTGATCTGAACGACTGGGGTCGCGGCCATGGCGGACGTGGAGGCGAACGGCAGGAGTGCGGCTGCGACGCCGCTCGCCGCGAGTAGATGCTTGAGCACTGCGGGCTCCAAAAGACTCGGGATGGAACGTGACATCAATGGGACGATTGCTGTCATTCAGGGGTTGGCGACCGACGTTGTCCGCATCCGGCCACTGATTTCGGCCGGGGGGTTCGAGGTGGGGCAGGTGCGCGTTGGGGGCTGGAGCAGGCGCCCGCGAAGGGCTGGACGCTGATGTTCCCGACCGCCACCCGCGCGCCGGCGGGGGGCGGCACTATGCCGCCTACCTGGAGGACAAGGACGGGTTCGAGGTCGAACTGGTAGCCGCTGACACGCCAGCGAAACCGTCAATGCCTGGAGGTTGCCGGCCTCGAGCGACGAGCTGCGAACGATCCTGTGCGCGAGTGTTGAAATTCACAGAGCTGTACTTCTGAGAAGTATGCTTCTGTAATGTCTTCGCTTCGCAGTTGGAGGGGTCTTGATCCGGAAGCCTGAGCGCGTCTTCGGCCGTGTGAGGGAGTGGCAGGGCCTGGCAGGCTTCGCGGCACCGCAACACCGAGCGGTCGCGATGCCCGGTGCGACGCTTGGGGTCGTCAGCGGGCGACGCCGGCAGGGAAAGAGCTTCCTGCTGCAGGCCTTGGCGGAAGCGACCGATGGGCTGTATTTCGCTGCCACCGAGGCGACGGAGGCGGAATCGCTGCGGCTCTTCACCGAAGCTCTCACGCGATTCACCCGGCAGGTTGTGGAGATCCCTTTCCGGGACTGGAACGACGCCATCCCCTACATGTTCCGCACCTTCAGCGGCCGGGCGGTGCCGCTGATCATCGACGAGTTTCCGTTCCTGTTCAGGGCTTCGCCCGCACTGCCGTCGATCGTTCAGCGCGAGCTCGGGCCTGGCGGCAGCGCGCGGGAGAGCGCCGCACGGCTGATTCTCTGCGGATCAGCCATGTCCGTGATGGGCGGGCTTCTTTCCGGGCAGGCACCCCTGCGCGGACGGTCCGGCCTCGAACTCATGATTCATCCGTTTCGCTATCGGGACGCGGCGGAGTTCTGGGGGATCACGGATCCTCGGCTGGCCGTAATGCTGCACGCGATCGTCGGTGGAACGCCTGCCTACCGGTACGAGTTCACGCAAGGTGACGTGCCCGAGAGCCTCCACGATTTCGATTCCTGGGTTGCCCGCACCGTGCTCAATCCACAGATGCCGCTTTTTCGCGAGGCGCGGTATCTGCTTGCGGAAGAGCCGGAGATTCGGGATCCGGGGCTCTATCACTCGGTGCTGGCAGCGATCGCGAGCGGGAACTCGACCAACGGGGGGATCGCCAACTATGTGGGGCGCAGGTCCGATCAGATCACTCATCCGCTCACCGTGCTGGAGGATTGTGCGCTGGTCAGGCGCGAGCCGGACCTGTTCCGCTCGGGGCGCGCCCGCTATCGCATCGTGGAGCCGTTGATCACGTTCTATGAGGCGATCATGCGGCGTCGCTGGCCGGAGCTGGAGATCCACCGGGCCGAAGCCGTATGGCAGTCGGTCAGGCAGACGTTTCTCGCCCAGGTGGTGGGGCCGCACTTCGAGTCGCTGTGCCGTGACTTCGCGCTGGACGCGGGAGATTCGGTTTTCGGCGAGTTCCCGGCGGAGATCGGGGCAGGTGTCGTGCCTGATACGGCAACCAGGAGCCAGATCGAGGTCGACGTGGTGGCACTGGCCGCTCAGGAGCCGGGGAAGCCGCGGCGGATCCTGTCGCTCGGCGAGGTCAAGTGGGGTGAGGTGATGGGCCGCCATCACCTCGAACGGCTCGCGAGGGCGCGCGAGTTGCTGGGCGCAAAGGGATACGACACCCGCGACACCGTGCTCGCCTGCTTTGGAGGATCGGGATTCAGCGACGGGTTGAGCGCGACGGCCGGCGATGATCCTCGTGTGGCTCTGGTGGGGCTCGAGCGGTTGTATCGCCCATAGGTGGCCTGGATGAGCAGTTTGGGGGTGTTTCACTGCTGGTTCACTCATATGTCAGACAGCGGCATTCGATCGGTATAACGTCTGGTTTCGGTCTGTTCCTTAACCGAAGACGGGTACCGCAACATGCGCAAAGTCCTGACGCTCGCCGTGGTCGCCACCGCCTCGCTCGGCTTGCTAGCCGCCCCAGCCACCGCCGATGACCGCCCCCTGGAGCTGCCGACCGAGATCAACGGGGGCGCCTGGACCGAAGGGCACGTCCAGGGCATCGCCATCGACCGGCGCAAGGGGTTCATGTACTTCTCGTTCACCAACGTCCTCGTCAAGACCGACCTCAAGGGCAACCTCATCGGGTCGGTGACGGGCTTCACCGGGCACCTCGGCGATCTCGACTTCAACGCCAAGGACGGCCGCGTGTACGGCTCCCTGGAGTACAAGGAGCAGGAGTCGTTCTACATCGCGATCTTCGACGTCGACCGCATCACCAGCCCGAACATGGACGCCCAGACCACCGGCGTGGTCAAGACGGTCTACCTGAAGGAGGTCGTCGCCGACTACACGGCCGACATGAACGGGGACGGCAAGTTCGACGGGAACGTCGGCAACACCCCCGATCACCGGTACGGGTGCAGCGGCATCGACGGCGTGTCCTTCGGGCCGGAGTTCGGCAAGAAGCACGGCAAGCAGCTGCTCACCGTCGCGTACGGCATCTACTCGAACGTCAGCAGGCAGGACAACGACTACCAGGTCGTCCTCCAGTACGACATCCAGCAGTGGAGGAAGTACGAGAAGCCGCTCACCGAGAGCGACCCGCACAAGAGCGGCCCCGAGCAGACGGACGGCAAGTACTTCGCCTACACCGGCAACACCACGTACGGCGTGCAGAACCTCGAGTGGGACGAGCACACCGGCAACTGGATGATGGCCGTCTACAAGGGGAAGAAGCCGCAGTTCCCCAACTACTCCTTCTTCATGGTGGACGGCGGCGCGCGGCCCGCTGAGGGGGACATCGTCGGGCAGCCGCAGCCCGAGCGGGGCCGGCTGCTCACGCTGGCGCCCGGCGGGCTCCAGCACGACGCCTCCGGCGTCAGGGGATGGGAGTTCACCGGCGAGTACGGCCTGATCTCGCTGGGCGGAGGCCGCTACTACGTCTCCAAGTCCGGGACGGTCACCGACAACGGGGTCAAGAAGTACACCGGGCAGGCGCAGCTCTACCGCTGGACGGGGCAGACGCCGACCCCGTTCGAGAAGGTCGGCTGAGGCTGGGGCTGAGGACCTCCGGGGGCGGCGAGCCGCCTCCGGAGGCACGGCTCTTGAGCCCGGGTGACCTCAGATTTGCCGCAGAAGGGACAGTTGCCGCGCGCTCGACGGGCTGCCAGCGGACCGGCAGTCATGGCTGTTAGGGTCGGGCCTCGCGAACGAGCAAAGCGGTCTCGTCCTCGCGAACGAGCAAAGCCAATTCTGTGTGGGAGGGTCATGCGGGCCACGAGGAAGACCGTCACCTTGCTGATCGGGCTCGCCGCTCCGATGACGGTGGTGGCGCCCGCGGCCGACGCGCAGGCGCGTCCGGCCTGGGTCGCCTATCACGGCCTGACGGCCGCCCAGAGCGTGGATCGGGTCCGTCAGCTCAGGGATCAGGGCTTCCGCCCGATTACGGTAAACGTTTCCGACGGTGAGCGATATGCGGCCGTTTGGGTCAAGGGTGGCTCTCCGTCCAATTGGGGCGTCTGGCAGGGCATGTCGGCCGACGAGTTCCAGCAGCAGTTCGACAAGGGGCTGCGGGAAGGGGTGCAGCCGACTTCCGTCTCCGCCACCGGGCCGGCCGACTCGCCGGTGTACACGGCCGTCTTCGAGAAGAGGAGCGGGAAGTTCGTCGCCAGGTCCAACCTGACCCCCGATCAGTTCGGCGCCGCCAACAAGCAGGCCGCCGACCAGGGGCTCACGCTGACCTCCGTCGACGTGTACGGCACTTCGGACGACCTGCGGTACGTGGGCGTGTGGACGGCCAACCGGCGCGGGGCCTGGTACTGCACCTACGGCAGGACCAGGGAGCAGCACGAGGCCGCCTTCTACGCCCAGAAGAAGCAGGGGTTCCGGCCGGTCAAGGTGGCCGTGGCGCCTGACGGCACGTACACGGCGGTGTGGCGCAGGGACGGCGACAGGTCCTGGGCCCACTACATCGACATGACCTCCGCCGGCTTCCAGAAGCGGTTCGACGACCTCAAGGCCAAGGGGCTGTCCCCGGTCCAGGTGAACGCGGAGAACGGGCGTTACGCCGCCATCTGGGAGTAGGGGGCGGCACGCGGTTCACTTGGCCACGAGGATCCGGACGTCTCCCGAGTTGCTGCGGGCCGTGATGGTGTTGGGGCTCTTGGCGTCGTGCTTGAGCTCGGAACGTTCGGTGCCCTCCTTGCTGCGGGCACTTATCGCGTAGGAGGCCTCGGGCACGGTGGCCGTCACTCTGCCCTCCTGGGATCGCAGGTCGAGGGCGGTGGGCTGGCCGGCGAACGTCAGGTCGATCGCTCCGTCCGACGTCTGGCACCTGACGTCCGGCGACTTCAGCCCCTCGCCGGTCACCGGGCCCTCGCTCCGCAGCCGCAGCTTTCCCGTGGTGCCCGAGACCTGGATGCGGTCCCGGCTGGACACGTCCACCTCCTGGGTGAGGCCGTTCAGGATGACGCCGTCCGCCGCGTCGATCGACAGCCGCACGCCGGGCGGGACCTTGACGTGGTAACGGGCGCCGCAGTCGCCGAAGACCATGGTGCAGTCGGCGCCCAGACGGAGGGTGTCGTCGCGCAGGGACCAGGTGGCGTTGCCGTCGTCGGCGGCTTTGCCGCGTACCCAGCGCTCCACCTCGACCCGGCCCGCGGTGCCAGGGAGGACGCGCACGCCGCCCAGGGCGGACCTGATCTTGAGAGCGGTGCCGGTCAAGGCGAACGACTGGGCGGAGTGGACCTCCTCTGCCTCCAGGTCCACCGCGCATCCGGTGGCCGCCAACGCAACAGCGAGTGCTACCACGATTCGTCTCATGGGGACGATCGTCGCCGAGCACCGGCGGCTCGCCATCGACCATCCGGCCGAGCGCCGGCCGCCCGCCCTCGGCCATTCGGCCATTGGAGGGCGGCCGAGGGCTCTCAGAGGGCCGCGAGCAGCGCCGTGACGTGCTGGAGCGGGTCCGAGCCGAGCGGCCGGACCGCCACCGTGCCGGCTCCGGCCGCCCAGAGCGCCTTGACCTGCTCGGCCGCCGCCTCGGCAGAGCCCGCGGCCATCACCACCTCCTCGGGCGCGACCCCGAGGAAGCCCGCCTGCCCCGCCACCATCGGACGGGTGACCTCCTCGAAGTCGGCCCCGGTGTGCAGGAACGTGAAGACCACCAGCTCGTGGTCGGAATCCGCGCCGATCTGGTCGAGGATCCCCGGCAGGTGCGCGGGTCCGACGCCCTCCGGCACGATCGTGCCCTGGGCGACCCGGCCCGACAGCGCGAGCGAGCGCGGCCCCTTCACCCCGGCCAGCACGGGCGGCGGCACGGCAGGCGGGTGCACCAGGGACACGCCGTCCAGATGCACGGACTTCCCGTGCAGGGTTACCGTCTCGCCGCGCAGCAGCGCGCGTACGGCTGTGATGGTCTCCTCCAGGAGGGCCAGGGGCGACGGCGGGGCGGCCCCCACCTGGCGCATCCAGTCGCCCACGCCGTGCCCGATCCCGGCGGCCAGCCGGCCGGGATGTACCCGGGCCAGGTTGGCCAGCTCCATCGCCAGCAGCATCGGGTTGCGCAGGGGGGCGGGCGTGATGCCGATGCCGACGCGCAGCCGGGAGGTGACGGCGAGCGCGGTGGCGGCCGCCGAGATGCCGCCGGTCCACCCGAGGTCCTCCACCACCCAGAGGTCGTCCACGGACGTCTCGTCGAGCGCCTTGGCGAAGGGGATCAGCTGCTCGGGCGGCAGGTCCCGGTCGAACATGACTCCAAGTCTCACGATGCCCTCCAGTAGTAGCGGAACAACCGGCCGACCTCCGAGTATCCAGCACGCAGGAACGCGTCGGCAGTGGGGACGTTGGCGACGTCCGTGGCGGCGACGATGCGCTGCAGGCCGGCCTCGGCGAGGGTGCGGGTGCCCCTGGCCAGGAGGTCGTTGACGTAGCCGTGGCCGCGATGCTCGGGCACGACGCCGATGTAGGCGATCGAGTGGTCGTCGGGGGCCACCAGGCCGACGGGGGAGTCGCCCAGATAACCGATGACGAACCAGTCGGGCTTGGCCTTCCGGCTGATCAGGTCGTCGTACATCCATCGGGCTTCCCGCTCGGCGCCCGCCGTGGCCACCTCGATCCGCGTGTCGTAGTCGAGCGAGCCCTCGGAGATGCGGACGAGGATGTCGATCACCTCGGCCCTGTCCATGCGGCGCGCCGGGTGGTACGTCAGGCGGCCGGGGTCGGGCGGGATGTCGCTGCCTGCCACCCATTCCAGCATGAGCCGCTCGACCTCCATGGCGAACCCGGCCAGCGTCAGGGCCTCGTGCTCGACGGCGCGATCGACGACAGGATCGAGGCCCGGCTTGAGCGCGATGTCGTGGATCATCTTGCTCAGCCCCATCGTCCGCAGGCTCCGGCGCAGCAGCTCGGCCGCGGCGGCCGGGTCGGGGCCCGGATCGAACTGCCAGATGATCACCGGCTCCGAGCCGGCGAAGGGCGCCCAGAACGCGAGGCGGGCCTGCCCTTCCACGAAGCACCACTCAGGCCGGGTCCTGCCCTCGTCGAAGGCGGCCGCGAGCTGGGAGCGCCCTGGCTCGGGGAACTGGTCGAACAACGTGAAAGCCTCCGCACCTGAGGGGGCGCTCCCACGACTTCATGCGGCCGTGCGAGGGGTGCCCACGATGACATGACCATGTTCTCGCACAGCTCCGGTCAGCCGGGCCGCCCCGCCAGGCTCAGGCCGCGTTGCCGAAGGCCGAGCGGGCCTCTCCGAGGGATTCGCTCGTCTCGAAGTGCCGGTCGAGGTTGGTGATCGTCAGCAGGTGACGGATCATGCCGGGGGCGAGCACGAGGATCAGACGGCCCTTCACGCGCTGGACGTGGTTGAGCGTGGCCACCAGCACGCCGAGGCCCACGGAGTCGCAGAACGGGACCTCGGTCAGATCGACGACGAGGTTGAGCGGGTCGGCGGCCGCCATGGCCTGGTCGAGCTCGGCCCGCAATCGGGGCGCCCCCGCCACATCTAGGTCCCCCACCACGTGCAGCACCGTACAGGGGTCTTCCCGCCACGACCTGACCACCATGGGCCGTCACCTGCCCGAAACGCCGATCGTTATAGTTATTGCTTACATATGTTCTCCATTGCCGTCTTGGTCGTACTTGTAACACTCGGCTTGGGGGATGGTATGGAGGTCGTCTTCGGTTTGGCGATTTTCGGCTGGTCGCTGCCGATGATCACCTCGATGCCTTGGATGTCCGCCTTCTCTAGCTTCGCCCCCGGGATGGCGGCGGCCACGAGCTTCGCGGCGTCCTCACGCTCCGCGGCGTACCGGATGATCGTCTTCTTGTAGTCCTTCTTGGTCGTGTTGCCCGGCTCGCCGGGGACCTTGAAGCCGTACGCGACCAGCGCCGCCTTGGTGCGGGCGCCGAGACCTGTGATGAGCGTGCCGTTCTTGACCTTGAGCGTGACGCTCTTCGGCGCGATGGCGGTGTTCGTCGGCTTGGGGGAGGGCGAAGGGGTGGCTGGCTTGGCCAGGTCCTGGTCCGCGTTGATCCTGGTGAACATGTCGCGGGCGGCCTGCTTGTCCCACAGCACCGCCGACTCGCCCGTGGGCGCCTTGAAGTCGACGTTGGTCAGCGGCACGTCGGCGAACTTCACGTCTTCGAGCGAGACGTCCCTGAGCTGGGTCGCCAGGCCGAGCAGCCCGTCGTCGGGATCGACCTTGACCGTGCTCAGCGTGGAGTTGACGAACGCGGCCAGCTTGGCCGGGTTGGCCAGCGTGTCGGCGCTGAGCGCCCGGTTGAGCAGGGCCGAGATGACCTGCTGCTGCCGGTCGATGCGGTCGAGGTCGGAGCGGGCGGTGGCGCGGGTGCGGGCGTAGCCGAGAGCCTGCACGCCCTGGAGCTGGTGGGTGCCCGCGGGCAGGTTGAGGCCGGCCTTGGGGTCGTTGATCGGCACGGGTGTGCAGACGGTGACGCCGCCGAGGGAGTCGACTACGTCGATGAAGCCGAGGATGTTCACCTCGATGTAGCGGTTGATCTGCAGCCCGGTGGCGGCCTCGACGGTCTGCTTGGTGAGCTTGGGCCCGCCGAGCTGGTACGCCGAATTGATCTTGTGGTCGCCCTTGCCGGGGATCGTCGTCCAGGTGTCGCGCGGCAGGCTCACCACGGTGACCCGCTTGTGGTCCTCCGACAGGTGGATGACCATCATGGTGTCGGTGCGCTGGCCGGACTCGCGGCCCAGCTTGAGCTGGTTCTGCTGCTGGCGGGTGAGGTCGTCGCGCTTGTCGATGCCGACCAGCAGGATGTTCTCGGCGCCGCGGGCAGAGGGCGCGGACACGCCCGCGTCGACGGTGCCGATCTGCCGCGGAGTCGCCCACACCACGCCGGTGGTGACCAGGATCCCGGTGGACAGGAAACCGGCGACGAGCACGTTGCGCCGGCGGGCCTTGGCGCTCCTCAGCGGCTTGCGGGGGCGGGTGGGCGGGAGTCTGACGCCGCCGTAGGCGTCGCCGCCCACGAGCACACCGGCGTCCTCCTCGCCCGTTACCTGCCCTCCCCCTTCGCGCATGCCGTCCCCCTCTTGTCACCCGGAGGATCGGGCTTTCGATTGCCCTCCTCCCCTGGTCGTACAGTAGCGTGAGCCCCGCCATGAAGCAGTTCCCCGACTCGCCGCAGGCGCCCGCGGAGACAACGCGCGCCTGGCCCCCCATCTCCGTCGTCATGCCGGTCCTCAATGAGGAGCGGCACCTCCGCGAGGCCGTCGACCAGGTACTCGCCCAGAGCTACCCAGGTGAGATAGAAGTCGTGCTCGCCGTGGGTCCGTCCCAAGACCGAACCCAGGAGGTCGCCGACGCCATCGCGGCGGCCGACCCCCGGGTGATCGTGGTGCCCAACCCGACCGGCCGCACGCCCAACGCGCTCAACGCCGCCATCGGCGCCTCGCGCAACGGCATCGTGGCCAGGGTGGACGGCCACGCCATGCTGCCACCCGACTACCTGCGCGTCGCGGTCGAGACGCTGGAGGAGACGGGCGCCGACAACGTCGGCGGCATCATGGCGGCCGAGGGCATCACGCCGTTCGAGCAGGCCGTCGCCTGCGCCATGACCTCCAAGATCGGCGTGGGCGCCGCCGCCTTCCACGTGGGCGGCACCCCCGGCCCCGCCGACACCGTCTACCTCGGCGTCTTCCGCCGCTCGGCGCTCGACCGGGTGGGCGGCTACGACGAGCACTTCCAGCGTGCCCAGGACTGGGAGATGAACCACCGCATCCGCCAGAGCGGCGGCCTGGTCTGGTTCCAGCCGCGCATGCGGGTCTCCTACCGGCCCCGGCCCAACGCCAAGGCGCTGGCCAAGCAGTACTTCCACTACGGCCGGTGGCGGCGGGTGGTCTCGCGCACCCACGAGGGCACGATCAACCTGCGCTACCTCGCGCCCCCCGCCGCGGTGCTGGCCATGCTGCTCGGGCTGGTCGTCGCGCCGTTCTTCCCCTGGTCGCTCATCGTCCCGGGAGGCTACGTGGCCGCCATAGCGGCGGGCTCGGTGCTGACCGGCGGCGGGCTGCCCGCGGGAGCGTTGCTGCGGCTGCCCGTCGTGTACGCGACCATGCACTGCTCCTGGGGCTGGGGCTTCCTCACGAGCCCGAAGAAGCTGGCCAGGCCGCCCGGCTCATGACCCCGCGAACACCCGCTCCACGGCGGCGTTGAAGCGGGTCAGCGCGTCCGGGGACTCCGGGCCGAGCAGATAGCTCCTCAGCTTGACCCTGGCCCGGGCCAGCGTGTCCTCCCCGTCGAGGAAGTCCGCGAGCCCGGCCAGGTCCTTCCCGAGCAGCACGCCCGCCTCGCTGCTCGGGTAACGCTCGTGGAAGGCCGGCTCGGGCAGGCCCGCGACGTTCGTCACCGCGTACGGCTTCCCGCTGGCCAGGAAGTCGGCCACGACGCTGGAGATGTCGCTGATCAGCAGGTCGCACTGGTTGAAGCAGTCGTACAGGTGCGGCTCGGGCCCTGCGACGATCAGATGCTCGATCCGCGGCGCCTCCCCGGACGCCCGCGACGGGTGCCTGTCCTTCGACTGGGCCAGCTCGGCGGCCTCGATCATGGCCACGATCTTCTTGTGCGCGCGGGTCGCGCGCTTGTCGCGATGGCCGGTCAGCGGGTGCGGCTTGTAGATCACGCGCAGCCGCGGCCGGTGGTCGAGCAGCGCCCGCACGATGCGCGGGCCCATGGTGATCAGCGACGTGTGGAACAGGTCGTCGTTCCAGCCCTCCCAGGTGGGGGCGTACAGGACGGTGCGGTACGGCAGCCCGGGCCCCCGCGTCGAGATGCCCTCCAGCTGCGGCCGGCCGACCTCGTGGACGTTCTCGTCCCTGACGCCCACCCTGGCCCGGCGGTAGCGGTCGCGGCCCGCGGGCCCGGCCACCCACACCTCGTCGTACACCCGCGAGAACGGGTTGAACGAGGCCTCCTTGTCGCTGTCGCCATGGTTGAGGAACGCGCTGCGCAAGTTGGGGATGCGCAGCATGTGGACGTTCCTGCCGACGTTGGAGACGTACAGGCAGAGCTTGGCGCTGGACAGGGCGCGGAAACTCATCAGGTCGGCCGACGACGGGATGCACACCATCGGCAGCGTGGTCGCGTCGAGGTGGCTGGCCATGCCGCGCTCGCGCAGCACGACGATGGCGCGCCGGCTGATGCGCTCGAGCGTGGGCAGCCACATCCTGGCCTGGTAGGCGGCCGCGGTGGCGCCGGAGAAGTACAGGATGACCTCGGGTCGGTACCTCTCGACCTGCTCGCCGACGACCGCCAGCACCCTGGCCTTGTCGGTGAGCGGGGCGGCGCGCCGCACGTACGGGAGGAGCGCGAGCACCCCGGCGGTGCCCAGCACGAGCGCCAGAGCGGCCCCGATCGCGGCGGGCTCGGCGCCGGAGGCCGCGCCGAGCACCGGGAGGGCGTCCAGGTAGAGGAAGCGCATGCTGCGGCTGTCGCGCAGCGACGGGGGCGGCATCTTCGGGATGCGCAGCGCCGAGACGTCGAGGTTGCGGGTGGTCACCGGCATCCTGCTGAGCAGGCCCTTGAGCCGCAGGGCCAGCCCGGTGTGCCCGGCCCGCACCACGTGGATCGCGAACATCCCGGCCGCCAGCGCCACGAACCACGGCGAGTCCACTCCCGCGGTCCGCGCCACCAGCAGCAGGGCCATGGTCTCCCTGGCCGCGAAGCGCGGCGTGACCCCCAGATGGAGCCGGTCGAGCACGTCGGGCAGCGGCCTGGCGGCGCGCGCGGCCACGTACTCCACGACATAGGAGAGCGCGGCGACCACCCCGAACACTGCCGGCGCCGGCCAGAGTGCCGACACCAGCAGCACGGGGTAGCCGCCGAGCAGGGCCGCGATCGCGATGAGTCTCCTCATGTGATCGCACGGTAACAATCGGCGGGTCAAGCGCCGTCCACGCGAACGTCTGCGACGTATCAGGGCAAGTCGGAGATCGACGGAGTTGAGGTGAGCCGGAAGAGGAGCTCGGCGATCCGCAGGTCGACGGGGTGGGTGACCTTGATGTTGTGCTCGCTGCCGGGCACGAGGTGGATCGGCACGCCGGGCAGGTAACGCAGCACCACGCCGCAGTCGTCGGTGGCCGGGCGGGCGGCGAAGTCAGGGTCGGCGAGCGCGCGTTCGTACGCCTCGCGGATCACCGAGAGCCGGAAGCACTGCGGCGTCTGGCTGCGCCGCAGCACCGCCCTGTCCAGCACCTCGCCGATCACCTCGCCGTCGGGTGTGGGGACGGCGACCAGGACCGTGTCGGAGCTGGGGATCGCCACGTTGACCGCCTGGTGCGTCTCCAGCGCCTTGACGCACTCGGTGATGATTCTGGGCTCCACGAGGGGGCGTACGGCGTCGTGCAGCAGCACGTTGCACTCCTCGGTGCCCAGCGCCTGGAGTGCCAGCCACGTGCTCTCGGTACGGCTCGCGCCCCCGTCCACGACCTTGCTGACCTTGTCGTATCCGCCCCTGGTCACGATCTCGCGGATCCGGTCGGTGTGACCCGGCGTCATCAGCACCACGATCTCGTCGATCTCCGGCGCCTCCTGGAACACCGCCAGCGAGTGCTCGATGATCGTCTTCCCCGCGACCTCGATGAGCTGCTTGGGCTTGTCCAGCCCGATCCGCTGCCCCACGCCGCCCGCGAGAAGCACCCCGACCGACCGCAACCGTGAATCCATATCGGCAGCGTAAGCCAGGTCGGCCGGGCAAGAGTCAACGGGCGCTGTCCGGTTTGCTATCGTGATCTTGGATTTGTGCGGCCGCGCCGAGGAGATCGTATGACGACCGAAAGCACCCCGAACATCCCGCTTGGTGTCCCCACCGCCGCGCGCATGTACGACGAGGCGCTGGGCGGCAAGGATCACTTCGAGGTGGACAGGGCGGCCAACGCGAAGCTCTACCAGGTGATCGGCGAAGACCGGGTGCGCTCCACCGCCCTGGAGAACCGCCGGTTCCTCGGACGCGCGGTGCGGTACCTGTCGAAGGAGTGCGGCATCCGCCAGTTCCTCGATGTCGGCTCGGGGCTGCCGACCGCACGTAACACCCACCAGATCGCCAAGGAGGCCGACCCCCATTCGCGGGTCGTCTACGTCGACATCGATCCGATCGTCGCCGTGCACGGCAGGGCGCTGCTGGCCGACGACTCCACCAGGATCGTCACCGCGGACATGCGCAAGCCCGAGACCATCCTGGACAACCCCCGGGTCAACGGGTTCCTCGACTTCGGCGAGCCGATCGCGGTGCTGTTCGTCGCGGTGTTCCACTTCGTCACCCCGGCAGAGGACCCCTCCAGGATCGTGGCGGCCTTCCGCGAACGGCAGGCGCCGGGTTCGTACGTGGCGATCTCCCACCTGACCACCGACGGCATGTCGCAGAAGGAGCAGGAGGGGTGGCATGCCGGGTTCGCCGGTGCGACGGTGCCCCTCGTGCTGAGGAGCGAGAAGGAGATCCACCGCATATTCGACGGTTACGAGCTCGTCGAACCCGGTCTGGTCCGCCCGTGCGACTGGCACCCGGAGGATGACGGCTCCCCCCGCACCACCTCCCTCTTCGGCGGAGTCGGCCGGCTCGAGCGCACCTCCTGAAGCTCCGGCCCCGCAGGCGAACCCCGGCCGCCGCGCCACTCTTACGCGTAACGGTCTCGTTCCGTGATATCGGCTTGACCTGTCGCTACGCTGTGCCTACGCACGCACCCCCAAGCCACGCGGCTCCCGTGCGACCGGGAGGAGACCTGCGCTTTGCCCGACTCATTGACCCGCGAGAGCGCGGCCACGTCGGCCGTCCTGCTCGCCACGACCCCGGCATGCAAGCTCTCCTGTGCCGGCGGCACGCTGCTCGACCGCGTCACTGACCAGCTCGCCACGCTGCCCGTACACGAGATCCAGGTGGTCACCCCTGGCGGCGGCCTCGGAGCCGACCTCCGGGGCATCGCCAAGATCGCCCGCATCTCCGCCGGCACCGTGGCCGTGCTCCCCGCCGACCTGGTGGCCCACACCGAGGCGCTGGCGCTGCTGCTCGACCATCCCGCCCGGAACACCGCGGCCCTGGTCTCCCACGACGCGACCGCGGCGCCCATGCGGCCGCCCGTACGCGTGGAAGGCGGCAGGATCGTCGCCGCGGGCAGCTCGTTCCACGTCGTCCCAGAGGCGAACGCCACGTTCAGAGGCGTGCTGCAGGCGGGCGAGTCCGACCTGGCCTCGCTGGCCGACATCGCGGAGGAGCTGGCCGAGCTGGCCGACACGGGCAAGCTCGGCCCGGTCACCCCCGTCGAGGCGGTCGACCTGCTGCTGGTCGGGCTGGTCAGGTCGGGCGTGGCGGTACGCGCGGCCGGGCTCGGGCCGCTGCACGCCGACCGGGTGGCCGGCCAGAACGCCGCCGACGCCGCCGTCACCAGGCTGGCCGAGGTGGACGAGGCCAGGGTCAGGCTCGACCTCTCGGTCAAGGAGAACGACGGCTTCTTCGCCACCTTCCTCGTCTCCACCTGGACGCGCCACCTGATCAGGCCGGCGGTCCGGCTCAAGGTCGTCCCCAACACCGTCACCGGCGCCTCGATCGGCCTGGCCGGGCTGGCCGCCGTGTGGTTCTCGGCGGGCACGCAGGGCGGCCGGCTGGCGGGGGCGCTGCTGCTCTGCCTGTCGTTCGCACTCGACTGCCTCGACGGGCAGCTCGCCCGCTACACGCGCACGTTCTCGCCGCTCGGTGCCTGGGCCGACGGCATGGCCGACCGGCTGAAGGAATACGTCGTCTACGTCGGCCTGGCCTTCGGCTTCGGCGGCGCCGGCATCTGGCACCTCGCCGTGGCCGCCATGGTCCTCCAGGTCGTCCGGCACGCCGTCTACTTCGCGTACGCGGGGGCCGCCGCCGACGCGGCCCGCGTCGGCGCGCTGTGGGGCCGTCCCGCGCGCTCCCTGCTGGAGCCGGCCGACGGCGGGCGGGCCAAGGGCGTGCTCCGGTTCGCCCAGAGAATGGAGCGTGACACGGTCGTCCGCTGGCTCAAGAAGATCATCGTGTTGCCCATCGGTGAGCGGACGGCCCTGATCGCGGTCACCGCCGCGATCTGGAACGCCAGGGTCACGTTCCTGTCCCTGCTCTGCTGGGGCGGCGTGGCGGTCCTCTACCAGCTCGGCGGGCGGATCGCGAGGTCGGCACGGTGACCTCGACCCACATGAACCCCGTCCCCAGCGGCACGGTCGTGGCCTACCGCGACGACGGTCCCCTCTCTCGCGCCATGGGCCTGCTCGTGGCGGGGCAGCTGCCGCCGCTGCCGCCGGTGATCGCGGGCACGTTCGTCACCGGGGTGCTGCTGATGCTGGGCGTGGCGGGCACGGACGGGCTCGCGGTGTTCGCGCCCGCGGTGACGCTGCTGCTGGCCGGGCCGGGCAGCACGCACGCGCACGACGGCAGGTTCGACTGGCTCGTGCCGCCGATCCTGCGGCTGATCGAGTACAGCTTCGTCGCGGCGTGCGGGTTCGCGCACGGGCTGCACCCCGTGCTGATCTTCCTGGTGCTCGGCGCGCTGGCGTTCCACCACTATGATCTTGTTTATCGGCTGCGGCAGCGCGTCTACCCGCCGCCGTGGCTGGCCACGTTCGGCCTCGGCTGGGACGGGCGGATGATGGCGGTCTCGCTGATCGCCCTGTCCGGCTGGCTGACGGCCGGCTACGTGCTGCTCGCGCTCTACCTGTGGGCGCTTTTCGGCTGGGAGAGCCTGACGTGCTGGCTGGCCGCGCCCCGGTCCGGGGTGGAAGCGGCCGAGGCGGGAACGCAAGACTAACCCCGGATTACCCGCAGAGGGTCAAAAGACGAATACTCTTTGGACCCACGAAGTCATGCTCGACCTAGGAGTGCACGTTGCTGGGAATGGTTCTGGCCGCTGGAGCCGGACGACGCCTGCGGCCGTACACCGACACGCTGCCCAAGGCGCTCGTGCCGGTCGACGGCGAAACCACGATCATGGACATCTCGCTGCGCAACCTCGCCGAGGTGGACCTGCGGGAGGTCGTGGTCGTCGTCGGTTACGCGGCGCAGGCCGTCCACGAGCGCAAGGAGGCCCTCGAGCGGCGGCACGGCGTCAAGCTCACCCTCGTCCACAACGACAAGGCCGAGGAGTGGAACAACGCCTACTCCCTGTGGTGCGCCCGCGACTACTTCTCCCAGGGCGCGCTACTGGTCAACGGTGACACCGTGCACCCGGTCTCGGTCGAGAAGACGCTGCTGTCCGCTCCCGAGACGAGCGACATCCTGCTGGCCGTCGACAACGTGAAGAAGCTGGCCGACGAGGAGATGAAGGTCACGCTCTCGCCCGAGGGCGCGCTGCGGCGCATCACCAAGCTGATGGACCCGGCCGAGGCGTACGGCGAGTACATCGGCGCCACCCTCATCAGGCCCGGCGCGGCCGAGCGGCTGGCCGACGCGCTGCAGGCCACCTTCGAGCGCGACCCCCAGCTCTACTACGAGGACGGCTACCAGGAGATGGTCGAGCGCGGCGAAGTGATCCACACCGCGCCCATCGGCGAGGTCGACTGGGTCGAGGTGGACAACCACGACGACCTGGCCAAGGCTCGCACCATAGCCGTTCGCTACTGAGGGGGCGCGGATGCCGCTTCTAGCGAGGATGCTGCCGGCACCGCTGACCATGCAGGTCAGGCGGGGCGCGGTGGCGGAGCTCGGCGCCCTGCTGGCCGACAGCCGCGTGGCGACCTCGGGCCGGGTCGCCGTGGCCGTCGGCCCCGGGCAGGGCGACCACATCGAGAGCCTGATCGCGCCCCAGCTGGACGAGGCCGAGGTGTTCAGGGTGGCCGACGGCTCGGTCGACGCGGCCGTCTCGCTCGGCGCCGACCTGCGCAAGGGCGCCTACGAGGTGGTGATCGGCGTCGGGGGCGGCAAGACGATCGACGCCACCAAATACGCCGCCTCTCTGGCCGGCATCCCGATGGTCGCGGTGGCCACCAACCTCTCCCACGACGGCATCTGCTCTCCCACGGCCTCCCTGATCTACGAGGGGGGCAAGGGCACGTTCGGGGTGCCGATGCCGCTGGCGATCCTGGTCGACCTCGACTTCGTGCACAACGCGCCGCAGTCACTGGTCAGAGCGGGCGTGGGCGACGTGGTGAGCAACCTGTCGGCCATCGAGGACTGGCAGCTCGGCAACATCGAGCGCGGCGAGCCCATCGACGGGCTGGCCTGCTCGATGGCCCGCACCGCCGCCGAGGCGCTCATCGGCCGCAGCGACTCCATCGAGTCCGACGCGTTCCTGACCGTGCTGGCCGAATCCCTGATCCTGTCCGGCATGTCCATGGTGATCGCGGGCTCCTCCCGGCCCGCGAGCGGTGGAGATCATGAGATCCTTCATGCCGTGGATCAGCTTTTCCCCGGCACCTCCAACCACGGCGAGCTCGCCGGGATCGGTGCCGCCTTCTGCTTCTTCCTGAGGGAGGACGAGGCCCGGGTCGCGCAGGTCGTCGACTGCCTGCGCCGGCACGAGCTGCCCGTCGTGCCCGCCGACATCGGGCTGAGCGGCGAGCAGTTCGCCGAGGCGGTCGCGCTGGCGCCGAGCACCCGTCCCGGCCGCTACACGATCCTGGAGCACCTGCGCATGCAGGACTCCGAGATCCACGATCGGGTGGGGGACTATGTCCGGGCCTTCGGTAGCTGAGCTGCGGCGGGTCGCCCAGCCCGCCGGCCACCTCGAGCGCAGGAACGGCGAGCACTGGGCGGGCGTGCTCTACATGCGCCAGCTGTCCATCTACGTCACCTGGCTCATGACCAAGACGTCCGTCACCCCCAACCAGCTCACCTGGGTGATGACGGTGGCCGGGATCGCGGGCGGGGTCGTGCTCGCCCTGCCGGGGCTGTGGGCCGCCGTGGCCGCCGCCCTGCTGATCCAGATCTACCTGCTGCTCGACTGCTCCGACGGCGAGCTGGCCCGCTGGACGGGGCGGACCTCGCTGGTGGGCGTCTACCTCGACCGCGTCGGCGCCTACTTCGCCGAGGCCGCGGTGCTCGTCGGCCTGGGCTGGCGGGCGTCGGCCGTCCTGCCCGACTGGTACACCGTGCTGGGCTTCGCCGGCGCGCTCGGCGCGATCCTCATCAAGGCCGAGACCGACCTGGTGGAGGTGGCGCGGGCCAAGGGCGGTCTGTCGGCCGCGACCGAGGCGTCCGTGGGGCAGTTCCGCTCCGGGCTGCTGGGGCTGGGCAGGCGGGTGTTGTCCGCGACGAAGTTCCACCGGATCGTGCAGCCGATCGAGCTGTCTTTGCTCGCGCTGGCCGCCGCGGTCATCGACCCGTTCACCGACGGCCTGACGGCGACGCGGGTGCTGGTCGTCGCCTGTTTCGTCGCGGCATGCCTACAGGTTGTCCTGCATTTGGTAAGCATCCTCGCCTCGAAGCGGCTGGCGTGATCTCATGTCGGAACCGGAAGAGGTCCCCGTCCGTCGTATTGATCGGACGTCCGCCGTTCGGTGGGGGTTCACTGCCGGTTCCGATACGCTTAGCTCCAGCCTTTCCATTACATGCAGACCAGCAGACTCGGTGATCATGAAAGAATGCTCCGCCCGTGTTCTCAGCGCGTCAGGACAGTGATTCGTTGAAGATCTCGTGCGTCATCCTCACCATGGGCAACCGGGTCGCGGAGCTGAACCGGGCAGTCGAGTCCGCGCTCAACCAGATCGACGGCGACGTCGAGGTGGTGATCGTGGGCAACGGCGCCGACGTGCCCGAACTGTCGGCGACGCCACCCGAGGGGTCGGCCGCGGTCGTGAAAGCGATCCGGCTCGACCGGAACACGGGCATTCCCGCAGGCCGTAACCGGGGTGTGGAGGAGTGCTCCGGAGACGTCGTGCTGTTCCTCGACGACGACGGCTGGTATGCCAGCCAGAAGGTCGTCGCGCACGTTCGCGACCGCTTCGCCACCGAGCCGGACCTCGCCGTGATCTCCTTCCGGGTGATGGACCCCGACGGCGGCATCGGCCAGCGGCGCCACGTCCCGCGCCTGCGGGCGGGCGACCCGCAGCGCTCCTCGCCGGTCACGACGTTCCTCGGGGGCGCCTCGGCCATCAGGCGCTCGGCGTTCCTCCAGGTGGGCGGACTGCCCGAGCGGTTCTTCTACGCCCACGAGGAGACCGACCTGGCCTGGCGGCTGCTGGGCGAGGGCTACCGCATCGAGTACGACGCCGAGACGGTGATGTACCACCCGCAGGTCCCGCCGACGCGGCACGCCCAGTTCTACCGGCTCAACGCGCGCAACCGGGTCTGGCTGGCGCGGCGCAACCTGCCGTGGCCGCTGGCGTTCCTCTACCTGACCAACTGGGTCGTGCTCACCCTCCTGCGCGAGCGCGGCTCGGGCGAGGCGCTCAAGGCGTGGTTCGCCGGGTTCTTCGAGGGGCTGCGCACTCCGGCGGGGGAGCGGCGGCCCATGGCCTGGCGCACCGCCTGGCGCATGGTCAAGCTCGGCCGCCCGCCGATCGTCTGACTCAGACTTCCACGGCTTCCCCGAAGGACATCGCGGCCCGCGCGATCGTGCTGGTGAACATCGCCCGCTTGGGCAGCCCCAGCTCGCTCAGCTCCTTGGCGATGGGATGGTTGCCCAGGCGGATCAGCGCGCCGCTGGGGCGGATCCTGGCGCCGCGGGCACGTACGGACCAGGGGATGCGCCGCGTGATCCCGTCGCGGTGCGTGTAGGCGTCCAGCGGCGCCATGACCGTGGCGCCCGGCGCGGGCATGCCCGGCTTGATCAGCAGGTCCAGCACCAGCCTGCCGTCCCTGCGCAGGGTGCACCGTTTGTACGCCGAGCCGAGCCGCAGCTCGATGTCCGCCAGCTCCTTCGGGAACCCCCACAGCGTCCGCCCGGCCTCCAGCGTGAACGGCTGGTCCACGGGCAGCCAGTGCACGAACACCCCGGCATGCCGCAGGTCCCGCAGCCCGCGGGTCCCTGAAACGCCTGGAGGGCGCACCAGGAACGCCATGCCGAACTCGTGGTAGGGGTCGAGGTCTCCGTCGCGGTAGTCCACGAACAGCAGCACGCAGACGGCCTTGCCGGGCATGACCTCGGCCACGTCGAGTCCGGAATATGCGATCACCGCCCTGGCGGCGTCGGCGCGTACCGCGTAGGAGGCGCTGCAGACCTCAGCGTCCCGCACCCGCACCGGCATGGCCACCGTGCGGCCCTGGATGAGATGCGTTGCCATGCTTCCCAGTACATCAACCCGTCGGTCCTGTCGCCATTCACGCCCCCGATGTCCTTCCGTGGGGCGGTGGTCAGACCGCCAGGGCGTGGGCGGGGAGGCCGGCCCAGGATTCGGCGCGGCGTACGAAGGCGGCCGCGTGGTCCGGCCAGTGGTGGCGCAGACGGGCCTCCACGTGGCCGAGCGCGCCCAGCCGGACCCGCCGTGCCGAGTCGTCCTTCAGGTCCAGTACGGCGTTCAGCACGGCATCCACGTCCCGCGGCACCACGAGCCCGCACCCGGTGGCCTCGACCAGCGCGGCCCCCTGGGGCGTCGTGATCACCGGCAGCCCGCGTCCCATGTAGTCCATGATCTTGGTGGGCAACGTCCGCACCGTGTCGTCGGCCAGCGACAGACCGGCCAGCGCCCCCTCGGCCATCCGCAGCGCGTGCCGGTTGGGCACGTACCCGAACCAGTCGAGCAGCCCCACCCGCTGCGCGTCACGCAGGAGTGGCCGGACGTCGTGGGCGGCGGCGCCGATGAGGTCGAGCCTGATGCCGTGCGGGATCAGCCGCTCGGCGAGCCCGATCAGCTCCGACACGCCGCGCTCGGCCGAGAGGCGGCCGATGTGCACGACCCTGGTGTCGCCGGGAGGAGGCGGGCTGGAGGACACCAGGGTCGCCTCGGGCACCTCCACGGGAGTGATCACCTGGTGCCGTCTCCCGGCCCGGGCGAACTGCTTGGGAGTGATCTGCTCGCGTACGTCCCAGACCACCGGCGGGCGTCTGTAGGGCAGCGCGTGCAGCAGCCGTTGCTCGTGGACGATCAGCAGGTCCGCGTCCTTCACGCCGCGTCTGAGCGCCGCGCGCGCCCTGCCGTACGAGGCGTGCCGCGCCACGTCGATCGCGGTGAGCCCCATGGCGGGGGTCACGTTGAAGTACGTGAACGGCGCGACGTAGGTGACCTCGTGGCCCGCGTCGAGCAGCGCCCTGATCTGCCGGTGCATGATCCGGGCGTCCTCGGGATGATGGACGGTCGTGGCGACACATGCGCGCATGTGTCGATGCTCCGCGCTTACCAGGTCAAAGGCGTAAATGCAGGTGAAACGGTCGCTTAACTTCGTGAGGGGCGGCGATAGAGCCAGGTCAGGCGGGGCTCAAGCACCCACTTGAAGATCGTACGGGTCTCCGGCAGGCACAGCACGATGGCCAGCGCGAAGGCGCTGGAGGCGATCGCCAGCACGCCGAGCGGCCCGAACAGCCACGGCAGCTCGAGCCAGCCCATCTCCTTGGCGACCAGCACGGGGATGCCGTGGAGCAGGTAGCAGTAGAGCGTGCGGGTGCCGAGGTCGGAGAACCACGTCTCCCCCCTGGGCACCAGCGCCAGGACGGCGAAGCACATGGCCAGCGCGCACACCAGCAGCCCGGCGCGCAGGCCGAGGCCCATGTACCAGGACAGGTCGAGGTCCTGGAAGCTGGCCTTGAAGTAGAACGGGTCGAGCGGCGCCTTCGGCGCGACGTAGATCGCCACCGCCGCCGCGCCGAGCATCGTGAAGACCGACACGACCTTGAGCCAGCGCCGGTTGAGCATCTCGAAGTGCTCGGGCTGCATCACCAGGCCGATCACGAAGAACGGCATGAGGCCGAAGAAGCGGTCCATGCTGAAGTCGCCCTCGATCTGCGAGAACCCCGCGAAGAGGTAGATCGCGATCGCGACCGGCACGGGATATTTCATCCGCTTCCACACCGGCGTGGACAGGCGCCAGAACAGCAGCGCCAGCAGGTACCAGTTGAGCCACGCCGGGTCGATGATCGTCAGGCTCCACTTCTGGCCCACGGAGACGCGGAGCAGGGCGTAGCCGACCTCGACGATCACGTAGGGAACGAGGAACGTGTCGACCAGCTTGTTGGTCTTCGCGTTGGAGTTCCAGAAGTTTCGCGACAGGTAGCCGCTGATCAGCACGAACAGCGGCATGTGGAACGTGTAGATGAAGATGTAGAGGGCCCTGGCGGAGTCGGCGGAGAGCGTCGGCACCAGCGAGTGGCCGATGACCACCAGCGCGATCAGCACGAACTTGACGTTGTCGAGGAACGGGTCGCGCCTGCGCTTGGGCTGCTGGGGCTCCAGCTGCGGCTGCGGCTGCTGCTTAGGCGTGTCGCCCACCGTCGTCCGCGGCTGCCGCCGGGAGCGCTCGACCGCCTCCTGCGGCTGCTGCCGGGGACGCTCGACCGTCTTCTGCTGCTGCCGAGGGCGCTCGACCGGCTGCTGCTGGGGCCGGTCCTGCGTCGCCGTCCGCAGCTGCGGCTCAGGGCGCTCGTGCGCCGCCTGCCGCGGCTCGTCGACCTTCACCACGGGCTGAGGCTCGGTGAGCTCACCTGGCGCGATCCCGTGGGGATCGGCCGCCTCGCTCCAGAACGCCTCCTCCGGCAGCGGCCAGCGGGCTCCCGTCTGGGCGGGGCCGCCGGCCTCCTCCTCGGGGCTCCGCGGAGTCGTGACCGGTGGGGAGAATCTGGTGTCAGACACAGGGGAGTCGCTCAGCTTCGCTCGGGGCCGGGGAACACGACGACAGCACGATCAACGGATGGCCTCTCGGCTCCGTGTCGCGCTGCGTCGCCGACCCGCAACAGACTATCCCGCCCGCACGGCTCCTGTCCCTCGCGCGGGCGGAGAAGGAGCGATTCCACAGGGAACTTGGAGCGTCTTGGGATTGCCTGTTCGGGTTTCCGCACCTCGCCGCTCAGGGCGGGTCGGGGCGTCAGACGTCGCTCGAGTAACGCATCGCGCGTTCGGGCAGCTCGACGCCCGGCCAGATGCGCACGCCGTTCTGCAGCTCGTTGCCCGGCCCCACGATGGCGCCGTCGCCGATCACCGCGTCGCTCACCACCGTGCCCGCGCAGACCCGCGCCCCTCTGCCCACCACGGAGTCCGTCACGCAGGCGCCCGCCTCGATGACGCAGTCGTCGGTCAGCACCGAGCCCACCACCGTGGCCCCCGCCTCGATGACGACTCGCGCGCCGACCGCGGTGCCGCCCTGCACCTTGGCCTCCGGCGAGACCCGAGCGCCCTCCAGCGCCAGGTATTCGCCCGTCGGCCCGGGCAGCGCGGGCGACGACACGCGCCCCAGCACCAGGTCGCGCGACCCCTGCACGAACGCCGCCGGAGTGCCGACGTCGAGCCAGTACGTGCGGTCCGCGAAGCCCAGCACCAGCTCGCCCGACTCGATCAGCCCGGGGAACGTCTCCCGCTCCACCGACACGACCTCGTCCCGGGGGATCGAGTCGATCACCGACCGGCTGAAGACGTAGCAGCCGGCGTTGATCCGATTCGTCACCGGGTTGGGCGTCTTCTCCAGGAACGCGGTCACCCGCCCCGTCTCGTCGGTGGGCACGCACCCGAATCGCGAGGGATCGTCCACTTCTGTCAAATGGAGCGTTACAGCGGCCTGCCGTGCGAGGTGAGTGCGCACCTGCTCGCCGATGTCATGACCGGAGAGGATGTCGCCGTTCAGGATGAGCACCGGGTCGTCGGGCCCGGACGTGAGCGCCTCGGCCGCGTTGCGGATGGCGCCGCCGGTGCCCAGCGGCGTCTCCTCCGTGATGTATTCCAGCGAGAGCCCGAACGCCGACCCGTCGCCGAAGGCGGGCTCGAACATCGAGGCCTTGTACGAGGTCGCGAACACGATCCGGCGCACGCCGAAAGCGCGCGCGCGGGCGAGTTGGTGTGCCAGGAACGGAACCCCGGCGGTCGGCAGCAGCGGCTTCGGCGTGCCCAGTGTCAGCGGACGCAGGCGGGTGCCCTGCCCCCCGACCAGGAGAATCGCCTCGAGGTCTGGCAACGAGCTCTCCATCACTCCGTGAGGTTACCGAACTATTCGATCGCGCGTTGATAGGAGCTGAGATGTGCCTCTGCCGAGGCGTCCCAGGTGAATTCGCGTGCTCTTGCCAGCCCCGCCTCCCGCAGTTGCCGCCTGCGGGCGGAGGAGCCGAGCAGGTCCCCCAGCGCCGAGGCGATGCTGTCGGCGTCGGGCTCGGTGTAGGCCACCGCGTCGCCGCCGACCTCGGGCAACGAGGTGCGGTGTGTCGTCAGGACGGGGGCGCCGCAGGCCATGGCCTCCAGCACCGGCAGCCCGAACCCCTCCCCGCGTGAGGGGAAGGCGACCACGAGCGCTCCGCCCAGGAACCCGGGCAGGTCGGGCGCGCGCAGGTAGCCGGGCCGGATGACCCTGACCGTGGCCTCCACCTCGCGGCAGGCGGCGTCGACGTCGTCCTCGTGCACGCCGCCGCCGATCACCAGCGCGGGCGGCTCGGGCAGCTGCTTCACGGCGGTGGCGAAGCCGCGGATGAGGTTGGGAACGTTCTTGCGGGGGTCGAGGGCGCCCAGGAACGCCACATAAGGCTGGCCGTGCAGCCCGCACCTCAAGGCGACCCGGCGGATCTCCTCCTCGCTCGGCGGGTGGAACTGCGCCAGATCGACCCCGTGGTAGGCGACGTCGATGCGGGTGGGATCGGCGGAGAGCACGCGGACGAGCTCGTCCCTGGTCGCCTTCGACGGCACGATCACCCGCTGGGCGTGGCGCACTGCCATGCGCGTGGCGGAGCGGAAGAACGAGGACCGCGAGCCGTGCTGGTCGGGCTCGGTGAACCAGGTGGCGTCGTGGATCGTCACCACGGTCGGCAGGCCCGAGCGGAGCGGGATGGAGTAGTAAGGAGCGTGGATCACGTCCGCCCCCGCCTGGCGGGCGAGCAGCGGCAGTCCGGTCTGCTCCCAGGCGAGCCTGGCGGCCCTGTTAGAGATCGCGACGGGTCCAGGAATGACCAGGGCCGAGGGCGCGAGGCGCCGGTACCGTTCAGCTTCGGAGCGCTGGCAGACCACTGCGAGGTCTGCGCCGGCCCGGTGGAGCGCGGCCACGAGCCCGTCCACATATCTGATCAACGCGCCACGGTCCGCGGGGACCGCCGCCGCGTCGACGAGCACTCGAGGCATTACGAAGATCTTCTCCCCTCAAGATCCACGTGGGACTGGTCGTCCCCCTCTCAAGTTCAGCTTATGACCAGCCTCCCCTAAATCGTGGGCCAAATCACACCGAGTCGCGCCGCGCCGCGATTCCCGCCAAGCCGGCGCAGATCAGATCCCCCACAACAATGACAATGCGGGACGAAAGCGCCACCGCAATAGCGGCACCGCTGTCCAATTGGGGCGCAAGTACGGCGACCATCGCGACCTCCCGCACCCCGGCGCCCGCCGGGACGACGAAGGTCAGGATGCCCAGGCACCACGACAGCGCGAAGGCGCCGACGGCGAAGAGCAGGCCGCCCTGGGGGGCGACGAAGTAGAGGTGCACGCCGTAGGAGAGCCAGCCGGCCAGCGCCCAGCCGAGCGCGGTGAGCATGCCGCGCCTGGTGAGCGGGCGTTCGAGGGGCTCCCGCTTGAGCCTGCGCAGGGCGTACCCGATCAGGCCGTTGATGACCTTGGGCTCGAGCAGGACCAGGAGCAACGGGATGAACAGCAGCAGCCAGCCGTACTTGTCCCAGCCGAGCGTGACCAGCGTGACCAGCAGGCCGGTGGCGAGCTGGATGGGCATCATCAGGAAGAACGCCGCCGCGCTGCGCGAGCGCGGCACGCCGAGGTCGCGGCCCATCTCCATCTGGGCGATCACCGGCCAGACGGCGCCGGGGATGTACTTCCCGAGCTGGCCCACGAAGAAGACCTTGGCGGCGGGCCTCAGCGGCAGCGGGGAGCCGAGGTCGGCCAGGAGAGTGCGCCAGGTGAACATGGCCCCGAGCAGCGCGGCGACCACCGCGGCCAGCGACCCGGCCAGCGCGACCGGCGACAACCGGGCGAACCCGGCCACCACGGCGTCCCACTGCTTCGCCACGGCGTAGCCGCCGAAGCCCAGCGCGACCGCGAGGAACGCGTACCGGACCACTCTGCGGAGGAGCGGCCGCGACGGCGGCGCCTCCGTGCTGTCACGCTGCTCCACAGTGCCCTGACTCATATCGGGCGGACCCGCTCGGGCGGCTGCGGCAACGCCGCGCCCGCGGGCCGCCGCGGGGTCTTGGTGGCCACCCACAGGTACGTCGGCACGAGCGGCAGCAGCAGCCGGAGCACCTCGCGAGGAGTGCGGGCCAGCACGCCCTGCGCGATCCGCCCCAGCGCGCCGGGGAACAGCTCGCCCCCCGCGAACCGGCCGGGCGTGGCGAGCACGGGGAACGTGTAGTCCCACACGTGGAAGGCCCTCAGCATCTTGCGCAGCCCGCGCCGCGTCCTGAACCGCTCGTAGTAGTGGTCGGCCCGCCCGGACGCCCGCACGTAGCGGTCGGCCAGCGCGGGCGGCAGGTAGGACAGGAACGGCAGCTTGTAGTGGGGCTCCATGACGCCGAGCCGGTTGCCGAGCCCCAGGTAGAGCACCCCGTCGTCGGACAGCACGCGGTGCATCTCGGCCACCACCGCGTCGGGGTCGACCACGTGCTCGTAGATGTGGTTGAACACCAGCACGTCGATCGACCCGTCGGGGAACGGCAGCGCCGTGCCGTCGCCGCAGACGAACGCCACCCGCTCGCCGAACCGGTCGGCGGCCTTGCGCAGCCCCGGCACGTCGATGTCGATGCCCAGCGTGTGCTTGGCCCCGGCCTGCGCGAGCTCGTCGGCGATGAAACCCGCGGAGCAGCCCACGTCGCCCACCGTCAGCCCGCCGAGCGGCCCGCGGAAGTGCTCGAGCACCGCGATGATCTTCGCAGCCTTCCGTCTCCGCTTGCCCTCGTCGAGCATGGCGGACTGGAACTCCGAGTATTCGAGCTGCGCGACCCGTTGCTTACCCACGAGGACCCACAGTACCCAAAGGGCCTTTGGTACGGTGGCCGACCTGGCAGAACCCACCCGGACGGGGGCCAATTGACTATTTTCGACAAGATCCGTGGGGAGTTCATCGACATCGTCGAATGGCTGGATGACAGCCGCGACACCCTCGTCTGGCGCTTCCCCCGCCACGACAACGAGATCAAGATGGGCGCCCGGCTGATCGTCCGCGAGTCGCAGGTCGCGGTCTTCGTCAACGAGGGGCAGATCGCCGACGCGTTCGGGCCGGGGACGTACACGCTGGAGACCGAAAATCTGCCGATCCTGTCCACGCTGAAGGGCTGGAAGTACGGGTTCGAGTCGCCGTTCAAGGCGGAGGTGTACTTCGTCAGCAGCCGCCAGTTCGCCGACTTCAAGTGGGGCACGCAGAACCCGGTCATGGTGCGCGACCCCGAGTTCGGGCCGGTGCGGCTGCGGGCGTTCGGCGCGTACGCGGCCAGGGTGACCGACGCCCGCGCCCTGCTGCGGGAGCTGGCCGGCACGGACCCGCAGTTCCGCACCGAGGAGGTGGAGGGCTACCTGCGGCAGATGGTCGTGGGCCGGCTCGCCCACGCGCTCGGGACGGCCGGGGTGCCGGTGCTCGACCTGGCCGCCAACCAGCACGAGATGGGGCGGCGGCTGGCCGAGGCGCTGACGGCCGACCTCGCGGCGGTGGGCATCGCGATCCCGAACTTCACCATCGAGAACATCTCACTGCCGCCCGAGGTGGAGCAGGCGGTGGACAAGCGCTCGCAGATGGGCGTCGTCGGGGATCTCGGGGAGTACGCGCGGTTCCAGGCAGCCGAGGCCCTGGAGAACGCGGGCGGGGCGGCCGAGGGCATGGGCCTGGGCATGGGCATCGCGGCGGGTCAGCAGATGGCCGCCGCCCTGAGCCAGGACCAGAGCGGGCCGCCGCCGCTGCCGCAGCCAGAGCGGTGGTACCTCGGCGTCGACGGCGAGCGGCGCGGCCCGTTCGACGAGGCGGAGCTGCCGGCCGCCGGGCTCACCCAGGACGCGCTGGTGTGGAAGTCCGGGATGCCGCAGTGGGCGCCCGCCCGCGACGTCCCCGAGCTGCAGGCACTCCTGCGCGACACGCCACCCCCCTTCCCGCCCGCCTGAAGGACCTCACGTGACCTCCCCCACCCGGACCCCCGCCCATCCGTGCGCGGGCTGCGGCGCGAGCGTGGCCTTCGCCCCCGGCACCACCGCCCTGCGCTGCCCGTACTGCGGCCTCGAGCAGCAGATCGCCGCGCCCACCCGCCAGGTACGCGAGCTCTCCTACGAGGCGTTCCTGGCCAAGCCCCGCATACAGACCCTCGCCCCGAACCAGTTCACCTGCCCCGGCTGCGCCGCCCGCACGGAGAGCGACGCGATCTCCCGGACGTGCCAGTTCTGCGGCACGGTCCTGGTCGCCGACACCGCGAACGACAGCCAGATCGCCCCCGAGGCCGTGCTCCCCTTCGCGCTCGACCGCGACGGCGCGAGGAGCGCGCTCCGCACCTGGGTGCGCAGCCGCTGGTTCGCCCCCAACCGCCTCAAGAAGGTCACCGAGGCGGAGTCGATGAAGAGCACGTACCTGCCGCACTGGACGTTCGACACGGGCACCGTCTCCGACTACGTCGGCCAGCGCGGCGAGCACTACTGGATCACCACCTCCTACACCGACAGCAAGGGCCAGAGGCGCACCCGGAGGGAGCGGCGGACCCGCTGGTACCCGGCCGGCGGTCGCGTGGCGCGTGACTTCGACGACGTCCTGGTCCCCGCCACTACCCAGGTGGACGTGGAGGACCTGAACGAGCTCCAGCCCTGGCCGCTGAAGCAGGCGGTGCCGTTCCACCCGCACTACGTGGCCGGGCACCACAGCCTGCGCTACGACACCGAGCCGCCGGTCGGCCTGGAGCAGGCCAAGGTCATCATGCGCGACGTCATCGAAAAGGACTGCCGCAGGGACATCGGCGGCGACGTGCAGCGCGTCTTCTCGGTCGACACGCACTACTCGAACGTCATGTTCAAGCTGGTTCTGCTGCCGGTCTGGGCCGGAAACTACCTGTTCAGCGGCAAGACGTACCAGGTGCTGATCAACGGCGCGAACGGCGAGGTCCAGGGCGACCGGCCGTACAGCGCGGTCAAGATCGCGCTCGCGGTGCTCGCCGCTTCGGTGCTGATCGGCGCTGTCGTCTGGCTTTACCTGGCGGCCCGCACGTAGCCTGAGCGAATGCTCCGTCGCCTGCTGCGCGTCGCCCTCGCCCTCGTCGCACTCGGTTTCCTGGGATACGGGCTGGCGAAGAACTGGGATGAGACCATCGGCGCCGTCGCCGCGATGTCGCCGTGGGCGGTGCTGGGGGCGTTCGCCGCGGTGCTGCTCGGCCAGTTCTTCATGCTGGTGGCCTGGCGGGAGATCCTGGCGGGGCTCGGCACACAGGTGTCGCTGCGGATCGCCGGGCGGATCATGTTCGTGGGCCAGCTCGGGAAGTACATCCCCGGCGGTGTCTGGGCGTACGCGGCGATGATGGATCTCGGGCGCGACCACGGCAGCCCGCCCCGGCGCACGTTCGCGACGATCTCGCTGGGGCTGGTGATCAACCTCGGGGTCGCGATCATGATCGCGGCGGCCACGCTGAGCCAGCTGGAGGCGGTGCGCCGGGCGTGGTACCTGGTGCTGCTCGTGCCGGTGATCGTCGTGTGCCTCCACCCCAAAGTGCTCACCTGGGGTCTCAACCTGGCGCTGCGCATCGCGCGCAAGGAGCCGCTGGAGAGCGTGCTGTCCAGCCGCACGGTGTACGTCGCCGCCGCGTGGACGGCGCTCGGCTGGTTCGTGTACGGCCTGCACATCTGGCTGATCGCCGGACGGTGGGACCTCTACCTCGTCGCGACCGGCGCCTACGCGTTCGCCTGGGCGACGGGCATCCTCACCGTCGTGGTCCCGGCGGGGGTCGGGGTCAGGGAGGGCGCGCTGGTGCTCGTGCTCGGCCCCGTCATCGGCGCCCCCGCGGCGCTGGCGGTGGCGATCGTGTCACGGCTGGCGTTCACGCTGGCCGACGCGACCGCCGCGGGCGTCTCGTTCGTGCTCGGCCGTCAGGCGCCGAGCAGCGCCCCCGTGTACGCCGACCAGAACGGCTCCGGATCGACCGCCTTGACGCCCGACCGCAACCTCTCCGGCTCGCCCGAGGCGTAGAACCGCTCGATCGCCGCGCGGAGCGCCCCCACGTCGCCCGGCTCGACCAGCAGCCCGTCCACCCCGTCGGTGACGTGGTCGGCGAGCGCGCCGACGCGGGTGGCGATCACGGGCACGCCGTGCTCGTGGCCGAGCCAGACGTTCTGGCTGGCGGTGGCGTTCCGGTAGGGGAGCACGAGCGCGTCCGCCTGGGCGAACAGCTTCGGCACGTCCGCGGCGGCCACGTAGCCGGGGCGCAGCTCGACCCGGTCGCCGATGCCCAGCTCCTCGATCAGCGCCTTCGTCCCGTCGAGCCCGCCCCAGAACTCACCCGCGACCGTCAGCCCGATCCCCTCGGGCAGCGCCTTGAGCAGCAGATCCAGCCCCTTGTACGGCCGCACGATGCCGAAGAACAGCAGCCGACGATGGACTTGAGTGGATTTTTCGGCATTCGTCGAGGGCAGGTGCGGCGGCAGCGCCGCCACGCTGACCGGCTTGCCCGTCAGCCCCCTGGCCAGTCCGGCCTGCTGCTCGGAGTGGGTCAGGACGCCGCCGACCCGCTTGAGCAGCGCCTTCATGAGCGGCTCGTCGTACGGCTTGCGCTCGTGGGGCAGCACATTGTGACAGAGGGCAATGGTCCGGACTTTTCGCCTTATCCCGTACAAAATCCCCAAATATGCGGGAACCTGCACCGGGCTCAGCACGGCCAGCACCACGAGATCCGCCGACCGCAGCCGCTTGCCCGCGGAAACCCACCCGTCGGGCCTTCGCCAGTCGAGCCTGCGCACGGTGCTCGGAAAGGGCGTGCCCTCGGGCGCGGAGATTGTCTGCTGCCCCGGGTAGAGGAACGACGGATACTGCGCCCGCCACGACTCGATCACCACGTCATGCCCCTGGGCCGCGAGCCGGTGCGCCAGCTCGGTGGTGTGCTGAGCCCCGCCCCCCTTGTACGGATAGCTCGGGCCGACGATCGCGATCCGCACGCGCCTACTCTCCCCGCGACCGCACGATCAGGTCGGCAAGCAGCGCCACGGACCCGATCAGCATGCCGGACAGGAAGATCATGACGGTGTTGGCGGGGAAATAGAACGGGTGCTGGACCATGTCCCACACCCCCTTCACGAACCCGATGCCCACCAGCCACAACGCGGGCGGCATCAGCACCTTGAGCGGGTTGAAGTACATGATCATCCGCAGCACCTGCAGGATGTAGCGGTACGCGTCGGAGACGAAGCTGAACTTCGACTTCCCGGCCCGCTTGGCGTACTCGATCGGCAGGTAGTAGATGTCGTGCTGGTTGGACAGGAACGACAGCGTGATCGTCGTCACACACGAGAACCCGGGCGGGAGCAGCCGCAGGTAGGGCTTGGCCACCGTCCTGCGGAAAGCCCGCAGCCCGGAGTTGAGGTCGGGGATCTTCTGCCCGGCCAGCTGCTCGGCCACCTTGCGGATCACGAACTTGGCCGGGACCCGCAGGAACTTGTGCGAGCCCTCCTCGCTGGTCCGCGCGCCCACCACCTGGTCGATCGTGCGGTCCTTCTCCAGGATCTGCACCAGCTCGGGGATGCGCTCGTTGGGGTAGGTCATGTCGGCGTCGGTCCAGACGACGATCTCGCCCCTGGCCTCCTGCGACCCGATGCGCCGCACGGTCCCGGCGCCGCCGTTGCGGTGGAAGGCGCGGATGCGCAGGTGGGGGAATCGGGGAGCGGCCTCGTGCAGCCTGGCCAGCGTCTCGTCGGTCGAGCAGTCGTCCACGGCCACGAGCTCGTAGGTGTAGCCGCTCGAGTCCATGGCCCTCGTGATGCGCTCTACTTCGTCGATGACGTGATCCTGCTCGTTGTAGCAGGGCAGGACGATGGTGACGTACGGCGCTTCTTCCACGGCAGGTCCACTCTTGGGGGTCTCAAGCGTGCTCACGGGGCTTGAGGTTACTCTGCCCAACTCAAAGCCGAGTCCACGTGCGCCCAGTGGGAGCCCCTACTTCCAAGATCGCCCCGGGTCGCCGGGCGGTCAGGGCAGGGCCATCCAGGCGTTGATCCGCAGCGACCAGGTGCCGTTCGGGGCGTCCACGAGTGAGCGCTCGTCCTGGCGGCTGACCAGCGCCATCACCTGGGACGCGGGTCCGTACGGCGAGACCTGGCCGGCCTCGGCGGCCAGCACGACGGGCACGCGGCCCGTTGCGCGCACGCGCTCGATCAGGCGGCGCACTTGCGACTCAGGGGCGACGTCCGATCCCTTCTCCCGCACCACCTCCGCCGCCGGGCGGTCGCACATGCCGCGCATGAGCTGGGTGAACCGGTCGCTGGTGACCCGCTCCACGATCAGCACCGACGCGTTGGGCGGCATCTTCGCGCACATCGCCGCCACAGCCGCCGCCTCCCCCCGCTCGACCGGGTCGAACGCGGTCCCGATCGAGGTGACGGCCGGCGGCACGACAACGGCCAGCACCGCGAGCGCCGTCCCCCAGCGCCGGAGCCCGGGGCCGGACACCCAGGCGGGACCGCGCCGTACGGCGAGGTCCCGCAGCCGGGTCTGCTCGCCCAGCCAGGCCAGCCCGTACGAGGCCAGCAGGATCAGCCCGGGGATCACGATGGGGACGAGGCGGCGCGCGGCCCACGGGTGGTCGGGGGTGATCTCGGGGCGCACCAGCGTGGTGACGGTGGTCCAGCCGACGACCGCGAGCGGCAGCAGCCACTCGAACGGCCTGCCGTCCCGCAGCAGCCTCCCGACCAGCACCGCCGCCGCGACCGTGGCCAGCACGACCACGGGCAGGCCGATGTACCAGATCACCCAGTGCAGGGAGTTCTCGAAGTAGAGCCGCGTGCCGTCGATGGGCAGGCCGTTGACCTGCTGGGTCTGCTCGATCATCAATTCCGTGCGCCGGTCGTCCAGCGTCGTGGGAATCCTGGTGACGGTCTGCAGCCACGGGCGGACGTACAGGCCGACCATGAGCAGCACCACCAGCGCGGCACCGGCCGTGGGGGCCCACTCCGGCAGGCGGATCCTGGCGAGCAGCGGGGCGGCGGCCGTGCCGGCCAGGGTGAGCAGGAGGACGGCGGCGCAGATGAGCAGCAGCGGATTGACCGAGCCCGACAGGTAGGACAGGTACGGCCGGGCGAGCAGGTACGCGGCGAGCATGCCGGCGCCGGCGCCCACGACGAGCCCGGCCAGCAGCGGCAGCCCCAGCATCCCCTGCGGCCTGGCGAAGCGCCGCATCGCGATCAGCAGCCCCGCGAACGCCAGCACCGGCAGCACGTCACGCAGCCCGTCCACCCTGACCAGCACGGCCAGCCCGAACACCAGCCCGGCCAGCAGCCCCCGCCCCCAGCCCGAACTGTCAGGTCTCAGCCCGCCGTGGCCCGTCCCGCCCGCTGCGCCCACCCGGGCGAGCGCGTCGTGCGCCAGGGCCAGGCCGCCGAACAGCAGGATCAGCGACGGGATCTCGCTGAACGTGCTGCGCGAGGTGTAGAGGACCGGCATGCTCACCGCGAAGGCGGCCGACGCCGGCACCGCCCAGCGCGCCCCCGCCAGCCGCGCCACCACCCCGCCCACGGCGAGCACGGCCAGCCCGCCCAGGACGCCAGGAACCGCGAACGGCACGCCCAGCCAGTCGCCCACCGCGAACAACATGGGCGGCCCGGGCATGAACTGCGGCACCACCGCCCCGTCCACCTGGTAGAACCCGACGCTCCTGAAGACCAGCGCGGGATCGGCGCCGCCGAACGCCGCGGCCTGCGTCGGGATGGGCAGCGAGCCGTGGCGCGCGATCCAGGCCGCGTACTGCGCGTACGTCGCCGGATCCCGCCGGACGATGACCTGCTCGGCGTGCATGACCACGTTGAACACGCCCGACGCCCCGGCCACCGCCACGACCCCCGCGACCTGCCGCCACGTGGCCTCCAGCTTGACCGGCCGCCGCGTGCCCGCCCAGCACAGCAGGGCGGCGGCGGCCAGCCCGAGCAGCCCGGCCGGCAACGGCGCGAACCAGCCGAGCAGCAGCAGTGGCAGCCCTGCCAGCAGCCAGCCCGCCACGGCGAGAGCGGGCACCACCGAGAGCGCGGAGAGCACCCGTCCGGGTCGATCGAGTTCCATCGGTGAGCGAGCGTATCCAACCGGAGAGGCCACTTCGACGAGCGCGCGGGCGCGGCGCCGATGGCACAGGCTTCACACAATCGCGGGTAGCGTACGCAGGCAGCGGATTGTGCAGCGCGGGACGTGCCGGAGTGAAGCGGGAGGACGTGCGGGTGATGGCGGAGGCTCGCGCCGATGAGCCCGCGAAGACCGGCCGCGGCAAGCGCCGCATGCCGCGCGACCTGCCCCGCTGGGGCGGCCTCGCGCGGGTCACGGATCCGTCCTGGTGGAAGCGGCACCGGTGGTTCCTGGCCGTCCTCGCCCTCGGCACGGCCCTGCGCGCCCTGGCGATGCTGGGCTACCGGCCGGCCCTGTGGTTCCCCGACTCCTACACCTACGTCGTCACCGTCTTCAGACCGCGCCCCGACCTGGTCAGACCGGCCGGCTACTCCATGTTCGTCAAGCTGCTCGAGCCGTTCCACAGCTTCGGGATGGTCGTGGCGGCGCAGCACCTGCTCGGCCTGGCCACCGGCGTGCTGATCTACCGGGTCGCGAGACGTGCGCCCAGGTGGGTGGCGACGCTGGCCGCCGTGCCGGTGCTGCTCGACGCGTACCAGGTGGAGCTGGAGCACCTGCTTGTCTCCGACACGCTGTTCATGTTCCTGGTCGTGGCGGCGGTGGCGCTGTGCGTGACGGAGCGGCGGGCCACGGTGGTCGCCATCGGGCTGCTGCTGGCGGCCGCCACCCTCACCAGGACCATCGGCCAGCCTCTCATCGTGCTGTTCGCCGCGTGGTTCGTGCTGCGCAGGCGGGCGGGACTGGCCGGGGTGCTGGTCGCGGCCGCGCTCGTGCCGGTCGTCGCGTACGGCGGCTGGTTCTACGCCACGTACCAGCGCGTCGGCCTCGTGGGGGCGAACGGCGCCTTCCTGTACGCCCGCACGATGTCGTTCGCCGACTGCGCCAAGATGGAGCCGCCGCCCGACCTCAGGGTCCTGTGCGACCCGCGCCCGCCGGAGCGGCGCCCGCCGTCCCAGGAGTACCTCTGGGGGAGGGAATCCCCCCTCGTGCAGCTGCCCGGCATCACGTTCACGAAGGCGAACGACGGCCTGGCGGGCAGGTTCGCGATGCTGGCGATCACCAGGCAGCCGCTCGACTACGCCGCCTCGGTGCTGACCGAGCTGGGCCGCACCTTCACCTGGGGCCGCCCGGTCTATCCCGATCCCGAGATCTACGGCTACTACCAGTTCCCGGTGAAGGAGCCCGGACCACCTGGCCGCTATCCCGCACAGGTCGGCGCCGATTATGCCAAGCTCTACGAGCAGGGTGCGATCGGCACAAAGATCGTCGAGCCGTACGCCGGATGGCTGAGGGCCTACCAGGGCATGGCGCGGCTGCCCGGCCTGGTGCTCCTGGGGGCCCTGCTGGTGCCCCCGCTGGCGGCCGTCGCGCGCAGGCGCCGAGCAGGACGCCTCGCCGGCGCCCCGGTCTGGCTGGTGCCCTGGTCAGCGGCCATCGTGCTGCTGGTCACACCGGCTGCGGCGGCGGAGTTCGACTACCGGTACGTGTTGCCGGCCGTGCCCCTGGCCTGTTTGGCGGCGGCCCTGAGCACCAGGCCTGACGTGCTGAGACAGCCCGGAGACGATAATGAGTTTGGCGATGATATTCCACCCAATGTCCGGCTCTGAGTATGCTTTGCCGCGGAAACATCACGCCCGGGTCACGGCCGTTCCCCGCGGTCATGACACCTGGCACGCCGTACGTGACCTCGTCTCGTGGCGTGAGGCGACGAAGCCAGCGCGTCAGGCGCGAGAAGTGAGGCTAGGGGACGTATGACTGACTACAGGAGCGTGCCGGTAGTCGGCTCCGGGCAGGACTACAGGTCTGCCCCCACCCAGCCTGGCAGCAGGATGGCACGCAGAGCGGCAGCCGCCGCGGCGCCGCCGCCGCCCCCGCCCGACGACCGGCCACCGCGCAGCCACCGCAACGGCGGTGGCGGCGGCCAGAACAAGATGCGCATCCTGGCCTGGGTCAGCATCGGGGTCACCACGCTCATGGTGGCCGGGGCGCTGACCGGCTACACCGTCTACCGCGACGCCTTCGGCAACATCAAGAAGAAGAGCGTCAACAACGACATCATCAACCCGCGGCCCCCGGAGACCGGTGCGCTCAACGTCCTGCTCGTCGGCTCCGACACCCGTGCGGGCAAGGACAACGCGAGGTACGGCCAGAAGCTCTCCAGGACGGCCGACGCGGGCGGCAAGCGCACCGACACGATCATCCTCATGCACATCTCTCCCAACCGGGACAAGGCACGCCTGATCAGTTTCCCGCGTGACTCGATGGTGCAGATCCCCAAGTGCAAGAACGAGACCACCAAGCAGGAGATGCCCCCGCGCCGGGACATGATCAACTCGGCGTACAACGCCGGCGGCATCGCCTGCACGATCTCCACGATCGAGACCCTCACCGGCATCCGCGTCAACCACTTCGCCGAGGTCGACTTCAGCGGCTTCAAGAACATCGTGGACGCGCTCGGCGGCATCGAGATCTGCCTGAAGTCCGGCGTCAACGACAGGGCCTCCAAGCTGGTCCTGCCGCCCGGCAAGAGCCTGCTCAACGGCGAGAAGGCCCTGGGCTACGTGCGTCTGCGCCACTACGGCGACGGCAGCGACATCCAGCGCATCAAGCGGCAGCAGATCTTCCTGAGCAAGGTCGTCGCCAAGGCCACCAGCAGCGAGCTGCTCACCGACATCGGCAAGCTCAGGGACTTCATCGCGGCCGCGGCAGGGTCGGTCACCATGGACCCCGAGCTGGCCAACGACACCGAGCAGCTCATCAACATCGCGATGAGCGCCAAGCAGCTGACGGCCGGGGGCGTCAAGTTCACGACGATCCCGTGGACGCCCGACCCCGAGGACAAGAACCGCGTGGTCTGGAAGCAGCCCGACGCCAACGAACTGTTCACCTCGATCAAGACCGACACCGAGCCCGCCGCCCCGGAGCCGTCCGCGAGCGCCAGTGCGAGCGCCAAGCCGAAGGTCACGCTCAAGCCCGAGCAGGTGAAGGTCCAGGTGCTCAACGGCACCAAGACCTTCGGCAAGGCCCGCGAGGTCGCCGACCAGCTGGCCAAGGAGGGCTTCAACGTGGTCGGCGTGGGCAACTACGAGGCCGCGGGCGGCCAGAGCCTGGCCAAGAGCGAGATCCACTACGCCAAGACCATCACCTCGGCCCCCGACTACGCGGACACGCTGGCCGGAGCCGTCGTGCCCAAGCCCGCTCCGGCGGCGGGCAAGGTCACGGCCACCAACCCGCAGCCGTACGTCCCCGCGACCCCCGTCACGAACGCCTCGCCCAAGGGCACTCCGGTGATCCAGCTCGTCGTGGGCGAGGACTTCGGCTCGGTCAAGGTGACCAAGCTGCCCGACAGCGTCAACAACAGCACCATCACCGCGTCCGAGCAGAAGAACGTCTGCACGTGAGGCTCGCGGGTCCGAGCAAGGGGCCGGGCGCGCGAGACTGGATGGGTGAGGGAGCGTCGATGGGAGCCTGAGGGGCCGCTGGACGTGGGGCTGGCGTTGCAGCCCCACCGGCGCGGCGGCGGCGATCCCACCTGGCGCAGGACCGGTGACGGGGCCGTGTGGCGGACGTCCAGGACGCCCGACGGGCCTTGCACGCTCAGGGTGAGCGTCAGGGCCGGGTCCGTGGACGGGCAGGCGTGGGGGCCGGGCGCGGAGTGGGCGCTGGAGGCTTTGCCGGCGTTGCTGGGCGCGCTCGACGACACTTCTGGATTTGTCGTCCAACATGAGGTCCTGGCGGATGTTGTCAGGAAATATCCGGGCGTGCGGATCGGGCGTACCGGGCGGGTCATGGAGGCCCTCGTCCCGGCCGTGCTGGAGCAGAAGGTGGTCGGGCAGGAGGCGTGGCGGGCCTGGCGGTGGCTGCTGAGCCGGTACGGCGAGCCCGCGCCCGGACCCGCGCCCGAGAGCATGCGGGTCGTGCCCGAGCCCGTGGTGTGGCGGCAGATCCCCAGCTGGCACTGGCACCGCGCGGGCGCGGAGGCGGTGCGGGCCAGGACGATCGCGAACGCCGCCTGGCACGCCGACAAGCTGGAGGCCGCCGCCACCACCGAGGAGCTCGACCGGCTGCTGCGCGCGCTGCCGGGGATCGGGGTGTGGACGTCGGCCGAGGTGCGCCAGCGTGCCTTCGGCGACCCGGACGCCGTGAGCGTCGGCGACTTCCATCTGGCCAAGCTCGTCGGCTATGCCCTGACCGGGGAGAAGACCGACGATCCCGGGATGTTGCGGCTGCTGGAGCCCTACCACGGGCACCGGCATCGCGCCACGGTCCTGGTCTGGCTCACCGGCCTGCGCCCGCCCGCGCGGGGGCCTCGGATGCCGGTGCGCGACTACAGATCGTTCTGAGACGCGCCCCTGGGTGCGAGCGGCGAACCCAGCCCGTCGTACTGTGCCCGTATGAGTCTCGTCAGCGATTCCGCGCTCCGCCGCGCCCTCGCGCGTGCCCGTGACGGCAAGGCCCTCGACGTCACGGAGGCGACCGTCCTCCTGCACGCCCGGGGCGAGCACCTCGACGCCCTGCTCGAACACGCCTCCCGCGTACGTGACGCCGGCCTACGGGCGGCCGGCCGCGAGGGGATCATCACGTACAGCAAGAAGGTGTTCATCCCGTTGACCCGGCTCTGCCGGGACCGCTGTGGCTATTGCACCTTTGCCACCGCGCCGCACAAGTCGCCGGCGCCGTTCCTGAGCCCTGACGAGGTGCTGGAGATCGCCCGGCAGGGGGCGGCCATGGGGTGCAAGGAGGCGCTGTTCACGCTGGGGGACCGGCCGGAGGACCGCTGGCACCAGGCCCGCTCGTGGCTCGACGCGCACGGTTATGACGACACGCTGTCCTACGTGCGCGCCATGGCGATCCGGGTGCTGGAGGAGACGGGGCTGCTGCCACACCTCAACCCGGGGGTGCTGAGCTGGCGTGACCTGCAGCGGCTCAAGCCGGTCGCGCCGTCCATGGGGATGATGCTGGAGACCACGTCGCGGCGGCTCTTCGAGGAGAAGGGCGAGGCGCATTACGGGTCACCGGACAAGGACCCGGCCGTGCGCCTGCGCGTCCTGGAGGACGCGGGCCGCACGAACGTGCCCTTCACCACCGGGATCCTGATCGGCATAGGGGAGACGGTCGAGGACCGGGCCGAGTCGCTCTTCGCCATCCGGCGGGTGGCCCGCGAGTACGGCGGTATCCAGGAGGTCATCGTCCAGAACTTCCGCGCCAAACCGGACACGGCCATGCGGGGGTTGCCGGACGCCGACCTGGAGGAGCTCGCGGCCACCATCGCGGTGGCGCGCCTCGTGCTCGGTCCGCGCGTACGCATCCAGGCCCCGCCCAACCTGGTGGACTCGGAGTACGAGCTGATGATCCGGGCGGGGATCGACGACTGGGGCGGCGTGTCGCCGCTCACCCCCGACCACGTGAACCCTGAGCGTCCTTGGCCGCAGATCTCCCTGCTGGCTTCCCGTACCGCCGAGGCCGGGTTCGCGCTCCGGGAGCGGCTGACCATTTATCCCGAGTACGTGCTGGCCGGCGAGCCCTGGCTCGATCCCCGGGTGTCCGCGCACGTGGCTGCTCTGGCGGATCCCGCCACCGGGCTGGCCCGGGAGGACGCGGCGCCGCGGGGGTTGCCGTGGCAGGAGCCGGACGGGGGGTTCGCGTCTTCGGGGCGGGTCGACCTGCACGTGGAGGTGGACACGTCGGGGCGCACCCACGATCGGCGGGACGACTTCGACCACGTCTACGGCGACTGGGACGCCCTCCGCGACCGCCTCACCCCTGCCCCCGCCGCCGGCACGGGGACGCCCAGTGACGTGCGGGAGGCGCTCAGGCGGGCGGCGGCGGACCCGGCAGGGTTGACCGACGCCGAGGCCGTGGCGCTGCTCCAAGCCGACGGAGACGCGCTGGACGAGCTCGCCGCCATCGCCGACGACCTCAGAAGGCAGACCGTGGGCGACGACGTCACGTACGTCGTCAACAGGAACATCAACTTCACCAACGTGTGCTACACCGGCTGCCGCTTCTGCGCCTTCGCCCAGCGAAGGACGGACGCCGACGCCTACACCCTGAGCCTCGACCAGGTGGCGGACAGGGCACAGGAAGCGTGGGAGGCGGGGGCGACCGAGGTCTGCATGCAGGGCGGCATCCACCCCGACCTCCCCGGCACCGCGTACTTCGACCTGGCCAGGGCGGTCAAGGCCAGGACCCCCGGCATGCACGTGCACGCGTACTCGCCCATGGAGGTCATCAACGGGGCGAGCCGGACGGACATGTCCATCCAGGCCTGGCTGGAGGCGGCCAGGGAGGCAGGGGTCGACTCGCTGCCCGGGACGGCGGCGGAGATCCTGGACGACGACGTGCGGTGGGTGCTGACCAAGGGGAAGCTGCCCGCGAGGGAGTGGGTCGAGGTCATCACGACGGCCCACAAAGTGGGCATTCCGACGACGTCCACCATGATGTACGGGCACGTCGACAACCACCTGCACTGGGTGCGGCACATCAAGCTGATCCGGCGCATCCAGGAGGAGACCGGCGGCTTCTCCGAGTTCGTGCTGCTGCCGTTCGTGCACACCAGCGCCCCCATCTACCTGGCGGGCGTCGCCCGGCCAGGCCCCACGGCGCAGGAGAACCGGGCGGTGCACGCGCTGGCCAGGATCCTCCTGCACGGCGCGATCAAGAACATCCAGTGCTCCTGGGTGAAGCTCCGCGACGACCTGTGCCGCCAGGTGCTCCAGGGCGGCGTGAACGACCTCGGCGGCACCCTCATGGAGGAGACCATCAGCCGGATGGCGGGCTCGGAGAACGGCTCCTACAAGACCATCAGCGAGCTGCGGGAGATGGTCGAGGTCACCGGCAGGCCGGTCAGGCAGCGCACCACCGAGTACGGCACTCCCACCCAGGAGCGGCTGGACGCCTCCCGGGCCAGTGACGGCGTGTGCAAGAGCGTCAGGAGAGTCCTGCCGATGGCGTAGCTATAACATGTTCTAGTAGGACTTGCGCCCGCTGTGGGAGGCGCTGCGAGAATCGTCACTCCCCTGGAGAGAGGTTCACCGTGCGCTTGGGTCGACACCGTGCCGCGCCGGCTCCCGAGCAACGCCGTAGGAAGGCGTTGCAGCGCGGGATGCTGGCCGGGCTCACGGCCGTGGCCATCGTCGCCGGTGGCCTCGTCGTGGTGTTCGGCAGCGGTGGCGTGCTGTGCAGCACGCGAGAGCCCGTTCTGGTCAGCGTGGCGGCCGCAGTCGACGTGGCACCGGCGGTCATGGAGGCCGCCGGGCGCTTCAACGAGACGAAGACGGCGGTGGGCGGCCGGTGCGTGCTGGTCCAGGTGACCGAGCAGCAGCCGGCCACCGTCCTGCGCACGCTGATCGGCGACCGCGCGGGCGTGCTGCGCGAGCGGCCGGACGGGTGGATCGCGGACTCGTCGGCGTGGATCAGGCTGGCCCGCCAGCAGGGCGCGAACGCGCTGCCCGCAGGTGAGAGCGTGGTGGCGACGTCGCCGCTGGTGTTCGCGACCCGCTCGTCGCTGGCCCAGCGCTTCTCCGTGGGCAGGACCGAGATGAACTGGCGGATGGTCTTCCCGCCGACCGTGCGCGGGCGGCTGCGGCCCAACGCGAACGAGCCGGACGTCGTACGCGTTCCGGACCCGTCACTGGCCGGGGCAGGCATCGCGACCGTGGCCGCCGCCAGGGACGTCGTCGGCACGGGACCCGGGGCGGACAAGGCGCTGACCGCGTTCGTCCGGTGGGCGCAGGCCGGCTCCGCCCCCGATTACCGCAGCATGCTGGCGGCCGTGGACGACCACACGTTCTGGCAGCGCCCGGTCGTCATCGTCCCCGAGCAGTCGGTGTGGGACCACAACCTGCGCCCCTCCTCCGACCCGGTTGTCGCGCTGCACCCGCGCGAGGGCACGATCAACCTCGACTACCCGTACGTCGTCACCGCCGGCGACCCCACGGTGGCCGAGGCGTCCACGGTCTTCGCCGACTGGCTGAAGGGCCCGCAGGCGCAGGAGATCGTGCGGCGGGCGGGGTTCAGGTCGGGCGACGGCACCCAGGGGCCGATCTCGCCCGGCCCGCAGATCCCCTCGACGGCGCCGAAGACCAGGTCGTCGGTGTCGCCGCAGGACATCGACGAGGCACTGCGCGCCTGGAGCCGGCTGGCCCCGCCGACGAACATCCTCGTCCTGGCCGACACCTCCAAGCACATGGCGGAGGGCCTGAACGGCAGCACCAGGATCAGGATCGCACTGGACGCGGCCAAGATCGGGCTGCAGCTCTTCCCCGACTCGACGCACATGGGCCTGTGGGAGTTCGCGCATCGGGTGGACGGCGTCAAGAACTACCGGGAGCGCGTCGGGCTCGGCTCGATCAGTGAACCCGAGACGGGGCAGGTGATCCGCAAGAGCCGCCTCGTCGAGGCGACCGGCGGCATCGCCGCCCATCCCAAGCTCGACAGCTCGCTCTACGACGCGATACTCAGGGGCTTCCGCAAGGTCACCAGCGATTACCGCGAGGAGATGAACAACGCGCTCCTGGTGATCACGGCGGGCAAGGACGACGGCAAGGGCACCAGGCTGCCGGAGCTCCTCGACACGCTGCGGCGCGAGTGGAACCCGGACAAGCCCGTACAGGTCATCATCATCGCCTTCGGCAAGGGGATCGATCGCGGCAGCCTGTCGCAGATCACTGCCCTCACGAACGGCTCCCTGCACGAGGCCCAGGAGCCGGGGGAGATCATCGACGTCTTCCTCGCCGCGTTGGCCCGCCGGCTCTGCCATCCCACCTGCGAGCCGAACCCATGACAAGGGGGCGCCCTCAGGCGCCCCCTTGGGTCAGGCCTTCTGCCAGAGCGCCGGGACGTTGGGCGGCTCCCAGCCGGCCAGCGCGGTGTGGGCCTGGATGCAGCGGTACGTGACGCCGTTGTAGGTCACGACGTTGCCGACCGCGTACGCGGTGCCCGCCTTCCACGTGCCCGAAGGCGTCGTGGGCGTGGGCGTCGGAGTCGGAGTGGGCGTCGGAGTGACGGTCGGGGTGGGGGTGGGTGTCGGGTTGCCGCCACCGCCGCCGATCTGCAGGTCGATGCAGGAGTAGAAGGCGTTGGTGGTGTCGGAGATGTTCCAGATCGCCAGCACCTTCTGCCGGCCCGAGTAGCCGGACAGGTTGACGGTGTGCGAGACCGTGGCGGGCGGCTGCTGGTTGTTGCCGCTGAAGACGGCCACCCGCGTGTTGCCGATGTAGTACTCGTAGTTGAGCGTGGCGTGCCTGGCGGTGAACGTCCAGGTGAAGGTCACCGTGGTGCCCACCTGCGCGGCGGGCCACGGCTTGCTCTCGTCGCTGAGCTGGGCGAACTGCGGCAGGTTCGCGTGGCAGCTGCGCAGCCCCTTCGGGCCCTCCACGCTCTGCGGCTCGTAGATGATGTTGCCGCAGTCGGGCACCTTGCCCTGGGCGCAGTTGGCCTGCCGGCTGGGCGGGGAGTTCACGTAGCCGTGCGCGAACGCGGGTGTGGTGTTGAACACCGTGGTGGCGAGGGCGATCACCACCACGGCGACTAACGTGAGAGTCCTTCTCATTGAAGAGCTCCTTTACATGGGGGGATGCTCCAAATGTAAAGGAAACTTTCCTAAGAGTAAACGGACGGCTGACAAGGGGTTTCCCGGCTCCGTCAGCGCGTGACGATGAAGTCGTCCGGGTCGCGGGGCGCGCGGTCACGCGGCGGGGCAGCCGCGTGCCCGACGGCCACGCAGCCCATCGGGTCCCACGAGCCGGGCAGGTCGAGCACCTCGCGGACGACCGGGCGGCAGAACATCGTGGACGACACCCACGCCGAGCCGAGCCCCTCCACGGCGAGCTGGATGAGGAGGTTTTCGACCCCCGCGCCCGTCGCCACCACGAACATCTCCCGCTCCGACGCGTTGCGCCGATCGTCCCTGTAGGTGTGGGAGCCCTCCATCACCAGGCATGGCACGATCAGATAAGGCGCGTTACGCAGCACGTCGCCCCGCTTGATCCGCTTGGCGATCGACTGCTCGCTGAACCCGTCGCCGCGCAGGTCCTCGATCCAGGCCTCGCGCATGGCGTCGAGCAGCTTGGTCCGCGTCTGCGGCGACTCGACCAGCACGAACCGCCACGGCGTCGTGTGGTGCGGCGCGGGCGCCGCGATGCCCGCCGCCACCGCCCTGCGCACCTTCTCCGGATCGACAGGCCGGTCGGAGAACTCCCTGATGGTACGGCGGGCGAACACGACATCCCGCGACCCGTAACGGAACAGGTCGTCGTCGGCGGCCCGCACCAGCGGCCTGACCCCGGGCCCGTCGTCCTCGGTGACCAGGTGGGACAGCCCGCGTACGATCGCCACCGGGACCCCGCCGAGCTTGCCCTTGACCAGCTCCGCCGCGCCCGCGATCTCGTCGGCCAGCGCCGTGACGGTGGCCTTGAGCTCGTTGCCGTAGCCGTCGGACGTGCCGCGGAAGTCGTCGAGCGGGCGCACGCCCGCCGCCCCGATGGCCACGTCGGTGAGCCCGTTGCGCCACGGGCGGCCGAACGTGTCGGAGACGATCACGCCCGCGCGCACGGGCAGGCCCTTCCTGATGCGCCTGGCCGAGGCGTCGGGGTCCTCGGGCAGGAGCAGCACGGTGCCCGGCTCGGTGTTGGAGGCGTCGACCCCGGCGGCGGCCATGACGAACCCGTGGCGGGTCTGCGAGATCACGGTGTCGCCGCGCCTGGCCACCACCCGCTCGGTCTCGTCCTCGATCGCCTGGACGCGGTCGGGCGCCTGGCGGATCCGCCCCTCGGCCTTGCTCACGATCTTGGAGGTGACGACCACGATGTCACCGTCGCGCAGGCCGGCGTCCTGGAGCAGGGCCGCCACGTCGTCCCCCGGCCGCACCTCGCCGATGCCCGCCACGGCGATCACTTCCAGCCGCGACGGGGTCCGGGCGTCCTGGTCGGTCATCGGGTGAGCTCCTTGGCGAGGTCGAGGGCGGTGCGGGCGATGTCGGCCGCGGCGTCGGCGTCGTGCATGAGGATCGGCCGGGCGATCACACGGACGCCGTCGAGCGCGACCCCTTCGTCCTGCTCCGCCACCAGCCACCCGTCGATCAGCTCCGAGCCGTACAGCTCGAGGACGGCCTGCGCCGTCGTCTCCACCCCGATGGTCGTCAGGCAGGCGTCGGCCATGCCCCTGACCGGCGCGCCGCCGATGATCGGCGAGACGCCGACCACGGTCTTGGGGAGCAGGGCGTCGCGGATGCCCGGGACCTGCAGGATCGTGCCGATGCTCACGACCGGGTTGGAGGGCGGCAGGATCACCACGTCGGCCTGCTCGATGGCCTCGAGTACGCCCGGCGCGGGCTTGGCCGTGTCGACGCCCACCAGCGCGAACGACTGCGCCGGGACCGAGGCGCGCAGCCGTACCCACCACTCCTGGAAGTGGACGGCGCGCTTGCCGCGCTCGTCCTCGATCACCACGTGGGTCTCGCAGCGGTCGTCGGTCATCGGCAGCAGCCGCACGCCCGGCTGCCAGCGCGCGCACAGCGCCTCGGTGATCTGCGACAACGGGTAGCCGGCCTCGAGCATCTGCGAGCGCACGATGTGGGTGGCGAAGTCGCGGTCGCCGAGCCCGAACCACTGCGGCTCCACGCCGTACGCGGCCAGCTCCTCCTTGACGACGTGGGACTCCTTGGCCCGCCCCCAGCCCTGCTCCTCGTCGATGCCGTTGCCCAGGGTGTACATGACGGTGTCGAGGTCGGGGCAGACCCGCAGGCCGAACAGGGTGATGTCGTCGCCCGTGTTGCCGATGACCGTGATGGAGGCGTCTGGCGCGGCCGCGCGCAGGCCACGCAGGAAACGGGCGCCGCCGATGCCGCCCGCGAGTGACACGATGTGCATGCCGACCAGTCTTCCACCGGCCCCTGACAGGCCCTTCGCGGGTGGCGTTTTACCCGACCTGTTATGAGAGAAATGCCAGGTGTAGGCCGAATTGGGATGTAGGAGCTTCCTGGGACTCCCGCCGCGCGAGTCAGTGATGTGGCAAACTCCCTTCGGACCAAAGGGGTCGGTTGGGGGTAGTTGTGAGCAAATTTGACGTCGCGCGGCTGAGAGATCCGGCCGCCTGGATCATGCTCGTCGCCGGATTGCTGACCGTACTGCTGACGATGGGCGACATCCTGGCCGGCTCGTCCGGGTTGGCCCTGACTGTTCGCGCCGCCAGGAACGCCCTGGACCTGACGAACCCCGTCGTGACGGCACTGCTGCTGGGCGCCGTGCTGCTGGCCACCAAGGTCGGCGAGCCGTCGCCCAAGGCCAAGCTGATGATGTACGTGTCGGCGGGCGGGCTGCTGCTGGCCTCGTTGTTCGGCACGCTGTCGCTGCTGCTCGGCCTTTTCGCCGGGATCGGCGGCTGGGTGACGGTGCAGCTGGTGCTCCTGGGCGTGCCCTACGTCGCGTTGGCCGCCATCGCGCTCGTCTACCTCCTCCCGCAGGTCCTCCCGGAACGGCCCGCCGCGCAGCCGTACCAGCAGCCGCAGTTCGGCCAGCAGCCCCCATTTTTCGGACAGCAGCCGCAGTTCGGCCAGCCCGAGCAGCCCCAGCAGGGCTACGGCCAGCCCCCTTACGCCCAGCAGCCTCATTCGGGCCAGCAGCCGGGTTACGCACAGCAGCCCTCCGGTGAGTACGGCCAGCCCCAGCCGGTCTCGCAGCCCGGTTTCGGCCAGCAGCCCGAGTCGGGCCAGTTCGGCCAGCAGCCCGAGTCAGGTCAGTACGGCCAGCAGCCCGATTCGGGTCAGTTCGGCCAGCAGCCCGATTCGGGTCAGTTCGGCCAGCAGCCCCCGTCCGGTCAGTACGGCCACCAGCCGCCGAGCTTCGGCGGCCAGCCCGCGCCCCAGGCGGCCCAGCCCCAGCACCCCGAGCCGCAGCCCCAGCAGCCGTACCAGACGCAGCAGATCAGAGGCGCCCTGCCCGCCGCCCCCTCGGACCAGGGCCAGCCAGATCAGTCGTACTCGCCGCAGACCAGCTTCGGCCAGTCGGCCTACGCCCCCGCCGACACGGCCCCCTCGGTCCAGGACTACAACACCCCGCCGGCCGCCGAGTACCAGCCCGCCCCGTACGTGCCCGCGGACAGCCAGCCGAACGTCTACGGCCAGCCGAGCCCCAACCCCTACGCGCCCCCCGCGGCCGAGCAGCCCAACCCGTACGCACCGCCCGCGGACCAGCTGAACCCGTACGCTCCCCCCGCGGACCAGCCGAACCCCTACGCTCCCCCCGCGGACCAGCCGAACCCCTACGCGCCGCCCGCCGACCACCAGAACCCCTACGCGCCGGCCCCGGATCACCAGAACCCGTACGCCCCGGCGGACGCCCCGCCCAACGCCTTCACCGGCCAGGCATTCCAGACGCCGCCGGCCGACACCGCTCCGAGCGTCCCCTACCCCCCGGCCGCCGAGCAGCAGCCGCACTTCGGTCAGAACGCCTTCGACCCGCAGGGCGGCCAGCCGTTCACCGGTTACTCCGGCCACGAGTACGCCGCGCCGTACCAGGAGCCGGAACCGCCCGTGGACCCGCGGTCCCAGCAGCTCATGGACGCCTACCAGCAGGCCGAGACGTACCAGCACTCCACGGTCGGCACCCAGCCCGAGCTGCACGTGCCCGACTACTCCAACCAGGCGCCCAGGCCGTACGACGACCCGTTCGGCCACCCGCAGCAGCCCGCGCCCGGCGGATACGAGCCCCAGCAGGGCCAGTACCAGCCCACGCACCAGCAACAGCAGCAGCAGCCGGGCTGGCCCCAGACGGAGGGCGGCGGAGACGCGACGATGCGGCTCGACTCCGCACCTTTCGGCGGCGACTTCGGCACCCGCCCGGGAGACGACCCGATCGACCCAACAGCCATATACACCCCCAACGAGCCACGCAGGTAACGGACCGGCAATGAACGGCTAGAGAGAAGGTGGGGCAACGGGCGGGTGTCTATCCCGCCCTGGTACGGTTCGGACCGCTGACACGTTGAAGGAGCCTTGCCGACGCCGAGAGCAAAGGGTGTTGGCCGGGTGCGAACATCACATGCCAAGCACACCGGGGCGAGCTCTGGTCTTTCCCCGGATAGCTGCATGCCGCTTGACGTCAGCTACGGCGCACGCGTGTAATTACAACCATGTTGTTACGCCTTCCGGTGGGTGGGTAATAAGGAAGGCGTCCATGGGGGGCTCCATTGCGGGCGGGCGGCAGGGAGGTGTGCAGTGACCGATCCGGTCATCGCACAGGATCAGCTTGACGCTGAAGAACTCGGCTGGCAGGAGCGCGCGTTGTGCGCGCAGACGGATCCGGAGGCGTTCTTCCCGGAGAAGGGCGGCTCCACCAGAGAGGCCAAGAAGGTCTGCCGATCTTGTGAGGTCCGTGCCGAGTGTCTCGAATACGCACTCGAGCACGATGAGCGGTTCGGCATCTGGGGAGGGCTGTCCGAACGAGAGCGCAGACGGATCAAGCGCCAGGCCGTTTAGGTATATGGCGAAGGGGGTCACGCGGGCGACCGTGTGACCCTTTTCGCATGTCACCGGAGCGGGCCAGGGGTTCGGACGCGACCCGGCTTAGCACATGGCAAAGATGCCTGACCAGGAGCCGAGGGACGGTCGTGGTGTCCGGGGGTGACAGAGAGCCGGAACGTGCTGCCGGCTACGAAGCGTTGATCGCCATTCATCACCGCCAGCCGTGAGTCGTTCCCAGTTCGTCATCCTCCAGCGGGCGGGCGGCGCGTCAGCCCGTGCAGGCGGCCTTGAGCGCGGCGGCAGTGGCGACGGCGAGCCGGTGGACGTACTCCTCGTCGTCGGGGCCGTTCATGAGCAGGCGGCGAAAGCTCAGAGGGGCGATGAGAAAGTCGTAGGCGAGCAGGTAGTCCAGGTCGGCAGGTAGTTCGGCGCGCTCGACCGCGCGCTGGAGCATGGCCGTGACGGCTTCGCGGCGCGGTGTGGCGACGGACTCGCGTACGGCGGCGGCCAGCGGCTCGCTGCGGGCCACCTCGGCGACGAGGTCAGGCACGATCCGCGCGACGAGGGGATGGGCGAGCTGGCCGAGCGTGCTGCGGATGTAGGCCTCCAGGTCGCCGATGAGCGTGCCGGTGTCCGGGCATACAACCCCGTGCCGCCGCATGGTCTCGGCGATCAGGTCGGTGACCATCGCCTCCTTGGAGCGCCATCGACGATAGAGCGCGGCCTTGCCCACCCCCGCCCGGCGCGCTACCGCGTCCATCGACATGCGGGCGTATCCGACCTCGGCCAGCTCGGCGAAGGCGGCATCGCTGATCGCTGCGGTGACGGACTGCCTGAGGACGGCCGCGCCGGCCGGAGGTCGCTGACCCTCGACGCGATGCATCGTGATATCTCCTAATAGAACGGAACCGTTGCATTCCATCATAGGGTGATTTAGAGTTCGATGGAACGGAACCGTTCCGTTGCATTGAAGGAGGTCGCGTGTTCAAAGGGCTGTTCCCCCTCGCGCTGGCCACTTTCGCGGTCGGCACTGACGGGTTCGTGATCGCCGGTTTGCTCCAACCCATCGCTGCGGACCTCGGTGTCAGCCTCCCCGCGGCCGGGCAACTCGTGACGGCGTTCGCGCTGACGTTCGCGCTGTCGGCGCCGGTGCTGGGTGTGGCCACGGCCGGGATGAGCCGGCGTGCCGCCCTGCTGATCGCGCTGGGCATCTTCGTGATCGGTAACGCCGCGACCGCATTGGGCACCACCTACGCGGTGGTGATGACGGCCCGGGTCCTCACCGCAGCGGGGGCGGGCATCATCGGCACCGCCGCCTTCAGCGTCGCGGCGGCCATCGCCCCGCCGCACCGCCGTGGCAGGGCACTCGCGCTCGTGATGGGCGGCCTGACCACCGCCACCGCCATCGGCCTGCCCCTGGGTACTCTCATCGGACGTGCCGACTGGCGGACGACACTGTGGGCGGTGGCCGGGCTCGGCCTGGTCGCCGGGGCCGGCATCGTCCTTGGCGTGCCCCCGGTGCGTTCGCCCGCCGTCGCGTTCGGCGACCGGCTCGCACCGCTCAAGCAAGGGTGGGTCATCGGCGCCCTGGCCGTCACCATGATCACCCTGGCTGGGATCCACACCCTTTACACCTACATAGGGCCTGCGCTGAGCAACGCGACCGACGGTTCCCTGACAGCGCTCACCATCGTTCTGCTGGCCTGGGGCGTCGGCACGGTCATTGGCAACTTCCTGGCCGGACGGCTCACCGATCGGTACTCCTCGCGCCGCGTGCTGACGCTATGCCTGAGCGTCTCCGTGATCGTGCTCCTGGTCGGTCCGTCGGCTACCGCTCATCTGGCCTCCACTCTGGTGTGGGCCGTGCTCTGGGGCGTTTGCGTCGGCATGCCGGTCATTCCTCAACAGCACCGCCTGGCCACCCATGCCCCGGCTGCTATGCCAGCACTTCTCGGGCTGGTGTCTTCCGCCATCTACATAGGCATAGCCCTCGGCGGCGGCATCGGCGGGTTGGCCCAGCAGTGGATCACGCCTCCCCTGCTCAGCCTGCCCGCCGCCGCCATCACCGCGCTAGCCCCAATGCCGTTTAGTTTGGCTTCACGCTGGTTTGTCAAGGTTCATCGGGCATGTGGATGTTGATGCTGATGGTGGCCTTGTAGCTGGTTCGGTC
>NZ_JBITMP010000068.1:0-56062 GCF_044466425.1 Nonomuraea sp. NPDC049400
GAGATTTTCGGGCCGGTGTTGTCGGTGCTGACGTTCCGTACTCCGGCTGAGGCGGTGGAGAAGGCCAACAACACCCCGTACGGGTTGTCGGCCGGCATCTGGACGGAGAAGGGTTCGCGCATCCTGTGGATGGCCGACCGGCTGCGCGCTGGGGTGGTGTGGGCCAACACGTTCAACAAGTTCGACCCGGCCTCGCCGTTCGGCGGCTACAAGGAATCCGGCTACGGCCGCGAAGGCGGGCTGCACGGGCTGGAGGCGTACCTCGATGTCTGATCGACGAGTGACCGTGCGCAAAACGTACAAGCTGTTCATCGGGGGAGCGTTCCCGCGCTCGGAGAGCGGGAGGTCCTACCCCGTGACGAGAACGGAGCACGCCGCCAGGGCCTCGCGCAAGGACGCCCGTGACGCGGTGGTGGCCGCGCGTAAGGCGTTCCCCGGCTGGTCGGGCGCCACGCCGTACAACCGGGGGCAGATCCTCTACCGCGTCGCCGAGATGCTGGAGGGCCGCCGTGCCCAGTTCGCCGACGAGGTCGGCGGCCCGCGCAAGCAGGCGCTGGAGCAGGTGGACGCCGCGGTGGACCGGCTCGTCTGGTACGCGGGCTGGGCCGACAAGATCGCCGCGGTGCGTGGCTCTGCCAACCCGGTGGCGGGGCCGTACTTCAACCTGTCCTCGCCGGAACCAGCCGGGGTGGTCGCGGCCATCGCGCCCGCCGACCCCCTCCTCGGCCTCGTCTCCGCCGTCGCACCCGTGATCGTCACCGGCAACACCTGTGTCGTGGTCGCCTCGGAGCGGGCGCCGCTGCCCGCCATCACGTTCGCCGAAGTGCTGGCCACCTCCGACCTGCCGGGCGGAGTCGTGAACATCCTCACCGGGCACCAGGCAGAGCTGGCGCCCTGGCTGGCGGCGCACATGGACGTCAACGGGCTCGACCTCACCGGCGTGGGAGCCCCCGAACTGGCGCTGGCCTGCGAGCAGGCGGCGGCCGAGAACTTCAAACGCGTGCTCACAGCGGAAAACGACCGAGGAACGGGACGCATGACCGCGTTCATGGAGACCAAGACGGTCTGGCACCCCGCCGGGATCTGATCGACCCCGCACCCGCAAGGACACGGCACACGGGCCGTGGCCTCGGGTCACCCATCCCCAAATCTGGAGGAACCCCCATGGAACCCACCGGTGTTCTCGTCGTCGGGAGCATCACCGCGGACGTCACGGCGTTCAGCCAGCGGCTGCCGCGGCGCGGTGAGACCGTGCTCGGCGACGACTTCACCCTCGTACTCGGCGGCAAGGGCGCGAACCAGGCCGTGTCCGCGGCCCACTCGGGCGCGCCGACCTGGATGGTCGCCTGCGTGGGCCAGGACCCGTTCCGCGACATCGTGCTGTCCGGGCTGGAGGCGCACGGTGTCACCCTCACCGAGGTGCGCACGGTCGAGGGCCGCACGGGCGTCGCCCACATCCGCGTGGACGCCTCAGGTGAGAACGACATCGTCATCACGCCGCTCGCCAACGCCTGTCTCGACGAGGCGATGGTCACGCAGAGCGTCGAGCGCGTCCGCGACCGGGTCGGCGTCCTGCTGCTCCAGCTCGAGATCCGGACGGAGGTCGCCTGCCACGCGGCGCGGGCGGGCGCGGCGGCCGGGCTGACCGTGGTCCTGGACCCAGCGCCCGCCCAGGAACTGCCGGACGACGTGTGGCCGCACCTCGACATCGTGACCCCGAACGAGAGCGAGGCCACCGTGCTGACCGGCGTGCAGGTCACGGACCTGGAGTCGGCGGAGCGGGCGGCGGTCTGGTTCCTGGAGCGCGGCGTGGGCCACGCGATCATCACGCTCGGCGCGGGCGGCGCCCTGTCGGTCACGAAGGAGCGCACCCGCCACTTCCCCGCGTACGCCGTGACGCCCGTGGACACCACGGCAGCCGGTGACGCGTTCACCGGCTTCTTCGGCGGCGCCCTCGCCGCCGGCCTCGACGTGGACACCGCCATCCAGTACGGCATGGCAGCCGGCGCCCTGGCCACCACCAAGGCCGGAGCCAGCCCCTCGCTCCCCGGCAGGGACGAGGTCGAGCCATTGGTCAACACCTCCATGGAAGGAGCCACCCGATGAGGCGCAACCAGGGAACGCTCAACGCCCAGCTCGCCCGCGTGATCTCCGAGCTCGGCCACACGGACGCGATCATCGTCACCGACGCGGGACTGCCCATCCCGAGAGACGTGGAACGCGTCGACCTGGCCGTCAGGGAGAACCTGCCCCGTTTCCTCGACCTGCTGGACGCGGTGCTGGAGGAGGTGGCCGTGGAGGGCGTGCTGCTGTCGGAGGAGATCAAGCAGCACAGCCCGGACATGCTGGCCGCGATCGAGGAGCGCTTCGACCAGCTGGGCCTGACCCTGGAGTTCCTGCCACACACCGAGTTCAAGCAGGCCACCACCGGGGCCAGGGCGGCCGTGCGCTCCGGCGAGTTCACCCCGTACGCCAACGTCCTGCTCACCGCGGGCGTCGTGTACTGATCGGGAGCCTGGCATGCATCTCCAGCTTGCCGATGTGCGCAAGTCCTTCGGCGACAACAGCGTCCTGCGGGGCGTCAGCTTCGACGTCGGCCCCGGCGAGGTCGTGGCGCTCGTCGGAGAGAACGGGGCGGGCAAGTCCACGCTCACCCGGGTGATCTCCGGCGCGCACCAGCCCGACTCGGGGCGGCTGCTGATCGACGGGACCGCGACGGTCCTCAAGGACCCGCAGGCCGCGATGGCACAGGGCATCGAGGTCATCTACCAGGAGTTCCAGCAGAACCTGTTCCCGCACCTCAGCGTGGCCGAGAACATGTACGTGCTGGACCGCGAGCGCGTCTTCGGCCGCCTGTTCGTCTCCAAGCAGCGCATGGCCGCCGAGGCGAGGCAGGCGCTGCGCCGCCTCGGCATGGAGATCGACGTGCAGCGCCAGGTCAGCGAGCTGAGCGTGGCCGAGCGGCAGATGCTCGAGATCGCCAAGGCCATGACGCACGAGCTGCGGCTGATCATCCTCGACGAGCCGACCGCGGCGCTCGACGAGCAGGAGTCCGAGCAGCTCTTCGCCCAGGTGAACCGGCTGCGCGAGGCCGGCGTGTCGGTGATCTACATCAGCCACCGGCTGGACGAGGTCTTCGCCCTGTCGGACCGCATCGTCGTGCTGCGCGACGGCCGGGTCACGCTCGACGCCCCCACCGAGCGGCTCACCCCGGCCAAGGTCGTCACGGCGATGGTCGGCGACGCCGTGGACGACTTCTACCCCAAGGAGCGCAACGCCAGACCGGAAGTCGTCCTGGAGGTGCGCGGCGGGCAGGGCGCCCGGTTCCACGACATCGATCTCCAGGTCCGGGCCGGTGAGGTGGTCGGCATCGGCGGCGTGGTCGGCTGCGGGCGCAGCGACCTGCTGCGCGCGCTGTTCGGCCTGCAGCCGCTGACCGGCGGTTCCGTGCTCGTGGACGGCTCCGGCGTACGCGTCGCGAGCGTCCAGGACGCGATCGGCAGCCGGATCGCCTACCTGTCGCCCGACCGGCAGGCCGAGGGCCTGTGCATGGGCCAGTCGGTCGAGTCGAACGTGTCGCTGGCCTCGCTGCGCGAGTTCAGCCCCGGGAGCGGTGTCGTCCGGCGCGGCAAGGAGCGCGCGGCCACCGGCGCGGTCATCTCGGAACTGCGGGTACGCGCCGCCTCCCCGTCCATCCCGGTCAGCTCGTTGTCCGGCGGCAACCAGCAGAAGGCCCTGTTCGCCAAATGGGTGATGACCAGGCCGCGGGTGCTGCTCATGGACGAGCCGACCAGGGGCGTGGACGTCGGGGCCAAGACCGAGATCTACCGGATCATCAACCAGCTCACCGCGGACGGCGTCGCCGTCCTGCTCGTGAGCTCCGACCTGCCGGAACTCGTCGCCATGTCCGACCGCGTGGTCGTGATGCGCGAGGGACGGCTCGTCGCCGAGCTGACCGGCGACGACCTCGACGAGCAGTCCATCCTCAAGCACGCACTGGTAGGTGCCGCATGACCTCGAAGCTCAAGACCGTCGCGGGCCGGCTGCGCGCGGTGTGGATGCTCCTCCTGGTAGGGATCGTCCTCTCGGTGGCCTCGCCGGTCTTCCTCACCCCGACGAACCTGCTCAACGTCGCGCTCGCGACCTCCGTGGCCGCGCTGCTCGCGGCCGGGCAGACGTACGTGATCATCCTGGCCGAGATCGACCTGTCCGTGGGCTCGGCGCTCGGCTTCTCCGCCGTCGTCACCGCACTGACGCTCGGCACGTACGGGCTGATCCCCGCGCTGGCCGCGGGCCTGGCGACCGGCGCGGCCATCGGGCTGGTCAACGGCCTGCTCGTGACCAGGACCAGGATGCCGTCGTTCATCGCGACGCTGGCCACGATGTCGGTGTTCGCCGGGCTCACCCTGCACGTCACCTCGGGCAACCCCATCCCGGTGACGGACTACGACTTCCAGGGGATCGGGCAGGCGAGGTTCGCGGGCGTGCCGGTGCCGGTGTGGATCATGCTGGTGGCGTTCGGGATCTTCGGGTTCGTCCTGGCCCGCACCCGCTTCGGCCGCTACGTCTACGCCACCGGCGACAACGTCGAGGCCGCGCGGCTGTCCGGCATCAGGGTCCACCGCGTCAAGATCCTCGCCTTCGTCATCAGCGGCGTGCTGGCGTCCCTGGCCGGGTTCATCATCACCGCCCGGCTCTCCACGGCCCAGCCCACCGCCGGCGCCGGCCTGGAACTGGACGCGATCGCGGCCGTCATCATCGGCGGCACCAGCCTGGCCGGCGGCCGCGGCACCCTGCTCGGCACCCTCGTCGGAGCGCTCGTCCTCGGCGTCATCGACAACGGGATGAACCTCCTCGACGTCTCCCCGTTCCTCCAGGACGTGGTGAAGGGCCTGGTCATCCTCCTGGCCGTCTTCCTGGACCGCAACGTGGACCTCCTCCGCAGGCTCGTGCCGCGCCGGGCCGAATCCCCCGTACCCGCCCCAGAACTCGCACAGCACATCTAAGGAACAGCCATGCACACTCCCCGCAAAATCCTCGCCGTCGCGATCCTGGCCGCCGTCTCCCTGACCGCCTGCAGCCGGGGCGGCGAGGAGACGGCCACGGGCGCCGTCAAGGCGTCCGGCAAGAAGGACGCCACGATCATCATGAGCACGCTCGGCAACCCGTTCTTCATCAGCGTGAAGGACGGCGCCGAGGCTCAGGCCGCCAAGAGCGGCATCACCCTGAACGTGCAGAACGCCGACAACTCCGACGCCACCTTCCTCAACCAGGCGACGACCGCCATCTCCAAGCAGACCGGGATCCTCATCCTCGATCCGGTGGGCAGCCAGTCCGCCAGCAGCTCCGTCACGCAGGCGAACGCGGCGAGCATCCCCGTGATGGCGTTCGACCGCAAGCCGTCCGGCGGCAAGCTGGCCACGTTCGTCGGCTACGACGCCGTCCAGGCCGGCAAGAACGCGGCCGACGCGCTGGCCGAGGCCGTCGGCGGCAAGGGCAAGGTCGTCGAGATCCAGGGCATCCTCGGCACCAACGTGGCCCAGGACCGCAGTAAGGGCTTCCAGCAGCAGATCGCCACGCACAAGGACATCAAGGTCGTCGCCACGCAGGCGGCCGACTTCGACCGCGCCAAGGCCCTGAACGTGATGACGAACGTGCTGCAGGCCAACCCCGACATCGACGGCGTGTACGCGGCCAACGACGAGATGGCCATGGGCGTGCTGTCCGCGCTCAAGGCCCGCAACCTGGTGGGCAAGGTCAAGGTCGTCGGCAACGACGGCATCGCCGACGCGCTGGCCGCCGTCGCGGCGGGCGAGATGTACGCCACCAACGCCGAGTCGCCCTTCGCGCTCGGGCAGAAGGTGATCTCCCTGGCCTCCGACGTCCTGGGCGGCAAGCAGGTGCAGGCCGACGAGACGCTGCAGGGCAAGCTGGTCAAGAAGGACAACGTGAAGGAGTACGCGGACTACCTCGTCGGCCTCGGCGACAAGTCGGGCGTTCCGGACAGCCTCAAGTAGGAGCTTGAAGCTCACTTTTCGCCACAAACACGATGATCGGCTGGAAACTCACAAACAACACAAGGCCGGATGATCGGCAACAAAGCATCCCAACACTTACCTCCAGCAAAACCTTGGAGGTAAGTGTTGGGGTACAGCAGACGCGATTTCCTGTCCGCCGTCGGTGTTTCCGGCGGGGCAGGCGCGCTCTTCGCGACCATGGGCGCGCTCGGGCTTGCGCCGTCCGCAGAGGCGGCCGCGAAGGGGACCTTCGGCCCGCCGCAGCCGTCCGACTTCTCGCTCACCGGACGGTCCGCGAAGAAGGTGGTGATCCTCGGCGCGGGGATAGCCGGCCTCGCCACGGCGTACGAGCTGGGCAAGGCGGGCTACGACTGCACGATCCTGGAGGCGCTCGACCGGGTCGGCGGCCGGAACTGGACCATCCGCGGCGGCGACCGCGTGACCGAGCTCGACGGCTCCACGCAGGTCGCGCAGTTCGGTGACGGCCTCTACCTCAACGCGGGCCCGGCCCGGCTGGCGCAGTGGATGGTCACCATGGACTATTGTCGCGAGCTCGGCGTGGACCTGGAGGTCTTCACCAACTCCAACGCCCAGGCGTACATCTACCACCAGAACATGCCGGCCCCCGTCCGCTGGCGTACCGCCAAGGCCGACGTGTACGGGTACGTCTCCGAGCTGCTGTCGCGGGCGACCGACGCGGGGGCGCTGGACGCCGCGCTCACCGCGCAGGACAAAGAGCGGCTGATCGCCTTCCTGTCGAGCTTCGGGGCAGTGGGGGACAAGGCGAGCGGATTCAAGTACTCCGGAACCACCCGCCGCGGCCACAGCGTGAACCCGGGCGCGGGCGACCAGCCGGGCACGCTCCTCGGGCCGGTGCCGTCGCTGTCGGAGGTGCTGGGGAGCGGCGTCGGGCAGCGGTTCGCGTTCGAGTTCGGCTACGACCAGGCGATGCTGATGTTCCAGCCGGTGGGCGGCATGGACGCGATCCCGCGGGCCTTCGCCGACAAGATCGGGCGGCAGCGGATCCGGCTGCGGGCCGAGGTCACCAAGATCACCGATCTGCAGGACGGCGTGGAGGTGGAGTATCAGGACCGCCACGGCCGTACCCAGAAGATCAAGGCGGACCTGTGCGTCGCGGCGATGCCCCCGCACATTCTCGCCAAGACCGCGCACAACCTCGGCGCGGAGGTCCAGGCCGCCCTCGCCACCCCGACCGTCACGAACGCCGGCAAGATCGGCCTGGCGTACCGCCGCCGCTGGTGGGAGACCGACGACGACATCTACGGCGGCATCACCGCCACCGACCTCGACCTGGCCACGATCTGGTACCCCTCCTACGGGTACGGCACGTCGCGCGGCCTGGTCGTCGGCTACTACAACTTCGGCGCCCAGGCCGACGCGTACGCCGCGCTGAAGCCCGCCGAGCGCGAGCGCCGCGCGATCGAGCAGGGCATGAAGATCCATGGCGCGAAATATCGCGACGAACTGGCGTCGTCGGTGTCCATCGCCTGGAAACTCCAGCCGCACATCGAGGGCGCGTGGGTGGGCTGGCCCTCCAGGCAGGGCGCGTACCAGCTCCTCGGCAAACCCGCCGGGCACGTGTACTTCGCGGGGGACTGGCTGAGCTACATGATCGCCTGGCAGTCGGGAGCCCTGGAGTCCGCCCGCAAGGTCGTCACCGAGCTGCACCAGCGCGTCCTGAGCACCTCCTGAGAGGACACCACCGCATGAAGATCCGCACCATCGCTCTCCCCGCGGCCGTCGTCCTCGTCCTCGGCACGAGCACCGCTGCGGCCACCCCCACCTGGTCGCCCCTGCCGCAGGAGGTCAAGCCGTTCCTGCCCGCGGGCACCACCAACCCCGCGATCGCCGACGGCGTGGCGCTCGGAAAGCAGGTGGCCACCTACACCGCCAGCGGCTTGGGGCCGGCGGCGGCCAACCCCGCGGCGCCCGCCGACTCTCCCGAACGCTACGTCGACTTCCCCGGCGGGACCCTGCCCCCGGGCGTCACCCTCACCGAGGCCCAGGCCCTCGGCGTGCTCAAGCGCATCAAGGCCAATCTCTCCGCGGCCGGTCTGGGCCTCGCCGACGTCGTCTCCATGCGCGCCTACCTGGAGAAGCCTCCTGGAGCCGAGGCGGCCGACTTCACCGGCTGGAACCGCGCCTACCGTCAGTTCTTCGCCAACACGGACCTGGCCACCGGCCAGGCCGTACCCGTCCCGCTCGGCACAGCGCCGCCCGCCCCGCCCATGGAGGTCAACCCGGCCCGCCCGGCCCGCGTGACGATCGAGATCGCCAACCTCCCGGTCGCGGGCTGGCTCGTCGAGGTGGAGGTCGTCGCCGCGTACAAGCACTGACCGGCCCACCCGGAGGTGCGGGTGGGGCGACGCGGGCCGACAACGTGCGTTCAGTCGTGGAAGATGACCACGCGGGGCTCCCGGTGCTCGTCGGCGATCGGCTGCCCGGGCTCGCGCCGCCCCTCCGCCAGGACGCGTCCGGTGCGCGGGTCGACGACGCGGTAACGCGCCGGCAACCCTTCCTCGCGCGTCGGACGGAGCGCGCCGCCGTTCTCCTGGTAGACCACGTGCAGCCGGCCGGGCACGTGCAGGGCGCGCGGGCTGACGAAGATCTCCCAGTCGGGCTCCATGTCGGTCGTGGGCAGCCCGTCCAGGATCTTGCCGAGGAGCCCGACGTAGGTGGATCCCTCGAAAGCCAGGGAGTCGCGCCAGCCGCCGGAGGGGGCCAGGAAGTACGGCTCGTGCCCGGGCTCGCCGTCGTGCAGCTTCCACTGCCAGATGTTGGCGGCCCCGTAGACCACGCCCATGGTGCCCCCGGCGCACAGGTTGCTCCACGCCTCATGCCCCTGCCACCAGCCGGCGGCGTTGGTGCTCGAGCGGGTCTGCTCGTAGGTCGGCTCGCCGTTGGCGACGGCCTTGACCGGGGTGTCGCGCCACATGCCGGCGACCCGTTCGGGGACGTGCTCGCCGCCGTGGCCGGTCTGGCACCACTGGAAGTCCAGCCAGTCGGCGTCCTGCCAGGCCCGGTTGTCGGCGTGCGGGCGGTAGTGGATGCCGGTGGGCTGGCCGTAGCAGTCCCAGGCGTGGACCTCGGCGCCGCCGGCCGGGATCTGCGGCTCGCGGCCTGAGCCGTCGGCGCCCACCAGGTAGATCGCCGGGCGGGCGCCGTAGCGGGCCACCAGGTAGCGGCAGTAGCGGGCGTACTCGGCCGACGGCACGACGGTCCCGGCCACGTCGAGGCCCTTCCAGCCGAACCCCTGGAAGACCGGCTGCAGCACGGGCACGATCTCGTGCTCCGCCAGGATGTCCAGGAGCCGGTCCAGGTACTGGAAGTAGGCCGGGTTGAGGTCGTTGATGTGGCCGGTCGGCAGGTCCTCGAAGGCGACGTCGAAGCCCTCGTCGGCGTGCCGGTCGCGCGGTCCGGTCGCGCGCATGTCGGGCTGGACGGACATGAGCAGCACCGCGTTGAAGCCCTTGGCGTGCCGGTCGGCCGCGTAGAGGCGTACCTGCTCCTCGGTGGCCCGCCACGGCAGGGCCCAGGCGGTGTCGGCGACGAGGATCGCGGGGGCGCCGTCGGCGTGGACGAGGCTGCGCCCGCCCGGCGACATGGTCCAGAAGCCGTGGCGCCGGAACCGGTGTGCTCCCGGCTCGGCGGGCCGCACCTCGACGATCCCGCTCGCCCCGCGAAGGCCGGGGTCGTCGAGGGAGGCTTCGGCGCTCCAGTGCCAGCGGCCGTGCGGCAGGGGCGAGCTGAAGCGGACCCGCCAGGTACGGCCGCCGTCGTAGAAGGCGGGCCGGCGCAGCGTGAGCCCGCTGTCGTGGGTGAAGTCGGCCCAGACGTCGACGGCGGTGTAGGCGTCGGGGATGCCGGTCGAGGCGGTGAGCGTGATCTCCGCCTCGCGCCAGGCTCCGGCGACGCTGATGACGTCGCCCATCAGCCGTCCACCTGGGCGGTCAGCAGCGCCTTGCGGGCGATGCGCTGCGCGGCCAGGGCGTCCTGGCGCGCCTGCGCCTCGGCCAGGGCGGCCACGTCGAGGATCCGCAGCGCCCGCCAGATCGTCCGCATCACCTCGATCCCGGCCCTGGCGGCCTCCACCGCGTCCTCGCGGAAGGGGAACTGGTCGAGCTGCCAGACGCCCTGCCAGTTCGCCTGGCACAGGGTGTGGAAGAACTCGAAGGTCTCCACCAGGTGGATGGAGCCGACGACCATGTCGTCGTCCCAGCCGCGGAAGTTGTCGTTGACGTCGATGGCGAACAGGCGGTCGTGGTCGAGGATGAGCTGGGCGGCGTCCGCGGGGGACTCGAGGCCGTACAGGGAGTGGCCGAAGTCCAGCAGGATCCCGACGTTGGGCACGTCCATCTTCTCGATGGCCAGCAGGGTGCGGGCGGCCGAGGAGAAGGTCATGCGGTTACGCGGCTCGCGCGGCTTGTACTCGATCGCGAAGCGCAGGTCGGGGTGGCGCTGCGCCAACTCGCGCACGGCGTCGACGGACATCTGCCACAGCGCCCTGTAGTCGGCCTGGAAGGGGTAGTCCCAGCCGTCCTGGCCGGGCCAGAGCTTGACGTAGTCGCAGCCGAGGCGGCGCGCGAGGTCGGCGGACTCGCTCACCAGCTCGATGGCCTCGCGCCGGATGCCGGGGTCGGGGTTGGTGAAGCCCCCGCGGGCGAACTTCCTGGTGTAGATCTCCGGCGTCAGCGCGATGGCCCGCAGCCCGTTGGCCTTCAGCCGCTCCTCCAGCAGCTCCACGTCGAGGTCGCCGGGGTTGAACGGGTAGTTGATGTCGACCACGGACAGGCTGCCGACCTGGCCGGCACGGTCGATCGCCTCCAGGGTGGAGACGGGCGGGCCGTACCCGTCGGTGGCATAGCGGTCGCGAAACTGCCCGAAGTGCCACAGACCTGCGCCGAAGAGGGGTTCTGCCGTCATGCGGGTCTTTCTCCTATCCCTTGATCGCACAGGAGATATGAATTTATATTCACCATCGCCTGGCTATTCAAGCGGAATGTAACCTCGCCGCCAGGTGGCCGTCAAGAGCAGCGCAGACGGCCTCATTGACATGGGTCCGACGCGAGCCTTAGCTTCAAAATATGCCTAATCATATTGGAATAGATATTCACGATTTGGCGGCCGATCCCGTGCAGTCGGCCGCCTACCGGGAGGTGGCCGAGCGCATCCGCGCAGCCGAACGGCACGCCGCCGCAGCAGAGCTGGAGCGCCTGGCCACCGAGGTGCGCCGGAGCATCGTCCGGACGATCGACCGGGCACGCATGGGGCACATCGGTGGCGACCTGTCCGTGACCGACATCCTGGTCGCCTGTTTCTACGGCGTGCTGTCCGTCGATCCCGAGCGCCCGCGCTGGGCCGGGCGCGACCGGTTCGTGCTGAGCAAGGGACATTGCGCGGCCGCCCTGTACGCCACCTTGGCCCACTGCGGATTCTTCCCGGCGGCGGAGCTGGACACGTTCATGGCGCCGCTGTCGGCGCTGAACGGTCACCCCAACCGCATCAAGGTTCCCGGCGTCGAGACCAACACGGGCGCTCTCGGGCATGGCCTGCCGGTGGCCACCGGATGCGCGCTGGCGGCGAAGCTCGACGGCGCGAGCTGGCGCACGTTCGTGGTCCTGGGCGACGGGGAGCTGCAGGAGGGCAGCAACTGGGAGGCCGCCATGGCCGCCGCCCACCACGGCCTCTCGTCGCTGACCGCGATCGTCGACCGCAACCGGCTGCAGCAGGGCGCCAGAACGGAGGAGACCAACGCCCTGGGCGCCCTGGACGACAAATGGCGCAGTTTCGGCTGGGAGGTCCGCGAGGTCGACGGGCACGATCACCTCGCGCTGCTGCAGGCGATGAGCGGTTCGTCCACCGGCCGGCCGGTCGCCGTCATCGCCAACACGATCAAGGGGAAGGGCGTGTCGTTCATGGAGGACCGGGTGGAGTGGCACCACAAAGTGCCGAGCCCCGAGCAGGTCGAGGCGGCGCTCGCGGAGCTGGCGCGATGACCCTCACCGAGCAGCAGGCCGCGTTCGACTGCCGCCGGGACTTCGCCGAGGAGCTCCTGACCCTGGCCGAGCGGGACGCGCGGATCGTGGCCGTGTGCAACGACTCCGTCGGCTCCAGCAACCTCGCCGGCTTCCGCGAGCGGTACCCCGATCGGTTGATCAACGTCGGCATCGCCGAACAGGACCTCGTCGGGGTGGCCGCGGGTCTGGCGAACGCGGGCAAGATCCCGTTCGTGTGCGCGGCGGCGCCGTTCCTGACCGGGCGCGCGCTGGAGCAGATCAAGGCCGACGTCGCCTACAGCGAGGCGCATGTCGTGCTCTGCGGGCACAGCCCCGGCATGGCCTACGGCGAGCTCGGGCCCACCCACCACTCGATCGAGGACCTGTCCTGGATGCGCGCGGTCGCGAACCTCGACGTGATCGTCCCGGCCGATCCCGTGCAGACCCGTGCCGCCGTGCGCTGGGCGGCGGCCTCCGGCAGGCCCTCCTACCTGCGGATCCCGCGCTTCAAGGTGCCCGTGGTCACGCCGGACGACGCACCCTTCGAGCCGGGCCGGGCTGTCCTGCTCCAGGACGGCGGCGACGCCACGGTGATCGCGATCGGCTCCCTGACCTCCCGCGCCCTGCAGGCGGCGGCCCGCCTGCGCGAGGATGGTGTCTCCGTACGTGTGCTGAACATGCCCTTCCTCGACCCGCTGGACGAGGACGCCGTCGTCGCGGCCGCGCGCGAGACCGGCGGGATCGTCACCGCCGAGGAGGCGACGACCAGCGGCGGGCTCGGCGCGGCGGTCGCCGCCGCCGTCGTCACCCGTCACCCCGTCCCGATGCGGATCCTCGGCGTGCCCCGCGTGTTCGCCCCCACCGGGGACACGGCCTTCCTGCTCGACCACTTCGGGCTGTCCGCCGACGGCATCGTCGCCGCCGTGAGAGACCTGACGCGCCATGGCTAGCCCGCTCATCCTGGCCGTCGACCAGGGCACCAGCTCCACCAAGGCGCTGCTCGTCGATGCCGGGGGACGGGTCGTCTCGCGCGCCGTCGCCCCGGTCGCCGAGAGCCAGCCCCGCCCCGGCTGGGTGGAGCAGTCCGCCGAGGAGCTGTGGCAGAGCGTACGGCGCGCGGTCGCCGGCTGCGTGGACCCCGCGCAGGCCGCCAGGGTCGCCGGTGTGGGGTTCAGCACCCAGCGCGAGTCGCTGGTGTTGTGGGACCGCCGCACCGGCGAGCCCGCCGGGCCGCTGATCAGCTGGCAGGACCAGCGCACCGCCGACCGGTGCCACGAGCTGGCCGCCACCGGGGCGGCCGAGCTGGTGCGGTCGGTGAGCGGGATGCCGCTGGACCCCATGTTCTCCGCGCTCAAGGCGCGCTGGCTGCTCGACACGTACGATCAGGACCGGCGCCGCAGCCGGACGGGGGAGCTGTGCCTGGGCACCGTGGACTCCTGGCTGCTCAGCCGCTTCGGCGGCGAGCACGTCATCGAGGTCGGCAACGCCTCCCGCACCCAGTTGCTCGACGTCGGGACCGGCGACTGGGACCCGCGGCTGCTCGACCTCTTCGGCGTGCCACGCGAGGTCCTGCCGCGGGTGGTCGCCTCCTCCGGCGGCTTCCCCGCGGTCCGGGACCTGGCGCCGCTGCCCGACGGCGTGCCGGTGCTGGCCGTCATGGGCGACTCGCACGCCGCCATGTTCGCGCACGCGGGCTGGCGGCCCGGCGTCGTGAAGGCCACGTACGGCACCGGCTCGTCGGTGATGGCGATCGGCGACCCCGGCGAGGTGCCCGGACTCTGCCGCAGCATCGCCTGGGACCTCGGCGCCGGGCCGGCGCCTGCTGTCGAGGGCAACATCCGCGCGACCGGCCGCACCATCAGCTGGCTGGCCGAGCTGTTCGGCGCCGGCGCCGACGTGCTGCTGGCCGAGGCGGAGGACACCGGCCCGGCAGGCGTGCACTTCGTCCCTGCCTTCGGCGGCCTCGGCGCCCCGTGGTGGGAGCCGGACGCCACCCCCGTCGTCACCGGCCTGACCCTGGGCACGCGGCGCGGCCAGCTCGTCGCCGCCGCCCTGGAGGCCGTCGCCTTCCAGGTCGAGGACGTCGTGGCGGCGATCGACCAGGCCGTCGGCCACGTACGCGTCCTCATGGCCGACGGCGGGCTGACCCGCAGCGCCCGCCTGATGCGGCTGCAGGCCGACCTCAGCGGCCGCACCGTCGCCCGGTCCGGCGAGCACGACCTGTCCTGCCTCGGCGCGGCCGACGCCGCCGGGCTCGTGGCCAAGCTGTGGACGCTCGAACAGCTGGAACAGCGGCCACGGCCCGCGGACGCGTTCGAGCCCGCCCTCGACGAGACGGAACGCGCGGCCAGGAAGGCCGCCTGGCACGAGGCCGTACGCAGATCCCGGCCTCCGGACCAAAGGAGCAGCACATGAGCACTGGGCGCAATAAGCTGAATTAATCGTCCAGGCATGAATAGACAATCGGCGTAGACGCCGAGAGGAAGGCGGTGCGCGGTGGCCCCTGACCCGGGAGGGAGGCGCGACACGACCAAGGATCACCTGCGGCTCCTGGCCAGGGTGGCTCGCATGTACCACGAGCAGGACATGCGCCAGCCCGAGATCGCCGCCGCGCTCAACATCTCCCAGCCTCGGGTGTCCCGCCTGCTCAAGGAGGCGGTCACGCGAGGCATGGTGCGCACGGTGGTCACGCTGCCGGAAGGCGTGCACACCGAGCTGGAGGAGGAGCTGCAGCGGCGCTACGGCCTGCGTGACGCCGTCGTCGTGGACATCGAGGACTTCCAGGGCGACGTCATCCCGCCGCTCGCCTCGGCCGCGGCCAGCTACCTCAGCGTCACCTTCACCGGTGGAGACGTGATCGGCATCTCCTCGTGGAGCGAAACGCTGCTCGCCACCGTCGAGCGCATGCCGCAGAAGAACTCGCAGGTCGCCGACCGCGTCATCCAGCTCGTCGGCGGCGTCGGCAGCCCCGAGGCCCAGGTGCACGCCACCCGGCTGGTGGCCCGCCTGGCCAACCTCACCTACGCCCGGCCGGTCTTCGTGCCCCTCCCCGGCGTGGTCGCCACCGCGGCGATCCGCGACGCGCTGGTGCAGGACCCCACCGTGATCGACGTCCAGTCCCAGTGGAACGACCTGACCGTCGTGCTGGTCGGCATCGGCAGCCTGGAGCCCTCGCCATTGCTGCTCAGCAGCGGCAACGCCGTCAGCCAGGCCGACCAGGAGGAGCTGCGGGCCCTCGGCGCCGTCGGTGACGTGTGCCTGCACTTCTTCGACGCCGTGGGCAAACCCGTCGACTCGGGCTTCGACCAGCGCGTCATCGGCATCGACGCATCCACCTTCCGCTCCGTCGGACGCCGGGTCGGGGTGGCGGGCGGCATTCGCAAGTTGTCCGCGATCAAGGCCGCCATCGAGGGCGGCTGGATCAACGTGCTCATCACCGACCTGCGGGTGGCCCGCCTCCTCTGCCCCGAGGAGTGAGCCGCCGGTTCAGGCGGCTCACTCGCCCTGTCCGTCAGCCGCGTTTCGCGGCCGGCCAGCCATAACCCCAGCCGCCCTGGACCATGGTCTGGAAGGCCCAGCCGTCCTCGGTGCGAACCAGCAGGTCGGCGTAGTGCATGTGCTGCTGCCGGCCTTCGATCGTCATCGTGGCCTCCGTCTCCACGACCACGAGATTCCGGCTGAGGAAGTGCGGCGTGCGCTTCGACTCGAGGTCGAGTCCCGCGGTGCCGCCGCCCATGGCTTCCTTCATCGCCTCGATGTACTCCGCCCGCGTCCACTGCCGTACGGCCGCGTAGCCGTCGGGCACGTCGGTGGCCAGGTTCATCGGGAAGACCGCCAGGTCAGCCAGCTGCTCGATCGCGCCCTGCTCGGCGAGCGCGTCGTACTCGGCGAACCACTCTTCGACGCTCTTCAGTTCCTCGCTGCTCGGCCGATACATATGTGCCCCTCTCTCGAACCGTACGCTGTACCGTACAGCATACGGGATCGTTGGGCAAGCCCGTCCCGTGGAGGCTGTTCGAGGGGTTTTTCAGTCGCTCGCCGGCGCCCGGAGGGAAATGCGCAATTCGCCGAGCAGGTCGCGGATCAGCGCCGACCCGGTCAGCTCACGGGTGGTGACGTAGCCCACGCGGCGCAGGGGTGCGCCGTCGCCGAGCTCGGTCGTGGCCACCTTGGGCGGCGCCCCCACGGCCGACAGCCGCGGCACGATCGCCGCGCCGAGCCCGTGGCCGACCATCGACATGACCACTCCGTCGTCCTCGACCGTGATGTCGCCCGGCGGGATCCACTCCTGCCTGGCCAGCCAGCGGCGGGTCTCGCCCGAGCAGTTCTCGTGCCAGTCGATCATGGGCAGCGAGCGGGGATCCGGGTGCCCCGCCGGATAGGCCAGCACGTACGGCTCGGCGTACAGCTCCTTGGTGACCAGACCCTCCACGTACACCGGCAGCGAGACGACGCCCACGTCGGCCCGCCCGTCGGCCACCTCGCCGGCGATGCCCCTGCCCAGGTCGGGCACGATGCGCACGTCCACGGTGACCCGGGGATGGCGCTGGCCGAACCGCACCAGCACCCTGGGCAGCAGGTGGAAGGCGGCGCTGCGGAAGGCGGCCAGCCGGATGGTCCCGGTGGCCTCGCCGCGGGCGGCGGTGCGCGTGTCGGTCTTCATGACCTCCATGAGCCGCAGGATGTGCCGCGCGTGGCCGACCGCCGCCGCCCCGGCTGCGGTGGCCTGGGCGCCGCCGCGCCCTCGGTGGAACAGCACGGTTCCCATCTTCCGCTCGGCGGCGCGCAGCGCGTGCGAGACCGCCGACTGGGTGAGGCCCAACCGCGCACCTGCCGCCGACACGCTGCCCTCGCCGTCCACGGCGATGAGCACGCGTAGTTCGGCCGCGGTCAGATCGTTCACGGCGCAGACAACGTATGAAGGACCTTCATACATTCCGCGCGATCCAGAAACACCACCCGCTGGCTGGCCTTACGCGGCCTCTCTAGGGTCGGGCGCATGAGAGTGATGCACGCAGAACAGCTTGGCGGTCCCGAGGTGCTGACCCTGGCCGAGGTGCCCGACCCGGTGCCGGGACCCGGCGAGACCCTGGTGGACGTCGAGGCCGCCGGGCTCAATTTCGCCGACGTCAAGCGGCTCGAGGGTTCCTACCTGCCGCCGGAGCTTCCGTTCGTGCCGGGCAGTGAGGTCGTGGGCCGTACCGTGGACGGCCGCAGGGTGCTGGCCTTCGCCAGTCGCGCTTTCGCGACGAAGGCGCTGGTGAAGGAGGCTGTCGAGATCCCCGAAGCGCTGCCCGCGGGCGCCGCGCTGGCGCTGCTGGTGCAGGGCCTGACCGCGTGGCACCTTCTGCGTACGGCGGCGCGGATCGCGCCCGGCGAAAGCGTCGTGGTCAACGCCGCGGCCGGCGGGGTGGGTCATCTGGCGGTGCAACTGGCCAAGGAGTTCGGGGCCGGGCGGGTGATCGGCACGGCCTCCACCCCAGAGAAGCGCGAGCTGGTGCTGGGTCTCGGCGCGGACGCTGCGATCGACGGCGCCGCCGGCGACTACGCCGCGCGGGTGATCGAGGCCAACGGCGGCTCCCCGGTGGACGTGGTGCTGGACGCCGTGGGCGGGGCGGTGTTCGACGCCGCGCCGCACGCGATCGCGCCGTTCGGCCGCCTGTTCACGTACGGGACCTCGGGCGGGACCGCCCCGAAGCCGGTCGATCCCGGCCTGCTCAGCGAGCGCAACATCGCGGTGGGCGGCTACTGGCTCGGCGCCCACCTGCGCCTGCCCGCGAGCACCGCCGCCGCGCCGCTGGCCGAGCTGATCGAGCTCACCGCCGCCGGCCGGCTGCGCCCGCTGACCGGCGGGGAGTACGAGCTGGCGCAGGCCGGCCGGGCACTGGCGGATCTGGCGGCCCGCCGTACCGTCGGGAAGGTCATCCTGCGAAACCCTTGAGCGTCAAGGCGCGCATGTTTCGGCGGCTGTCAGCGGGCACTGGACACGACACGTCCCGCCGGCGCCGCTGCGGCGGCGGGCCCTGACCGGCGATAGGAGGGAGTTCGGGTGGATACGCAGCAGGATGTGATCGCGGTTCTCGTCACCGATCACCGCGAGGTCGAGCAGATGTTCGCCAAGCTCGAGCAGATGAAGGGCGGGATCAGCGAGCAGGCCAAGACGGTGGCCGAGCAAGTGGTCATCGAGCTGGTGCGGCACTCGGTCGCCGAGGAGGAGTACCTGTATCCGGCCGTACGCGAGCACGTGCCCGGCGGAGACAAGATCGCCGATCACGAGATCGCCGAGCACGCCGAGGCCGAGGAGACCATGAAACGGCTGGAAGGGCTGGAGCCGCGCGACGCCGACTTCTGGCCCACCACCGAACTCCTGATGAGCCAGATCCGCCACCACCTCCAAGAGGAGGAGGGCGACCTGTTCCCGCGGCTGCGCCAGGCCTGCCCGCCCGAGCAACTGATCGAGCTGGGGAACAAGGTGCAGCGGGCCAAGAAACTGGCCCCCACCCGGCCGCACCCGGCGGCGCCGGACACCCCGCCGGCCAACAAACTCCTGGCGCCGGGAGCCGCTCTGGTGGACCGCGTCCGCGATGTCCTCACCGGCCGGGGACGCCCCTGAGGCCGTTACCGGGCTTCCAGGAGGCGGACGATCTCCGCGTGGCCGGTGCCGAGCCACCACTCCGAGCGGAGCTCGCCCGCCTCGTCGCGTACTTCGGCCACGACCCGCACGTCGCGTCCTTCGAACGTCTCCCTGCGCACCGTGATCAGCGCCCCCTGCGGCGCATGCTCGGTGGCGAGGGCGACCATTTCTTCCTTGATGTCGCGGCCGGCGTAACGCCTTGCGAGATCGACGGGACGCCGGCCCTGGCCGTCGGGCGATGACGGGTCCGCTCCGGAGTCGAGCAGCGTTCGTACGACGGCCGTCGCGCCGCGCTCGGCGGCGTGGCTGAGGGCGGTGCGCCCGGCGGAGTCGGCGATGCCGGGATCGGCACCCCTGTCCAGCAGTGCTCGCACCACGGCCAGGTGGTCGTTGGCGGCCGCCCAGTGCAGGCCCGTCATCGCGCTCCGCGTGACGTCCTCCCGCCGGTCGGGGTCGGCGCCGGCGTCGAGCAGCGCGATCACCGTCTCGGTGTGCCCCCAGCACGCGGCGGCGCAGAGGGGCAGCCCTTCGCTGTCTCCCGTGCTCTCCCTGCCGGGATCGGCGCCGGCGGCCAGCAACATCCGGACGATGCCGGCGTTCCCCTGCACGGCGGCTCGGTAGAGGGCCGTGGCGCCGTCCTCGTCGGGTTCGTCCGGCGCGGCGCCCCCGTCCAGCAGCCGCCTGACCTGCTCTGTCTCCCCGGCGGCCGCCGCCGGCACCAGATCGAGTTCAGTCATGCGCCCCAGTCTGTACGGCAGCCGCCCTCGTGATCCACCGGATTTCCTAGATCCACGGCGAGGGCGGCGCGGTCGGGGTCCGGCAGCCACTGGCTTCGCGGGTCGAACGGCCGGAAGTCGTCCACGATGAAGCGGATGAGCCGGGCCAGCACCGGGTGATGGTTCTGCCGGTGGCTGAGCAGCCAGCACGGGTACACCGGCACGGGGCCGACGACCGGGATCTGGACGGTACGCGGATGCCAGGGCACCCGGAGCCGCTCGCCCACGAACCCGATGCGTTCGCCGGAGCCGATCTGCTCCACGAAGTACTCCCAGCCGAAGTCCGGCCCCGAGGTGTCGATCGGGATGTCGAACGCGGCGCCCAGGAACCGGTAGAACTCGGCCCACTCGCTGTCCGGGACGTTGCCGGGCATCCACACGGTCGACCCGGACAGCCGTTCCACCTCCACTTCCCGCAGGCCGGCGAGGGGGTGGTCGCGGCCGACCAGGAGATGGACCGGTTCGAGGTAGGCCGGCACGTAGAGGAGGTCCTCCTCCAGCGTCCCGGTGACGCGGGCGAAGGCGGCGTCTATGGACCCGTCGGCGAGCGCGCCGCGGGCTGATCTGAGCCCGTTCGAGGTGATGACCTCGATGTCCACGTCCTCGACGGTCTCGTGGAACGCCCGGAGCAGGTCGATGGAGCGCAGCCGGGTGTCCAGCACGTCGACCCGGAGCGAGCGGCGCCGCCCGCGCAGCACGTCGAGCGCCTGGTCGGCGATGCCGACGAGGGCGCGCGCGTGATGCAGGAACGTCCGGCCGTCCTCGGTGAGGTCTGCCCCGTTGCGTGAGCGGAAGAACAACCGCACGCCGAGGTCGGACTCCAGCTTCGCGATCCGCTTGGAGACGGCCTGCTGGCTGATCCCCAGCCGGGCCGCGGCCTCGCTGAAGTACCGGTCCTCGGTGACGGCGACGAAGGCGCGGACCGCGCCGAGATCAAGGTCCGCCGCGGCCTCCACCACAACCTCTGGTTGTGACGAACCGGAGTGTCGATTGTTGGACAACCGGGCCTGCTCTCGGGTCGAATGCTCGGGTTCGCGAGTGAGCCTACAACCAGGGGGCGTGGTCTTCGGTGGGATCCTTCGTGCATCTCCACGTGCACACCGAGTACAGCATGCTCGACGGCGCCGCCAAGGTCGGCCGGCTGATGGAGGAGGTCTCCCGGCAGGGGATGCCTGCCGTGGCGATGAGCGACCACGGCAACGTGCACGGGGCGTACGAGTTCTACCAGACGGCACGCAAGGCGGGCGTCAAACCGATCATCGGCATCGAGAGCTACGTCGCTCCGGCCTCGCGCCGCCACCGGCAGGCGGTCTACTACAGCGACAACCTCGCGCTGCGCCGCTCCAACGACGGCACAGGAGAGGGCGGCGACGTCTCCGGACGCGGCCTGTACACCCACATGACGATGTGGGCGGCCGACGCTCAGGGTCTGCGCAACCTGTTCCGCCTGCAGTCCCGGGCCTGGCTGGAAGGTCATGTCCAGAAATATCCGCGCATGGATGATGAGCTGCTCGCCGAGCACGGCCGAGGCATCATCGCGACGACCGGCTGCCCGTCCGGCCAGGTGCAGACCAGGCTCCGGCTCGGCCAGTACGACGAGGCCGTCGAGGCCGCCGCCCGATATCGCGACATCTTCGGCCCCGACAACTATTTCCTCGAATTGATGGATCACGGCCTCGCCATTGAGCGCCGGGTCCGCGACGACCTGCTCAGGCTCGGCAAGCAACTCGGCCTGCCGCCCCTGGCCACCAACGACTCGCACTACGTCACCGAGGACCAGGCCCAGGCGCACGACGTGCTGCTGTGCGTCGGCACCGGCAAGCGGCTCGCCGACGCCGACCGGTTCCGGTTCAGCGGCAGCGGCTACTACATCAAGCCCGCCGAGCAGATGCGCGCGTTGTGGGACGGCGAGGTGCCCGGCGCCTGCGACAACACGCTGCTGATCGCCGAGCGGGTCGGCGACTACGGCGAGGTGTTCGCCCATCGGGATCTGACGCCGCGCTTCCCGGTCCCCGACGGCGAGAGCGAGTCCAGCTGGCTGCGCAAGGAGACCCTGCGGGGGGCGCGGCGCCGCTACGGCGGGCACCCGTCGCAGGAGGTGCTCGACCGCATCGACTACGAGTTGTCGGTCATCGACACCATGGGCTTCCCCGGCTACTTCCTGGTCGTGGCCGACATCTGCCGGTACGCGCGGGAGAACGGCATCGGCCTGGGCCCCGGCCGCGGCTCGGCCACCGGGTCGATCGTCGCCTACTGCACGGGGATCACCCAGCTCGACCCGATGGAGCACAAGCTGATCTTCGAGCGCTTCCTCAACCCCGAGCGCATCACCATGCCGGACGTCGATCTCGACTTCGACGACCGCCGGCGCGACGAGATGATCGACTACGTCAGCCGCAAGTACGGCGAGGACCGGGTCTGCCAGATCGTCACCTTCGGCACCATCAAGGCCAAGGCCGCCATCAAGGACTCCTGCCGCGTGCTGGGCCTGCCCTACGCCCTGGGCGATCGCATCACCAAGGCGTTCCCGGCGGCGGCCGGCGGCAAGGAGATCCCGCTGGCCGCCATCCACGACGAGCACCACCCCCGCCACGGCGAGGCGGCCGAGCTGCGCCAGATGTACGAGCAGGACCCCGACGTCAAAAGGGTGCTCGACACGGCGACCGGCATCGAGGGCCTCACCCGCGGCACCGGCATCCACGCGGCCGGCGTGATCCTCTCCGCCGAGCCCTTGGTCGACGTGATCCCGCTGGCCAAGCCGAAGGCCGACGGCCCGGTCATCACCGCCTTCCCCTTCACCCAGGCAGAGGACATGGGCCTGCTGAAGATGGACTTCCTCGGCCTGCGCAACCTCACCGTGATCGGCGACGCGATCGCGGGCGTCCGCGCCAACAAGGGCATCGACATCGACATCTTCGACGTCCCGACCGACGACGCCAGGACGTACGAACTGCTGGCGCGCGGTGACACGCTCGGGGTCTTCCAGCTGGACGGCGGCGGCATGCGGGTGCTGCTGAAACTGATGCAGCCCACCACGTTCACCGACATCGCCGCGGTGAACGCGCTCTACCGGCCCGGCCCGATGGAGATGAACGCCCACACCAACTACGCGCTGCGCAAGACCGGCAAGCAGCCGGTCGAGCCGATCCATCCCGAGCTCGAGGAGGTGCTCGAGCCCATCCTGGGCGACACCTACCACCTGGTCGTCTTCCAGGAGCAGGTCATGGCCATCGCCCAGCAGCTCGCCGGGTACTCCCTCGGCGCCGCCGACATGCTGCGCCGCGCCATGGGCAAGAAGAAGAAGGAGGTCCTGGACGCCGAATGGGACCGCTTCTCCGCCGGCATGCGCGAGCGCGGCTTCGGCGAGGCGGCGATCAAGGCGATCTGGGACGTCCTGGTCCCCTTCAGCGGCTACGGCTTCAACAAGTCGCACACCGCCGGCTACGGCCTGGTCTCCTACTGGACCGCCTACCTCAAGGCCAACCACCCCTGCGAGTATCTGGCCGCGCTGCTCACCTCCGTCGGCGACGACAAGGACAAGATGGCCGTCTACCTGGCCGACTGCCGGCGCCTGGGCATCAAGGTGCTGCCGCCCGACGTCAACGCCAGCCAGCTGGACTTCGCCGCCGTCGGCTCCGACATCCGCTTCGGGCTGGGCGCCGTACGCAACGTCGGAGCCGGCGTCGTGGACGCCATCGTCACCACCCGGGAGGACCGAGGCCGCTACACCGACTTCAACGACTTCCTCGCCAAGGTGCCGACCGTCGTCTGCAACAAGCGCGTCATCGAGTCGCTGGCCAAGGCAGGCGCCTTCGACAGCCTGGGGCATCGCCGCAAGGCCCTGGTCGCGGTCCACGAGCAGGCCGTCGACGCCGTCATCGACGTCAAGCGGAACGAGGCCCGCGGCCAGGACTCGCTGTTCGGGGAGCCCGGCCAGAGCGGCGCATTCTCGATCATGATTCCCGGCGCGATCCCCGGCGAGGAGTGGGACAAGGCCACGCTGCTGGCCTTCGAACGCGAGATGCTCGGCCTGTACGTCTCCAGCCACCCACTCGACGGCGCCGAACGCGTCCTGGACGCCAACCGCGACACCACCATCGCCGACCTGCTGGCCTCCGGGCGGCAGGACGGCGCGACCCGGATCAGTGGCATCATCTCCGGTCTGCAACGCAAGGTCACCAAGCAGGGCAGCCCGTGGGCGATCGTCACCCTCGAAGACCACGACGCCGCCGTGGAATGCCTCATCTTCCCCAAGCCGTACACCCTGTACGGGGAAGCGCTGGTCCAGGACCGCGTGATCTCGGTGCGGGGACGGATCAACGTACGCGACGAGACGATGAGCGTCTACGGCGAGGAGATCGCCCTCCTCGACGTCTCCCGGGCGGACACCGAGCCGCCCGTGGTGATCTCGATCCAGGAGACCCAGCTGATCCCGCGACTCGTTCAGGAGTTCAAGCACATCCTGACCACCCATCCCGGGCGGGCGCCCGTCCACGTGCGCGTGCACCGCCACGGCGCCAAGAGCGTGCTGCTGAACCTCCAGCCCTTCCAGGTCACCGCGGAGCCGGCGTTCTACGGCGACGTCAAGGCGCTGTTCGGCGCGGGCGCGATCGGCGGATCATGATCCGCGACCGGACCTGCCCGCGCTGCCGCACCGGCGACGTCCTCGCCGCCCTCCGCCTCCAGCACACCTGGACGAACGCGTCGGGGAGCCAGGTCCGGGGCACCAGCGAAGTCCTCGTCTGCGCCCGCTGCGACGCGGGCGACCCCCTCACCGGCCCGATCGTCACGTACTTCACCGTCCACGGGTCCGCGCGACCGGAGGACGCGGCTCAGCTCGCGGGGTACCTGCTGCGCTGGGTCGAGCGGGCACGGCCGCCGAAGCCGGACGAGGACGCCCTGAACGCCGAGGCCGAAGCCTGGCGCCGCGGCGAACTGTGACCGCCCGGCTCCTACCCGCGCACCGTGGTCGTCGTCAGACGCGGGTCGGCGGCGATCTCGGCTTCGGTGAAACGCTCGGTGACCCACTGGCCGCGCGAGAACAGGACCGTCTGGTCGGTGTGGTGGGGCGAGCTGGGATTGGCGGAGAGCGAATAGGTCAGGATGGTGCGAGTACGGGGACCGCCCGGGGTGAGCTCGACGGCCATCATGAAGCTGGAGCCGGTGTCCACCTCCGGGTAGCGTCCGTCGGCGCCGAGCCGGCCACGCATGCGTACCCGGTCGAAGCAGCCCTCGCCTTCGGTGCAGCCGGGAATCGGGATCGAGGCGTAGCGCTGCGCCTGGCCAGGGGCGAGCGTCAGGGGGATGCCGTTGGTCTGGAAGTAGAGCACGGCGTCAGCCAGGGCCTGCCGCACCACCGGGTCGTCGTGCTTGAGCCCGCGGGGCGTGGTCAGCGGACGCGCGGGATCGAACGGCACCCGCCACGGGCTGTAAACGGGGTCCCCTGGCCTGGTGGGACGGCCCAGGCGGGTGAAGAACTCGCGCCACAGGACGGCCCCCTGGCCGTCCAGCGTGGCGCGCCCGTCCCAGTCCCTCAGCGTCCGGCAGGCCTCGCCCACGTTCACCTGCTTGCCGTCGGACGAGGTCAGCTCGGGGCTGGTACGGCACAGCTTCAGCAGGTCCTGGCGCATGAGCTCGAAGGTGTAGTTGCGCTTGGACCGTGTGGTGGCCTGCAGCGTCTCCAAGGTGAAGCCGGGTTTGCCGAGCCCGTCGGCCCCGGACAGCCGCTGGGCGATCATGTCCAGGCTGACGCGGGGGCGCGGCTCCAGGTCGGTACGCGCCTTGCCCCACACGCGCGGGTAGCCGGTCAGCGGCGCGGACGGGTTCGTCATCCAGAAGGTGTTGTTGGAGTTGGCCACGTAGTCGGCGCGGACCAGCCTCGGCTGGCTGGCCGGTCCGAAGATGCCGGGCACGACGGCGTCGCGGTCCTTGCCCCACAGGCACGCGGAGGTCGAGCCGTCCAGGACGTACTCCTCCAGGCCAGGAATGGGGGAGGGCTTGCCGCAGCGCTCCGCCTGCGCGTCGGTGACGTGGGGGACCATCGAGGTGTCGGCGAAGTAGGCGGTTCCGCTGACGTCGGTGGCGAGCGTGTGGACGAACGCCATGCCCTGATGCGTGCTCTGGGCCGCACGCAGCTGGGTGAGGTCCCGCGCCCTGGCCATCGCCAGCCACTCGTCGGCCGCGCGCAGGTTGGCGGCGTTGGAGTCGGCCAGCGCGTAGGCGACCTTGTCGGTCTGCCCGGCCGCCAGCACCGGGCCGTAGCGCGAGGTGTAGAGCGTGTGGTCCACGACGGTGCCGTCCTGCAGGGTGACCTGCACCTCCTGGCGGCCCATCGGCTCGGCCCGGCCGTCCACCAGATAGCTGGTGGGGTCCACGAGATCGAGCTGGTAGAGGTTGAAGCGCTGGGCGTGGGAGACGGTGTGGGCCCAGGCCACGGTCGCGTTGTGCCCGATCTGGACGACCGGCGTGCCGTACAGGCTGGCGCCGGAGACGTCGAGCACGCCGGGGATGGTCAGGTGCACCTGGTAGAAGCGGCGGATCCCGTTCCAGGGGAAGTGCGGGTCGGCCAGCACCATGCCGTGGCCGTCGCGGGTCGCCCGGCGGCCGAGCGCCCAGGCGTTGCTGCCCGGCGCCGGCCCGCGCTCCGGCCCCTCGGCCTCGGCTTCCCCGACGACGTACTCCTTCATCCCGGCGATGCCGGCCATACGGTTGAGGTCGAGGAGGTTGTTCCACATGTCGGTGGCGGTGATGGGGCCCACCCAGGCCTTGCCCCGGCAGGTGGGATCCGGCAGGTTCGCCACCCCGGTCTCCTGCAGGTAGCGGTTGTACCCGGCGACGTAGCCGTCGACGAGCCGGCGCAGCTCGTCGCTCGGGCCCAGCGGCGTTCGCTGGGCCAGCAGGCGCGGCACGACGCCGGAGGCGGCGACGCTCTTGTGGTAGACGTCGCTGACCAGGTTGGTGACCGGGCGGACCGGGTCGTCGGACGTCGCCTGAGGCCCGAAGTGCCTGGACCGCTCGCCCCGCAGCGTCACCACCCATGAGGCGAGCACGCAGAGGTTGTCCTGCGCGAAGGCGTAGCCGTACCCGAAGCCGAGCCCGCCGTAGTCCCTGGCGGACACGTGGGGGAGGCCGTACTCGGTGCGCCGGATCTCGGCGGAGTAGCGGCCGTCGCCGGCAAGGGCGGGCGCGTCGGTGCGCACCGCCACCGCGACGGCGGCGACCAGGGCCAGCGCGATCAGCACGGCCGTTCTCAGCTTGAGCTTCATCGCAACTCCTATTCGAAACGCGCGTTGTCGGGCGCGGTCATGCGCCTGAGCAGCGGGAGGGCGGTGAGGATCACCAGGAGGGAGGCGGCCAGACCGCCGCCGAGCGAGGCGAAGTAGACCGGCCCTGGCATCGCCAGGGAGGCGCCCTTCATCGCGAGCTGGCCGATGAGCGGCTCGGCCACGCCGAAGCCGGCGCCGGCGGCGAGCACGGCGGCCAGGACGAGCGGCAGCGCCGACTCCAGCAGCACCACCGCGGCCAGGGTCCGCGTGGGCGTGCCGGCCAGCCGCAGCAGCGTGAACGCCTGCCTGCGCTCCACCAGGCCGCCGCCGACCGCCACCACGAGGCTGCAGCCGCCCGCGACCAGGGTGAGCGCGACCATGGCCAGCGCGATGCTCTCCGCCCGGGTGTACAGGTCCGCCCTGACCTGGGCGACCTCGGCGAAGGTCATCGGCGCCACGGCGGCGTGGCCGGCCAGCAGGGTACGCAGCCGCTCCAGCGTCGCCGCGTCGCCCGCGCGGACCATGACGGCTCTGAGCTCGAGCCCGGAGGCGGAGGCGGGCCGGCTGGCAGGTCCCGCCAGCGGGAGGAGCCTGTCGATGGTGAGGGGGTTGTCGGCGCCCACGACACGGTCGAAACGGCCCATCACGGCCTGCGCGCCCGCGGGGCACTGGCCGAGCACGGGGAAGCGGGCCAGGCTCGAGCACTCGACGACGGAGGTCGCCGGCGGCGGCCCGTCAGGCGACGGGCGGAGCTGCTCCAGGTCCGCCCTGGCGTAGATCGCCAGCACCTCCACGCCGGGGTGGGCGCGCAGCCGGGCCAGCAGGTCCGCCCCCGCCCGCGGTGACAGGCCCTCGATGCCCGGCCGGTAGAACGTGGCGCCCAGCACGCCGTTGAGTGTGCCGCCGGCCACGGCCCGCTGGCCCGTGACCACCGCCGGCACGAGGGCCGCGATCGTCGTCCCGATGAACACCGCCAGCACCAGCCCGCTCACCGACCTGAACGCGGTCTTCGGGTCGGCGGCCAGGCGCTGCGCGGCCAGCAGCGTCGCCGCGCCGCGGGTCAGCCGGGCGGTCAGGCGCGCGGCGAGCATCGTCAGCCACGGCCCGGCCAGCACGAGCCCGGCCATGATGAGCGCGATCCCGGCATTGGCCAGCAGGGTGTCGGGTTTGCCGTTCTGGATCGCCGGGCCCGCGAACAGGCCCAGCCCGGCGAGGAGCGGGATCACCCGCCACGCCCTCGGCGGCGGCGGGGCGGCCTTCCTGGCCACGCCGAGCGGTGAGATCCGCACCCGGCGCAGCGACCACAGGGCGGCGCCCGCCGCGACGAGCGGCACGCAGGCGAGCACGGCCGCGTACTGCCAGGGGCTCGGGACGGCCAGTTCGGGGAAGAAGCGCGAACCGGTGATCCTGATGCCGGCCACGGCGGGCCGTACCAGCTGGAAGAGCGCGACGCCGGCCAGCGCGCCGAGCAGCGCGCCCAGTGCGGCGTCCACCGCGGCGAGGATGTTGATCTGGCGTGAGGTGGCGCCGACCAGCCTGATCGCCGCGAAGCGGGCCTCGCGGCGGGCGGCCGCCAGCCGGGTGGCGGTGCCCACCAGCACCAGCACCGGGACGATCAGCCCGATGGCGGCGATGCCGAACCCGAACCGGTAGACGTCCGCGCTGTCGTCGAGCGCCGGCTCGGTGGCGACCGTGTCGACCTGCCGGGTGCCGATCATGGCGGCGACCTCCTGCGGTGTCCCGCCCACCACGATGACCAGCTCGTCGGGCCCGGACAGCGCCGCCTGGCCGATCATGCCCGCGCGCGTGCCGGGGAAGCGGTCGGCCAGCTGCTCGCGCGGCGCCGAGTCCAGCAGCCTGGCCAGCGCGGGTGAGGCGTAGTACTGGCCGGGGCCGGGCATGCGGGACAGGCCGGGGATGACCGGCGCCCGGACGCCGAGCGCGGCGGCGTCGAGCCTGGTGATCGTCCGGCCCGCGTAGTAGTCCTCGCGGAAGTTCCACAGCGCGCCGTCGGCGGTGACGTCCAGGGCCCAGCCGCTGGGCGCCGAGCCGCTGGTGCACTCCCAGCAGGGGCGCTCGCCGGTGGCCTGGAAGGCGTTGAACAGCGACAGCGTGGCCAGCAGCACCGCGACGCCGACCGCCACCCCGGCCACGATCAGCGCCAGCCGGGCCGCGGTCTCCCTGCCGCTGCGCAGCGATAAGCGCAGCCCCAGCAGGATCATCGGAGCACCCCGCCGGCGTACGGGTCGGTCACCTTGCCGTCGCGCACGACGACCTCGCGGTCGGCGCAGGCGGCCACCCGGGCGTCGTGCGTCACCACGATCACGGTGGCGCCCTCTTCGCGGGCCAGGTGAACCAGCAGGTCCATCACGTGCTCGCCGGTGAGCGAGTCGAGCGCGCCGGTCGGCTCGTCGGCGAAGACGACCCGCGGCTGCGTCACCAGCGCTCTGGCGATGGCCACCCGCTGCGCCTGCCCGCCGGACAGCTCCGCGGTACGCCGTCCGCCGAGCCCGGCCAGCTCCAGCCGCTCCAGCCAGGAGGCGGCCCGCGCGTAGGCGTGCTTGCGCTTGGCACGGCCGAGCAGCAGCGGCAGTGCCACGTTGTCGGCGACGGTCAGCTCGGGCACGAGCTGACCGAACTGGAAGACGAAGCCGAAGGCGGTGCGGCGCAGCTCGCTGCGGCGGCCGTCGTCCAGCGTGTCGAGCCGCCGCCCGTCGAACCACACCTCGCCGCTGTCCGGGGTGAAGATCCCGGCCAGGCAGTGCAGCAGCGTCGACTTGCCGGAACCGCTGGGTCCCATGACGGCCAGCACCTCGCCCGCGGTCACCGACAGGCTGGCCTCCCGCAGCGCCGGCGTGTTGCCGTAGGAGCGGCTGATCCCCTCGGCCCGCAGCAGAGCGTTGACGATCATCGCTCGCGCACCGTTTCCGCCAGCGCCCCCAGCCGGGCTTGGGTGACGTCGATCCACCGCAGGTCGGCCTCGAGGCGGAAGAGGGCATGGTCGGCGAGGAGCGTGTCGACCAGCGTGCCTTCGCGCCTGATCTCGGTCAGCTCCCGCATGCGTCGCAGATGCGTCGCGCGCTGGGCGTCCAGATAGCCCGCCGCGTCGCGGCCCAGCATCAGCGCCAGCACGACCTTGGTGAAGAACACCGTCTGCAGGTACGGCTCGGCCGCGACCGGCTCGGCCAGCCACGCCTCGACCTCGTCCTTGCCGACCGGGGTGATGGCATAGCGCTTGCGGTCCGGTCCGTCGCCGGGCTCGCTCTCCCCGGCGGTGACCTTGCCGTCCCTGGCCAGGCGGGAGAGCGTGGAGTACACCTGGCCGAACGGCAGCGGTTTGCCCCTGCCGAAGTAGGTGTCGTAGTCGCGTTTCAGGTCGTAGCCGTGACTCGGCTGCCGTTCGAGGAGGCCGAGCAGCGCAAGAGGGACGCTCATGCCGCCCGACTATACACCGAGAGTATATTTGCGGATCATAACTTCCCGGCGGGGCGGCGACACGGGGCGCCGCGGCCGTCATCGGTCATGACTGCCGCGGCGCCTCCGTATATTCGCGATCAGTTGCCGCGCAGCACCGTCGTGGCCTTGTTGCCGGCGTAGTCCTCCAGGATCGCGACCACCTTGCCGGCGGAGCCGGACATGGTCACCGTCTCGGCGGCCCGTGTGGTGCGGCCGCGGATGATGTACGGCGCCCGGCGCCGTGGACAGGGCGAACGAGGCGGTCGCCGCCGGGCTCTCCGACCCGTCCGGGCCGACCGCCACCAGCCTGATCGTCCCGGACGTGGCCGTGGTGCGCTCGCCCGTGCCGGTCAGCGGGACCTGGATCACCTTGGCTGTGCTCATGGTCGCGCTCCCTACGGGCCCGGCCTGGTCACGCAAGCTACCGCTGCCGGGCCCTACTCGCCGCTCCGGGTCGGAGGCGAGGACGACGCCGAGCCGGAGTTCGGAGTCGTCACTAGCCGAGGGCTTGTTGTAGGTCAGTTCAAGGGTCGAGCCTTTGTTGATCTGCAGGTCCGTCTTTTGAACTCCTCTCCACGATGAATGAATCGTGGAGATTCTTCCCGTCACCCGGAGGCGCGGGGGTTCGCGCTTCACAGACCCAGACAACCCCAAGTCTCCACGCGCTGGCACCGCCGTTCCGGCGGCCTGGTTATACCGATGAAACCTGACAGTGACCTCACGCCCAGCTTGGCTGTCGCTTGAACGTTCGATCACGAGAACCTTACTGTGCGTGGTTGAGATGTTGCAAGGCGTTCGGTTAGTGTACGCTCGCGCCCCCGAAGGCACTCACGCGCGGGCCTTCACCATCCCGCCTGAAGGCGGGAGCACTGGCCCGCATTCCGGTCTGGTCGCCGCGGTCGTTGTCGGAGAAGAAGATGCAGCCCAGCGAGCGCACCCCGTTCGCGTGGGCGGGCGTTGGTGTATCCGGGGTGGGCAGGTTGAGCATCCCGTCCGGCCTGCAGTCCCGCCTGTCCAACGCCGGTACCTCACGGGGCTCGGCCACCGCTTCATCGGCCATGTCAGCGGCATCCCCTCCTACCAGCACACGCGGCGCCGCATGCGGGCCATCGGCGACGCGCGGGAGACGCTCGGCATCGACATCGCCAGCGTGGCGACCGACTACTCCGACACCCAGGGCGCGTCGGCCACCCGCCGCCTGCTGGAGGCGAGGCCGCGGTGCACGGCGATCATCTACGACAGCGACGTCATGGCCGCCGCGGGCCTCGGCGTGGCCACGGAGATGGCCGTGTCGGTCCCCGGTGACGTGTCCATCGTGTCCTTCGACGACTCCATCCTCACGCAGCTGCCGCATCCGCCGATCACCGCACTGACGCGCGACACGTACGCGCTCGGCATGCTGACGGCGACCGAGCTGCTCCACGTGATGGCCGAGCGCCCGGAGCCCCGGGCGGTGCAGGCTCCCACTCCCGAGCTCGTCGTCCGCGGCAGCACCGCCCCGCCGGGCGGGTGAACTTTCGCCGGATGCGTCGTCAGGCGGTGACCTGGTCGAGGAGCTCCAGCAGGTGGTGGTACGGCCGGCCGGTGGCGCGGGTCAGGCCGAGCTCGCAGGTGCGGTTGAGCGAGGCGTGCGCGGCGAAGTCCCCGGCTGCCACGGACGCGGCCTCGGCGCGGGTGGCCGAGGCGGTCAGCTCCGGATGCAGCAGGCCGCGGTCGCCGGCGAAGGCGCAGCACTGCCAGCCGTCGGGGACCACGACCTGCTCGGCGACGGCCTCGGCGATCCGCGTGATGGCGGCCTCCAGCCCGAGACGGGTGGAGGAGCAGGTGGGATGCAGGGCCAGGGAGGGCAGGCGGCGGGCGTCCGGCAGGCGGGGCAGGATGTGCTCCGCCGTGAAGGCGACCGCGTCGGCCACCTCGAGGCCGGGGACGAGGCGGTCGAAGCCCTCGGTGCAGGAGGCGGCGTCGCTGACGATCGGGATGCGGCCGCCGTCGGTCGCCGCCAGCAGGCTGTCGCGGACGCGGTGGCCCATGGCCGCGTAGCCGTCGGTGTAGCCCTTCGACGACCAGGGCGTGCCGCAGCACAGGCTCCCGATCCCCGCCGGGACATGCAGCCGCAGGCCGGCGCGCTCGGCCAGACGGCGGAACGCGGTCATGACGCCTGGCCCGCCCTCGGTGGGGGCGAACAGCGTGTTCAGGCAGGACGGGACGTAGACGGCGTCGGCTCCGGCGGCCGGGGCGGGGCGGCGGCGGGTGCCGCCGCGGGGCAGGTCGCGGGTCCACTGGGGGACCGTGTCGGGGCCGGTGACGGCGCGGGCGGATCGGCTGGCGCCCTCGGCCAGCCGGGGCGGGGCCGCGGCCGCGGTGTCCAGGGCCAGGTTCATCGCCCGGGTGACCCCGTCCCAGTGGCGGGCGGCCGTCTTCCAGCCCTTCTGCGCCAGGCTCCCGTGCCGCTCGGCGCGCAGGCGTTTGGTCAGGTCGCCGGTGTTGATGAGGACGGGGCAGGCGGTGGCGCACATGCCGTCCACGGCGCAGGTGTCGACCGCGTCGTAGCCGTACTCCTCCTCCAACCGCCGGGCGAGCGCGTGGTCGCCGGCCTCCTGGGCGGCGGCCAGCTCGCGGCGCAGCACGATGCGCTGGCGCGGGGTGGTGGTGAGGTCGCGGCTGGGGCAGACGGGCTCGCAGTAGCCGCACTCGACGCACCGGTCGACCTCGGGCTCGACAGTGACGACCGCCTTGAGGTCACGCAGGTGCGCGTTCGGGTCGTCGGTGAGGACGACGCCGGGGTTGAGCGTGCCCGCGGGGTCGCACAGGCGCTTGACCTCGCGCATCACCTCGTACAGCTCCTCGCCGTACTGGCGGCGGACGAAGGGGGCCATGACGCGGCCGGTGCCGTGCTCGGCCTTGAGCGTGCCGCCCCGGTCGAGGACGGCCTCGACCATGTCCTCGGTGAAGTCGGCGTAGCGCTGCAGGTCCGTGTCGAAGCGCTCGTTGAGCATGAAGTGCAGGTTGCCGTCCTTGGCGTGGCCGAAGATGACGCTGCGCTCGTACCGGTGCTTGGCGAACAGGCCGGTCAGCTCGTCGCAGAGGCCGGCCAGGGCGGGCACCGGCACGGCGACGTCCTCCAGGAGGGCGGTGGTGCCGCTGGGGCGGGCGCCGGCGACGGAGGCGTACAGGCCCTTGCGGATGTGCCACAGCGCGGCCCGGCCGCCGGCGTCCCTGCTGAGGCGGGCGGGGGCGGCCAGCGCCAGCCCGGAGAAGAGCTGCTCGGCGGCGCGTTCGCGCTCAACGAGCCGGTCGGCGCCGGATTCCTGCCACTCCACCAGGAGCGCGGCGTGCTCGGCCACGGTGAGCGTACGTAGGACGTCGTCGGCCTTCGGGTCGGTCTGGGCCACGCGCAGGGACTCGGCGTCCAGCAGCTCGACGGCGGCGGGCTCGGCGGCGACCAGGTCGGGCATCGCCGCCATCGCCTGCCGCAGCGTGGGGAAGACGAGCAGCCCGGTGGCGGCCAGGGGATGGGCGGGGACCGTGCGCAGCACCGCTTCGGCGACGAAACCCAGCGTGCCCTCGCTGCCGATGATCAGGTGGGCGAGGATCTGCGCGGGGGAGTCGTGGTCGAGGAAGCTGTTGAGGCCGTAGCCCATGGTGTTCTTGAGCGAGAACTGGGCGGTGACGCGGCGCACCGAGCCGGGGTTGCCGCGCACGCGGTCGCGCAGCCGTTCGAGGCCCTCGGCGAGGCCGGGCTCCAGGGCGCGCAGCCGTTCCTCGGCGTCGGGGGCGCCGGTGTCGATCACGGTGCCGCTGGGCAGCACCAAGGTCATCGACTCCAGTGTCCGGTACGTGTTGGCGTGCGTGCCGCAGGTCATGCCGCTGGAGTTGTTCGCGACGACCCCGCCGATCGTGCACGCCGACTCGCTGGCCGGGTCCGGCCCCAGCTTGCGGCCGTACGGGGCGAGCCGGGCGTTGACCTGCCGCAGCACCGCGCCCGGCTGTACGCGCACCCGCGCCCCGTCGTCGAGCACCTCGATGCCGCGGAAGTGCCGGCGGGTGTCGACCAGCAGGTGCTCGCTCACGCCCTGCCCGCTCAGGCTGGTGCCGCCAGAGCGGAAGGTCAGCGGCAGGCCGGCGCGCAGCAACGCCGCCACCTGCTCGGCGCTCTCGGGCACCAGCACGGCCTGCGGGGTGAGCAGGTAGTGCGAGGCGTCGTGCGCCATGCCGAGCCGGTCGCTCGCCCGCGTGCGGGCGATGCCGGGCACGGCGGCCTCCACCGCCCTGAGGACGGCGGTGTCGGGCGTGCTCAGCCGCCGCGATTCAAGATCAGTCACGCTGGTGCTCCCGGGACATACCGGCCGAACCGCCCAGAATACCCACGGTGGCGACGTCCTTACGCCAGGCCGAGGCCGGCCAGCTGAGCCCGGCTGGTCACGTTGAGCTTGGGAAATGCCCGATAGAGGTGGTAGCTGACCGTCTTGGGGCTGAGGAAGAGCTGCGCGCCGATCTCCTTGTTGGTGCGGCCCGCCGCGGCCAGGCGGACGATCTGCAGCTCCTGCGGGGAGAGCGCCGACATGGCATCGTTGCCGGCGGCGGCGGGACCGGTGTCACCAGCGGCGCGCAGCTCGTTTCTGGCGCGCTCCGCCCAGGGCCGCGCGTCCAGGCGCTGGAAGATCTCGAGCGCGGCACGCAGCTGGGCGCGGGCCGCGCTCTTGTGCCGCTCCCTGCGCAGGCGCTCGCCGTAGACGAGCGCGGTGCGCGCCGACTCCCAGGGACGGCCGTCGCCGGCGTGCAGCCGTACGGCGGTGCGGAAATGGTCGTGTGCCCGTTCCCCGTCGGGTTCGAGCAGGGCCAGGCAGCGGTGCAGGACGGCCTCGGCCCAGGTCTGGCCGGAGGCCTGCGCCCAGGCCTCGTAGCGGCGTAGCGGCAGGTCGGCGGGCAGACCGAGCCGGGCGGCGGCCTCGATCTGGTCGGGGGCGAGGTGAACGGCCTGGAACTGGTGGCGCACCGGACCTGCCACGGCCGTCTCCAGCCGGTCCAGCGCCTCGGCGAAGCGGCCCCGGCCCAGATCGAGCAGGGCCTGGGCCCACTGCGCCCAGGCCAGGCCGTTGACGATCCCGTTGGCGTCGTAGTGCTCATGCGACGCGGCGGCCAGCTCGGCGCACCGGTCCGCATCGCCTCGGGCGGCGGCGATCCAGGCCAGCATGCCGTGCATGCAGCCGGCCCGGCTCGGCCCGCCGGTCTCGGCGGTCAGCCGCAGGCCCTCGCTCGCGGTGGCCGCGGCGTCCGAGAACCTGCCGAGGAAGATCTCGCTGGTCGCGAGCGTGATGTGGAGCACGGTGAGCTTGCCGATCTCGCCGTTGGCCCGGCATTCGTCCGCGGCGGCGCGCGCGATCTCCCACGCGGCCTGGAAATCCCCGGTTTGGAGGGCGAAGTACGAGGCGTTGATCCGGCGTGAGTGCATGTCCAGGGTGATCCGGCTGCCCTTGGACACCAGCTCCCGCATGACCGGCAGAGCCGCGGCGGGGCCTTCGGTCAGCAGCAGCGCCATGCCCAGGGCGGCCTGCCTGGCGAGGTCGAGATCGTCTTGAGGGCGCAGGTCCAGCTCGCGCAGACGGGCCGCCGCCTCGATGAGCCGGTCCGCGTCGCCGAGCCGGTTGGCGTTGCGCGCCGCTTCGACCAGCATCAGGCCCGCGGCGCCGCGGTCGTCGCCGGCCACGTCCGCTGCTCCTTTGAGCAGCAGATCATGGGCCAGGTGCGGGGCGCCCTGGCCGAGGGCGATCCTGGCCCGCAGCTTGGGGAGCGTGGTACGGGCCGACGCGGCCGGCACGAGCGCGACGGCGGCGTCCACGAGCTGCTGGGCCCGTTGCAGCTGCCCCGCCTCGGTGGCGTGCACGGCGGCCGAGAGCAGCCGCCGCCCCTTGAGCCGCGGATCCTCGCTCAGCTCGGCCGCCCGCTCGAACGCCGCACAGGCGCTGACACTCGCGCCGCGCTCGCCGGCCCGGCGGGCCATGTCCTCCAGGGCTCGCGCGGCCGTCTCGTCCGGGCCCGTCGCGGCGGCGGCCAGATGCCAGGCCTGCCGGTCGGGCTGGCCGGCCAGCAGCCCGGCCAGGATCCGGTGCACCTCAAGACGCAGGTCGTACGTGCTGAGCTGGAAGGCAGCCGCCCGCATGAGCGGATGGGCGAACCTGACGTGCCACCCGGCGATCGTGACCAGCCCGGCGCGTTCGGCCGCTCCCAGGGCCGCGGGTTCGATGCCGAGCTCGGCGAACGCACTCGTGATCATGTTGAGGTCGCCGCCGTCCGCCAGCGCGGTGACCAGCAGCGCGGTCTGGGCGTCCGGCGGCAGGCGGCCGATGCGGGCGGCGTAGGCAAGCCGCAGGCGCTCCGGCAGCGGCAGCGGGCTGCGGTCGTAGAACGGCAGGTCGACGGTGCGCGGCAGCTCGAGCAGCGCGAGCGGATTGCCGGCGCTCTCCTCGATGATCTTCAGGCGCATCGGGCCGGTGAGACCGGGTGCGGCGCCGGCGAGCATCTGCGCGGCGCTCCGGTCGTCCAGACCACTCAGCCGCCGCTCCGGCAGGCCCCCAGGGTCGAAGCCGTCGCGCGCGCCGAACAGCAGCACGACGCCCTCCGCGTGCAACCGGTGCGCGGCGAAGCGCAACGCGCGCGCCGACGCCTGATCCAGCCAGTGCGCGTCGTCGACCAGGCACAACAGCGGCCGGTCCTCGGCCAGCTCCGCCAGCAACGACAGCACGGCCACGCCGAGATGGAAGCGGTCGTCGGCTCTCGCGGGCGCCAGGCCCAGGGCGCCCGCCAGCGCCGCCCCCTGGGGTTCCGGCAGCGCGCCAAGGCGGTCGAGCCCGCCGCGCAGGAGCAGGTGGAGCGAGGCGTACGGGATGTCGGCCTCGGTCTCGACGCCCAGCCCCCGCAGCACCCGCATGTCCCGCGCGCGTTCCTCGGCGTACGCCAGGAGCGAGGTCTTGCCGATGCCCGGCTCACCCCTGATCACCAGCACGCCTGAGCGTCCGGCACGGGCCTCGTCGAGCAGCACGTCGATGGCCAGCTGTTCAGACTCCCGCCCCAGAAGCACGGGAGGAATCCTAGTCACTTGTCCGGTACCGGTCGGATGCCGGCTTTCCTAGCGTCGTCGTCCATGAATCCCACCCAAGCGGTCAACCTGACCTCGGTCACCAAACACTACGCACACGGCGTCACGGCGCTCGACGACGTGTCGATCGGCTTCGGCGCCGGCACGTTCACCGCCGTGATGGGACCGTCGGGATCGGGCAAGTCGACCCTGCTGCAGTGCGCCGCCGGGCTCGACCGGCCGAGCTCGGGACGGGTGACGGTGGACGGCCGGGACCTGGCGACGCTCAACGACAGGAAACTGACCCTGCTGCGGCGCGACCGCATCGGGTTCGTGTTCCAGTCCTTCAACCTGCTGCCGTCGCTCACCGCCGCCCAGAACGTCGCCCTGCCGCTGCGTCTGGCCGGCCGCCGGCCCGACGCCCAGCAGGTGCGCCAGAGCCTGGCCGCGGTGGGCCTGGCCGGGCGCCTGCACCACCGGCCCGCCGAGATGTCCGGCGGCCAGCAGCAGCGCGTCGCCATCGCCCGCGCCCTCGTCACCCGGCCGGCCGTGCTGTTCGCCGACGAGCCCACCGGCGCCCTGGACGCCAACACCAGCCGTGAGGTGCTGCGCCTGATGCGCGACCTGGTCGACCGGCAGGCACACACCATCATCATGGTCACCCACGACCCCGTGGCCGCCTCGTACGCCGACCGCGTGGTGTTCCTGGCCGACGGCCGGGTGTACGGCGAACTCCATGATCCCGCCGCCGAGCAGGTCGCGACCCGGATGCTGCAGCTGGAGGCGTCATGCTGAGGATCGCCTGGTCCACGCTGCGCGTCCGGTGGCTGTCCTTCGCCGGTACGTTCGTCGCCCTGGCGCTCGGCGCGGCCCTGATGGCCGCGCTCGGCCAGGTGCTGGCCTCCAGCATCTCCTCGCCCGACCGGGCACCGCAGCGGTACGCTGCCACGCCCGTCGTGGTCGTGGCCGACGAGCGGCTCGGGGTGAAGAGCCCGTTCGGCGAGAGCAGCGCTCCGCTGGCCCAGCCGCGGGGGCTGGCTCCCGAGCTGGCGGGGCGCATATCGGGGGCCGTGGTGGACCGGATCTTTCCCGCGCAGCTCGCGGGCGGCCCGCCCGCCGTCGGCCGGCCCTGGTCCGCCGCCCGTACGGCGCCGCAGCGGTTGTCCTCGGGACGAGCGCCCGCCGGCGGCGACGAGATCGTGGTCACCGCCGGTGCCCGGGTGGGCCAGCGGGTCCAGGTCGTGACGGCGGCGGGGATCCGGCCGTACCGGGTGGTGGGGGTCGCCTCGCCGGGGCCGCAGCCGACGGTGTTCTTCACCGACGAGCGGGCCGCCCGGCTGTCGCCGCGGATCGACGCGCTGGCCGTCTGGCGGCCCGTCACCGAGGTCCGTGCCGCCATGCAGGCGCCGCAGGCGGCGGCCAGGACCGGCGTGCCCGCGGTCTCGAGCACGGTCAAGGTGCTGACCGGCCAGGACCGGGCGCTGCTCGACCCGTACCGCGAGGCCGACGAGCGGGCACGCAACAACGCCAACACGATTGTCGGCATCGCCGCCGGTTTCGCGGGGTTCATCGCCATCTTCGTGGTCTCCTCGACCTTCGCTTTCGCGGTCGGGCAGCGGCAGCGCGAGTTCGCCCTGCTCCGCACCATCGGCGCGACCACCGGCCAGGTCAGGCGCATGGTGTACGGCGAGGCCCTGCTCGTCGCGATCACCGCCTCCGCGCTCGGCGCGCTGACCGGCCCGCTCGCCGCCCGGCCGATCCTGCACCTGCTGAGCTCGCTGGAGATGGCGCCCGCCTGGCTGGTGCCCGCCACTTCCCGGGCGCCCTCCTACGTCGCCTTCGGCGCGGGCCTGCTGGTCGCCGTGCTCGGCGTGGTGGTGGCCGCCTGGCGGGCAGGACGGGTACGGCCCGCGGAGGCGCTGCGCGAGGCGGCGGTGGAACCGGGGGCCATGACGCCCGGGCGCTGGATCGCCGGTGGCGGCCTGCTCGCCACCGCGGTCATCAGCATGCTCGTCAACGCCGTCACCGACCCGGCGGGCGCGACCAACAACAAGACCTTCATGCCCATCGTCATGCTGCTCATCGCCGCAGTCGGGCTGCTCGCCCCGGCCTTCGTCCGTCCGGTCGCGAACCTGCTCGCCGCCCCGCTCGGGCGGTTGCGCGGCGCGGGCGGGCTCGTGGTCCCCGCCGGGGCCGTCGCCTCGACGAGACGGACCGCCGCCACGGCCGCGCCGGTCCTGGTCACCGTCGCCCTCGCCGCCACCCTGCTCGGCGGTGCGGCGATGACCGACGCCACCAAGGCCGCGACACAGACCGCCCCCGTACGCGCCGACTACCTGGTGCTGCCCTCCGGCGTGGCCGGGCTGGACCGGTCACTCGTCGAACGGCTGCGCGCCCTGCCGGACACCGACGTCACCACCGTGACCCCGACCAGCCTCTACACGCTCGAAGGCGGGGGGACCCAGCTCATCAAGCGGCCGGCCGAGGCCGTGAACCCGGCCACGATCGCGACCGCACTGTCGGTGCCGGTGGCCGCCGGATCGCTCAAGGAGCTGCGCGACGACACGATCGCGGTCTCTCCGACCTGGGAGCTGGACCTCGGGCAGCGGGTGAAGTTGTGGCGGGCCGACGGCAGCCAGGTGTCCTTGACGGTCGTCGCGCTGCTCGGCGCCGGCTCCGCCGCGGACGCCTACGTCACCCCGGCGCACGCGTTGTCGGCCCTGCCCTCGGCCGCCTACGTGAAGCCGCGCCCCGGCGCCTCCGCCGCCGAGGTCGAGGCGGCGTTGGAGCGCGCCGCCAAGGGACACAACGCCCGTTCGGTGAGCAAGGCCGCCTGGGCCGCGACTGTCGCCGACCGCCGCGCCTCGGCCAGCCGTCTCGGCCTGCTGGCCATGCTCGGCATCATGCTGAGCTACACCGTGATCGCGCTGGTCAACACGCTGCTGATGGCGGCCCCCGACCGGGCGGGTGAGCACGGCGCGCTGCGCCTGCTCGGCGCGACCCGGGCGCAGCTGCTGCGATACGTCGTCGGCGAGGCGCTGCTGATCGTGGCGGTGGGCGTCATCCTCGCCGCCGTCGCCACCGCCCTCGGGCTGCTCGGACTGTACGCGGCGCTGCTTCAGCTGACCGGCCCGGTCGCGGTGGAGGTGCCCTGGCAGCCGGTCATCGGGGTGATCGCCCTCTGCTGCGTGCTCGCGGTGCTGGCGGCCGTGCTGCCCGCCGGCCGGGTCAAGGCGGTGGCGATCCCCCGGTGACAAAGGGGGACGAATATGATCTTTGATGCGCTAATGTACCCCTCCAAGGAGATCATTTTCCTTCCTCGCAAGATCCATGCGGTATCCATGCGCGCGGCTGCCACTGTGTTGCCACATCCCATCGCAGAGATTGGCTGATGCACCGATGAGGCCACGACTCAAAGGCATCTCCTGGGAGCGGGCCGGGGACAAGCTGCGGCTGGTCTACGACCCGCGCGACCAGCTGATCCTGACCGACCCCGACGGCACGGTGGAGAAGCTCGTGGGCCTGCTCAGCGAGGGCGGCAGGACCGTCGCCGAGATCGCGGACGAGCTGTCGCTGGACGTGGCCGACGTACGGGACGCCGTCGCGGCGTTCGACGCCGAGCGGCTGCTGGAGGACGGCGACCGCCTCGACCGGCTGGAGCCTGCCGACGCCGAGCGGTACTTCAGCAACCTGGCCTTCTTCGAGTCGTTCAGCAGCCTCGAGCGCAGCCGGGAGGACCTGCAGCGCCGCCTGCGCGAGTCACACGTCCTGGTGCTCGGCACCGGCGGCCTCAACTCCAACACCATCCCGCACCTCGCCGGGCTCGGCGTCGGCGCGATGACGCTGCTCGACCGGGACACCGTGGAACCGCGCAACTTCGCCCGGCAGTACCTCTACCGAGCGGACGACATTGGCGCGCGCAAGGTCGAGCGCGCCGCGGCGTGGGTGCGGGCCTTCGACCCCGCCATCCAGGTCGAGTGGGTCGAGGCCGACGTCGCCGGAGCGGAGCAGCTCGCCGAGCTCATCCGCCGGGTCCGCCCCGACGTGGTGGCCTCGGGCATCGACCGGCCGAACAAGATCGACCTCTGGGTCAACGAGGCGTGCGTACGCAACGGCGTGCCGTTCGTCCGCGGCGGCATGTCGGTGACCACCGGGACGGTCTGGTCGGTGAACCCGGGCGTCAGCGCGTGCCGCGCCTGCGTGCCCGCCGATCCCTCGAACCCGGCCGACTTCGCCGACCCCGACGACCCGGCCATCGCCGAGGCCATCGCGGCCACCCGCCTCTTCGTCAGCAGGCCGCAGCCCAACCGCGGGATCGGGCCGGTCGCCGGCCTGCTGGGGGCATTCGGCGCCTTCGAGGTGCTGCGCTACCTGACTGGTTTCGAGCCACCGGCGTACGCCGGTCGGCCACTCGCCATCGACTTCGCGCACGGCTGCGCGACCAGTCAGACCGAGTGGCCACGCGACCCCGGCTGTTCGGTATGCGGAGGGAGGTGATCACTGTGAAGATCGAGATCGTGCGAGTCGAGAACGCCAGGCTCACGCAGCTCGTCACGCCCGATTCCTGAGAATCGGCATTGGGGCCGCACTCCTGCCTGATCGGGGTGCGGCCCCCTTCCTCCCTTTCTGCCTGACCATGGAGAGAAGAATGGCCACGTCCTTCGATGAGGAGCTGCGCGAGCGGGCCGCCCGGCTGACGGTCGCCTTCGACGGCGAGGCCTGGATTCTCGGCCGCCCCGAGCTGGGCGTTTTCGTCGCGGTGCCGGAGCCGGGCGCGGTCTTCGTCACCACGCTCCAGGAGACCGGCTCGCTCGACGAGGCCACCGCGCGGGCCAGCGAGGTCGCGGGCGAGCAGGTGGACGGCACGGACTTCGTCGACGGGCTCACCGCCGCGGGGCTGCTCGACCCGCCGGCCGAGGCGGGCGGAGCGCGCGGGCAGATCAAGTGGATCGAAGGGGTCAGCCCCCGATCGGCGGCCCGGCTGTTCGGGCCCGCCGCCTGGTCGTGTTACGGGGCCGCCGCGGTCTTCGCCGTCTCCCTCCTGCTGATCCGGCCCGATCTGCGTCCTTCCTGGGATGACGCCTGGTTCCTGCCCAGCCCCGGCCTGTCCGTGCTGGGCTGGCTGCTGTTCGGCATCGTGTTCGGCGCCCTGCACGAGGCGTGGCACTGGCTCGCGGGACGGGCCATCGGCGTGCCGGCGATCTTCCGGGTCAGCTATCGGGGCATATACGTCGTCTTCGAGACCGATCTCACCCAGATCGTCACGGTGCCGCGCAACCGCCGCCACGGGGTCTACCTGGCCGGAATGGCCATCGACAGCGTGGTCCTGGCGGTCGCGCTGGGACTGCGGCTGCTCGACGCGCCCGGCCTCCTCGACGATCTCCTCGCCGGCGTGGTGCTCTCCCAGATCATCGCCATCATCTGGCAGTGGGCCGCCCTGCCGCTGCGCAGCGACTCGTACGCGCTGCTCGCGAACGCGCTGCGCTGCCACAACCTCTACCGGACGACCTGGCTGACCGCCAAGGCCACGCTGTTCCGGCTCACCCAGGCCGAGCAGGCCGAGCTGGCCGAGATGAGCGCGCGTGATCGCCAGGTCGGCCGGTGGTTCGTGGTGCCGTACGTCGCGGGGATCGCGGCCATGGTCTGGATGTTCGTCACGGGCGTGCTGCCGCTGGTCGCCTCGCTGGGGAGCTGGGGTCTGACGCAGCTCGGCGGCAGCGCGATCGGCTCGGCGGGGTTCTGGGAGGCGCTCGCCGTGGCCGCGTACATCGTCGTGCAGCTGGCTCTGCCGCCGCTGCTGGCCCTTCGCGAGCGCCGCCTGCGCCGGGCCGGCGAACTCCTCTGACGCGCTGCGCGCTCAGCGGCAGAGCTGCTCGTAGCCGCGCGCGTGCGGGGACCTTGGCCGTTTCCCGCGGACGGCCGCGTCAATCGCCGATCAGCCCGCATCAATCGCCGAGCAGCCCGAGCACGGCGTTGACAGCCGGGGTCACGGTGCGGACCAGCGCATGGGTGGTCCGGGTGATCTCGACCGTGGAGACCGGGCGGAGCACGACGCCGTCGGGGACGCCGACCACCGTGGCGACCAGTTCGGGGACCAGGGCGGCGCCCAGACCTTCGCGGACCATGCGGAGGGCGAGCGCGTAGTCGTCGGCCGTGTGGATGACGTTCGGGCGGAAACCCGCCAGCGCGCAGGCGCGGTTGAGCATCTCGTGGTCGGTGGTGCCCTGGGAGCCCGCTATCCATGACTCCTCGCGCAGCAGGCGCAGATCCACCGCCCCGGACGCGGCCGGGTGGCCCGCGGGAAGGGCGATCATGATCGGCTCGACGCCCAGGGGCCGCCGGGAGACCCCGGGCGGAGTGTCCTCGGGGATCAGGCTGTAGGTGAAGGTGATCCCGAGGTCGCAGTCGCCGTCGCGGAGCGCCTCGACCGCCTCCCGGGGCTCGAGCTCGTACACGATCACGTGGAGTCCGGGATGGCGGGTTCTGGCGGCGGCTATCGCGGGCAGCAGGCGGTGGACCGCGGCCGTGGCGAAACAGGCCACCCGGACGGGCCCTCTGGGGGTCGTGGCCGAGCGGAGGTCTTCTTCCGCGGCGTCCAGCGCGTTCAGGACGATGTGCGCGTGCCGGACGAGGCGCTGACCCTCGGCCGTGAGGCGGACGCGGCGCCCGGCACGCTCGAACAACGCCACCCTGGCCTCACGCTCCAGGGTGGCGAGCTGCTGCGAGACGGCGGACGAGGTCATGCCGCAGACCTCACCCACGGCGGTCATCGTGCCGTGCTCGGCGAACTCGCGCAGGAGGCGGAGCCGCGTGGGATCCAGCATCAAGAAGCCCTTATAGATCAGTGGAGAAATACTAAGTGGACGTTACCGATTGGACCACGCGACACTGACGCCTGGCCACAAGAAATCGATGCGAGGAGGGCAAGATGCTGACTGTCGTTGAGGTCCCGCAGTGGCAGGGGTCGCTGTCGCCCACGGCGCCAAAGCTGGTCGAAGGCGCCGCCCGGCTGGCCGCGATGGTTCCTGACGCCGAGCACATCCGGGTGGACACCGGCGCCACCCTGGCCGAGACCGCCGAACGGGTTCGGCGGGCGCTCCCGCAGGACGGCTTCGTCGTCACGGTCGGCGGGGACTGCGGCGTCGAGCTCGAACCGGTCGCGGCCGCGCTGCGGCGGTACGGCGACCGCCTGAACCTCGTGTGGTTCGACGCCCACGGCGACATGAACACCCCCGCCACGTCCCCGTCGGGCGCCTTCCACGGCATGATCCTTCGCACGCTCCAGGGCGAGGGCCCGCCCGACCTGGTGCCGTCACCGGCGCTGCGCCCGGACCAGATCGCCCTGGCCGGAACGCGTTGCCTGGATCCCGCCGAGGCCGAGCACATCGAGCGGGCAGGCATCGGCGGCCTGTCCACCATCGACGAGAACGCGGTCCTCTACATCCACGTAGACCTTGACGTCCTGGACGGCATCACATCGGTCGGCTACCCGGAACCCGACGGCCTGTCCGCGCAGGCGCTGACCGAGGCGGTCGCCGGCCTGGCCGCCCGGCACGAGATCGTCGGCCTGGGCATCACCGAGTACGCGCCCTCGGACCCGCGGGACGAGGAGATGCTCAGGAAGCTCGTCCCCGACCTCGTCCGGTTGTGCGGCCTCACTGCGTCGCGATGACGCTGCAGCGCCGCAGCTCCTCGACCGCCTCCGGGGGCGCCCTCGACCGTCACGCCGCTGGGGCTCGCGGGCGCCCTCGCGGTTCCATACCGGACACTTCACCACACGCTCACGACACTTTCCGGCACTTTCCGGCCCGATGAACGCGGCTGCTTCCTGGGGTTTTCGTCGGCGCGGGTGAGGCCGTCTTGTGATACCTTCGGCGTCGCCGTGCAACGCTGCTACTCGAGGAGGTGAGACCGATCAACGCTGTGACAGGTCGGGGCTCCCTCCCTCGCATGGCCTAGGGAGCGCCCGCAGAAGGCATCCCGAAAGGCTTGAAACGCTATGCGCTTCACGTCCCAGACGTCGTCGGACGGCGTCACCGAACAGCTCTTCACCCTCGGCGAGACCCCCGGTGTGCTGTGGACGCCGGAAGGCGCCCTCGGCACTCGTCCCGTGATCCTGATGGGACACGGCGGCGGGCAACACAAGAAGGCCCCCGGCATCCTGGCCCGCGCGCGCCGTTTCGCGGCCGAGGGCGGTTTCGCGGTCGTCGCGATCGACGTGCCCAACCACGGCGAGCGGCCGAAAGACGAGGCGTTCAACCGGATCGTGACCGAGCTCCGGGCCAGTGCGGCCGCAGGCGAGGATCCGGCTCCGCTGATCGACGCCATGCACGATCTCCTGGCCGGGCAGACCGTCGCGGAATGGCAGGCGGTCCTGACCGCGGTCCAGCAACTCGACCATGTCGGCGCCGGTCCTGTCGGCTATTGGGGTGTGTCGATGGGCTGCGGGCTCGGTCTCCCGTTCGTCGCCGCAGAACCCCGAGTCGGCGCCGCGGTGCTGGGCCTGCTCGGGTCGCCCACACTGGCCAAGACCGCCGCGCGAATCACCGTGCCGGTGCAGTTCCTGGTCCAGTGGGACGACGAGCGGGTGCCGCGGGCCGAGAGCCTGGCGTTGTTCGACGCCCTGGCCTCACCAGGCAAGACGCTGCACGCCAACCCCGGCGGGCACGGGGAGATTCCCGCGTTCGAAACGGACAGCTCGCTGTGGTTCTTCACCAGGCATCTCGGCCAGGACGCGCCTGTGCCTGCGTGAGTCGCGCCGGCGTGTCTCTGGCATGCCTGAAGCTTCCTCCGCAACCGTCGCCGACCTCGCGGGAAACGCTTGATGCGCGTGGCAGGAGCGCTATGGGAACGCTACGAACGGACCGAACGTCCCGTCAATCCCGCGTGATCAGACCTCGACAGCGGAGTGTTCTGGCGCCGTCCCGCAAAGGGTCTCTTTTGTGCGACTGGCCCACCGGGTCGGGACATTTCCCGCTATGGTGCCCAAGATCCCATACGGTTGTCACAGGAGTCCCATGCCGCACGTCGAACCCCTACGGGAAGGCGACCCCACTGCCGTGGGGCCCTACCGGCTGTTCGGGCGTCTGGGCGCGGGCGGCCAGGGAGTGGTCTACCTGAGCCAGGGGCCCGACGGCAGGCCGGTCGCGGTCAAGGTGCTGCGCGAGGGACTCGCCGACGAGCGCTTCGCCAAGGAGATCGAGGCGGCGCGCCGGGTGGAGCCGTTCTGCATCGCCCAGGTGCTCGATGCCTCACTGGGCGGCCGGCCGTACATCGTGACCGAGTACGTCGACGGGCCTTCGCTTCAGCAGGCCGGGCGCCACGTCGGGGCTGACCTGCAGCGGCTCGCGGTGGCGACCGCGACCGCGCTGGCGGCCATCCATCAGGCGGGCATCGTCCATCGCGACTTCAAACCCGCCAACGTGCTGCTCGGACCGGGCGGGCCCCGGGTGATCGACTTCGGGATCTCCCGGTCCGTCGAAGCGGGGCCCGCGGCTACCAGCAGCATCGTGGGCACGCCCGCGTACATGGCGCCTGAGCAGCTCGCCGGCGAGCGGATCGGGCCGGCCGTCGACGTGTTCGCGTGGGCGTCGGTGATGGTGTTCGCGGCCACCGGGGCGCCCCCGTTCGGCGACGACTCGCTGCCCGCGGTGATCAATCGGATCCTGCACAACGAGCCGCAGGTCGGCGACCTGCCGCAGCCGTTGCGCGCGATCGTCCTGGGGTGCCTGGCCAAGGACCCGGCGCGCCGGCCCGCCATGCGGGACGTGTTGCTGCAGCTGCTGGGCGGACAGGCTCCCGGACCTCCGGACGGCGGCGCGTCCACTGTTCCGGGGCGGCGACAGGGAGGGAGCAGGGCGGCGCTCGTCGCGGGCGTCTCGGGCCTGGGGGCGCTGGCGGTCGCGGGCGCCGTCGTCTGGGGGGCCACGAGTGTCTGGGGTCTCCCGCTGTCGCGACCGAGTACGCAGCCACTGACGCTCACCTCCGCCGGGACGCCGACCTCGGCGAAGGCGCCGACACCGACGAGCCCGACGAGCCCGACGAGAACGAGCCGGCCCCCGAGAAAGACCAAGAGCCCGTCCCCAGCGAAATCGGTGACCACGCCGACCACGAAGCCGACCACGAGGCCGACCACGAGGCCCACCGTCAAGCCGACGTCGTCCGCTCCCAAACCGATGACCTCGTCGGTGAAGCCCCCATCCGGTGGCGGTTCTCTGCGGATCGTGCGGGTATGGGTCATCGGTCCCAGACATGACGACTCCCCGGACTGCCTGTTCGGCCCGAGCAACACCTTCGGCATGGTCGAGGGGAGCAAACTGGGCACCACGTTCCGCTACGAGTGGCTCCTGAACGGGCGGGTGGTGCAGCGCTCTGAGGGCGTCATCGCCGACTCCCACACCCGGCAGGTCGTCGGCCCGCTCGTGGAGCCTGACGGCTCTCACAAGGTCACCCTCCGCCTCACCTCGCCCGCGACCGTGTCGAGGACGCTCTCGTTCACCATCTGCCCGGACGAGAACGGGTGATGAACCCGCTCCTGCCGGAAGATCCTCCGGCCGTGGGCCCCTACCGGGTGCTCGGGCGTCTGGGCGTGGGCGGCCAGGGGGTGGTCTACCTGGGCCAGAGCCCCGACGGGCGACGGGTCGCGGTGAAGGTGCTGGAGGACGGCCTGGCCGGCGATCATCGCTTCGCCAAGGAGATCGACGCGGCGCGCCGGGTGGAGCCGTTCTGCATCGCCCAGGTGCTCGATGCCTCGCTGAGCGGCCGGCCGTACATCGTGACCGAGTACGTCGAGGGCCCTTCGCTCCAGGAGGCCGGCCGTCACGTCGGGGCTGACCTGCAGCGGCTCGCGGTGGCGACCGCGACCGCGCTGGCGGCCATCCACCGGGCCGGGGTGGTGCATCGCGACTTCAAACCCGCCAACGTGCTGCTCGGCAGGGACGGGCCGCGGGTCATCGACTTCGGCATCGCCCGCGCGGCCGGCCAGTCGCTGACCGTGACGAGCAGCATCGTCGGCACGCCCGCCTACATGGCGCCCGAGCAGCTGGCAGGCGCGCCGCTCGGGCCCGCGGTGGACGTCTTCGCCTGGGCGTCGGTGATGGTGTTCGCCGCGACGGGAAGTCCGCCGTTCGGCAACGACTCGCTGCCCGCGGTGATCCGCCGCATCCTGCACGACGAGCCGTACCTGGGCGACCTTCCGGCCCCGCTGCGCCCGATCGTGCTGGCCTGCCTGGCCAAGGACCCCGCCGCCCGGCCCGCCATGCAGGACGTCCTGCTCCGGCTCATCGGCGCCCCGCCCGTCGGCGCGGCAGGCGACGTGCCGGGCCATCGAGGTGGTACGGCGGGCGACGTGGCGGGTCACCGAGGCGGCATGACGGGCCGTCAAGGCGGTACGGCGGGTCATATCGCGAGTCGCCCCCGCTGGAAGGCATTGCTGGTGGGCGCCGGGGCACTGGCGGTGTCCGCCGCCCTGGTGGCCGGGGCGATCACGTGGATGCCCGGAACGGCGACGACGGCCGCACCCACCACCTCGGCCATGACGCAGAGCGCCGGCACGGCACCCAGCACGCCGGCCAAGGAACAGGCCACTGGCAAGACACCCAGTACGCCGGCCAAGAAGACGCGCCCCACCAGGACCGGCAGCCCGAGGCCCACGGCCTCCCGCGCCCGGCCGACCCCGGAACCCACGACCTCCCCGCGGAAGACCACCACGACGAAGGCGGCTGCGGCGACCGTACGCCTGGTGTCGTTGACGCTGGAGGGGCAGCAGACCGGGAACAACTGCTGGTCGCCCAGCCTCTTCCCCGTCGCCCTGCTCAAGGGCCCGTCGGGCAGGCAGGTGGAGTACGGCTACCGCTGGGTCGTGGACGGCCAGGACGAGGGATGGAAGACCGACTGGGTGACCGGTACGACCAAGAACCGGCGCAACCCCTTCGGCGCCTTCGAGCCGGGCCGGCACACGATCGTCTTCCGCCTGCTGACCCCGTCGAAGGCCACCAGGAGCGTGTCGTTCACGGTGTGCGAGCGGTACTCGTGAGAAGAAGGCCGGTTAGAGACTAACATCATGTTAGCCTCTAACACATGGGCGAGGAAGTGATGAGCCTGCGTGAGCGTCAGCGCCTGATGACGCAGCGGACGATTCAGCAGCACGCGATGCGCCTGTTCCTTGAGCGGGGCTACGACGAGACGACGGTGAACGATGTCGCACGGGCGGCAGGCGTGTCGTCGATGACCGTTTATCGCCACTTTCCGACCAAGGAAGATCTGGTGCTCAGCGATGAGTACGACCCGCTGATCGTGCAGCGGATCGCGGCACAGCCGGCTGAGGAGCCGCTGATGCGACGCATCGGTGCGACCTTGGTGGCGGAAGTCGGCAAGGTGGTGAGCGCCGACCGTGGCAGCGATGACAACAGTTCCGAACACGGTGTCGTCGCACCAGCGGGGAAGGAGCTGCTCCTGGCGCGCCTGCGACTCGTGCTGGCCACGCCGGCACTGCGAGCGCGACGCTGGGACAGCCAGTACGCCACCCAGAAAGCCATTGTCGAAGCCTTGCGCGGCGACCCACCGGATCCCGATCTGGAGTTCCGGTTGTGGGTGGCCGCTGGAGCGTGCTTGGCGGCGGTGAGCGCCGCGCTGCTTCGGTGGGCCGAAGAGAACGGCCGTCCCGATCTACCGCAGCTGATGACCCAGGCTCTGACCATCGTGTCGGAAAGGCAGCGCTGATGGACAGCCAGAATCGGGGGCGGTCAATCTACCGTGGCGTCGAACGACAGCAGCAGGTCCGTGACTGGTGTGCCCGTCGGCTGGAGCAGTGGTTTGTGCCTCATCGGCGAGACGACGTGCCGAGCTGCGCCGGCTCCACCCATGTGGTGTCCCTGGGCTCGGGTTCCCCGACCGTTGTGGTGGTACCCGGCACCAACGTCAGCGCTGCGCTGTTGGAGTCGTTCGCCTCAGTGCTCGCACCGACCTTTACGGTGTTGTTGCTGGACCTTCCCGGTCAGCCGGGGCTGAGCGCCGGTCATCGCCCCCGCCGCGATCGGTTGGCCTGGTACGGGCGATGGCTGGCCGACGTCCTCGCCCAGACGGTCCCGGACACGGCGATCGTGGTGGGTCATTCCTTGGGCGGCGCCATCACGCTGGCCTGTGACTCGCCCCGCATCGCGGGACGAGTACTGGTGTCCACCGCAGGATTGACGCCTCTGATACCCGGCATCGGCGTCATGCGTGCGACCATCCCCTGGATGCTCGGCCCTACCCCGGCCCGCAGCACGGCGCTGCTGCGCCACTTCTTCGCTCCCGGCAACACACCGCCGCCCCATCTGGTCGAGTGGTACACCCTCATAGCACGGGCATGCCGGACCAGCCTGGCACCGCCGGTGCTGCCCAGGGAGCTCCTCGCACAACGCGCGAACGTGCCGCGCCTCGTGGTGACCGGCCAGCACGACGTATTCCTGCCGCCGAGGCGGCTCCGCGGTCCGGCCAGCCGGCGACTCGGCGCCGACCTGACGGTGATCCCCGGCGCCGGGCACCTGGTGACCGATGAACAGCCGCAGTCCCTCGCAGCACTGCTCAGCACGATGAGCGCCCCGGCACCGGGATGACCGGTCCTGAGGGGCTCAGCCGTTCGGCCGACCCGCATCGCCCTTTCGGCCGATGATCGAACTCAACACGGTCGGCAACGATGCTGCCTGTGAAGCGATACGTGACGATCGGCATTGTGGCGTCGGCCGCGCTACCGGTCCTGGCCGGCGGCACGTCCGCCGCTGCCCAGGTCTTTCCGAGAACCAGTTCCACCGGATCCGGCGTGTCCTGGCACGCCTGTGCGGACCGGCCGGGAGCCGAGTGCGGCGTGATCGAGGTGCCGCTCGACTGGAACGCCCCATCGGGCGCCAGGATCAAGCTGTCTGTCGTGCGCAGGAAAGCCACCGACCCCGCCGCACGGGTGGGAGCTCTCTTCTACAACCCGGGTGGTCCCGGCGTACCCGCTGCCCTGCTGGTGCGTGACTACGCCGCCGACACCTTCTCCGAGGAGCTGCGCCGCCGCTTCGACATCGTGGGCATCGACCCGCGTGGAGTGGGGGAGAGCACGCCCGCGCTGCGGTGCGGGCAGCCCGTCCACAACCCCGAGATCAGCCAGTTCCCGCAGAGCAAAGCCGGATACGACCGGCTCGTCGGCTCTAACGCGGCCGTCGGCCGCAGTTGCCGCAAAGCCACCGGTCCGCTGCTTGGGCAGCTCGACACGGCGAACGTGGCACGCGACTTCGACCAGGTACGGGCCGCCCTCGGCGAGGCGAAGATCAGTTTCTTCGGCAAGTCGTACGGCAGCATGCTCGGGACGCAGTACGCCCGCCTGTTCCCGGGCAGGATCCGCACGATGGCCCTGGACGGCGCCGTCGACCAGGCCGTGCCCGCACCGCGGCTGGTCAGCGACGCCGCCAAGGCGGTGGAGGACTCCTTCGAGCGGTTCACCGGCTGGTGTGACCGCACCCCGGCGTGCGCCCTGCACGGTCGTGACGCCGGCCAGGTGTGGGACCGCCTGGTCGCCCAGGCCGAGCGCGCGCCGATCGGCGTGTCAGGTGGCCGGCCGCTGACCGCCGAGGAGCTGCGCTACTCCGCGTACGCGTTCCTCACCATGACCCCGGAATTCGCCGGCAACCTCGCCACCGCGATCAAGCAGGCCGAGCAGGGCGACGCCCAGCTCTTCGCGAGCATACGGGCCCAGGCCCTGGACGATCCGGTGAGCACGGCCGCCTACCGGTCGATCCTCTGCCAGGACATCGACCCCCGGATCCGCGGCTACGCCGACCTGCGTAACCGGATGCGGCAGGTCCGCGAGGCGGCCCCTCACATGCGGGGCACGTCCGAGTTCTGGGACATGACCACGGGGTGTGTGGGCTGGCCGATCCCGCCCGCTCGCTCGCGGCAGAGCGCGATCAGGGACGTGCCGCCGATCCTGGTGGTCGGCAACACCCACGACCCCGCCACGCCGCTCCACTGGGCGCGCAGCCTTTCTGAACGCATCCAGGGGGCGGGGCTGCTGACCAACGACGGGGACGGCCACACCGCCTATCGGAGGTCCGCCTGCGCGACGAAGCACATCGACACCTACCTAGTGACCGGCACGCTGCCTGCCGCCGGATCGGTGTGCACGAAATGACCGGGCCGGACCGCGCGGGCACCGGCGATGTGCCCGGCGAATGGCCCGCCCCGAAGGCGTTTAATTTCAAATGAGACCGTATCGAATGAAAGAGTGACTGATAATATGGGTTCATGAGCGCCGACGTTCCTGACAGAACCGCTCCCTCGCGGGCGACCGACCGCCCCGGGGATTTCTCGCCGTTCGCTCTCGGCTTGCTGCTGCGCCAGGCGCACTGGCGCGCGGCCACGGTGATGGCGGAGGCGCTCCGGCCGCTCGGCATCGAGTTGCGGCATTTCGCCGTGCTGATCGTGCTGGTCGACCGCGGGCCCACGGTGCAGCGGGATTTGGCGGCGGCGACGGGGTCGGACAAGGCGGGCATCATGCGGGTCGTGGACGACCTGGAGCGTAAGGGGCTGGCCGTACGCAAGGCCGTTCCGGGGGACCGGCGGGTGCGGGCAGTGGAGATCACGCCTGCGGGCATCGAGCTTTTCGACGCGGCTCATGTGGCGGCGGAGCCGCTGGCTGAGCGCCTGGTTGCCGAATTGGGGCCCGGCGAGCCCGAGAAGTTGAGGGATCTGCTGACCCGGTTCGCCTATCCTGCGGGCGGCGAGGCGTAGGCGCGCCGGCCGATGTGCGGACTTCGTCGAGGGCCGGCACGGCATTCGCATGCGGCGCGAAGACCGCAGCCACCAGGCCGGCGGCAACCGGTAAAGGGTCAGGGTCCTGCGTGGCTTGTGGCGGATCGGGCCCGGTGGACGCTGTGGTGAGCTTGGCCGGGTTCATCATCCACAGCACCTGGTCGATGCCCCGCTCCGAGGCGATGACCGCGAACACCTGTCCGTCGCGGCCGAGCAAGGCGGAGGTCTGCCCGTTCGGGCTCGCCCGGGCCACCTCGACCCCGGCCCAGAAGTGGCAGGCCGAGGGCTTGAGGTACTTGGTCGCCTGCGACGCGCCCGCCACGGGGATGCGAGAGGCGCCGTCGGAGCGGCTGGTCGCGTCGGCGGCGAAGAGCTCTTCGAGCGCCGTCAGGTCGCCGAAGCGGGCGGCGGCGACGAAGGCGGTCAGCAGTCTGCGTTGTTCGGCCCTGGTCACGGGTGCGCGGCGTTCGACGAGCACGTGTTTGCGGGCCCTGCTGACCAGCTGGCGTACGGCCGCCTCGTTGAGCCGGACGATGCCGGCGATCTGCCGGTAGGGGTAGTCGAACGCCTCGCGCAGCACGTACGCCGCCCGCTCGCTCGGCGAGAGCCGCTCCAGGAGCAGTAGCACCGCCATTTCCAGGGCCTCGCCGCGCTCGGCGCGGAGGCAGGGGTCCGCGCCGGTGTCGACGGGTTCGGGCAGCCACGGGCGGAGGTAGGTCTCGCGGCGGACGCGGGCGGACCGGGTGGCGTTGATGGCCAGCCGCGTGGTCGTCGTCGCCAGAAACCCGGCCGGGCTGTCCACAGTGGCGCGGTCGTACGTCTGCCAGCGCAGCCAGACATCCTGCACCAGGTCTTCGGCTTCGGCCGCGCTGCCCAGCATCCGGTACGCGATCCCGAACAGGCGCGGCCGTACACCGGTGAACACCGCCGCCGCCTGTTCGAGATCTTCCGGACCGCCTGATCCAGGATCCGCCACTGCCATCGCCCCCTGTTCAGGCGTCCCCTTTGTCATCGAATGCGAGCTTTGGGAGTTTTCTTGGCTTTTTACCCCTTTAGCGGTCGCATACCGGCCTGGATGTCACAAATCACGCCGCTACTCGGTCTTGCTTCTGTCATGGCTTTCAGATGCGGCCAAAGGAGCACCATGCATTCGCCAGAGAACCGGATAGCCACCTCCGTCCTGGTCATCGGCACAGGAGGGGCCGGGCTGCGGGCCGCCATCGAGCTCGCCGAGCGCGGGGTAGGCGTGCTGGCCGTGGGCAAGCGGCCGAAGGCGGACGCGCACACCTCGCTCGCGGCGGGCGGCATCAACGCGGCGCTCGCCACGATGGATGCCGAGGACACCTGGCAACAGCACGCGGCGGACACCCTCAAAGAGAGCTACCTCCTCGCCAACCCGCAGACGGTGCGGATCGTCGCCGAGGGCGCCGCGCGGGGCATCGAAGACCTCGAGCGCTGGGGCATGCCGTTCGCGCGTGAACAGGATGGGCGCATCTCGCAACGCTTCTTCGGCGCCCACACCTACCGGCGCACCGCCTACGCCGGGGACTACACCGGACTCGAGATCCAGCGCACCTTGATCAACCGGGCGGCGCAACTCGACGTCCCCATCCTCGACACCGTGTACATCACGCGCATCCTCGTCCGCGACAACGCGGTCTTCGGCGCGTACGGGTTCGACCTGACCGACGGCACCCGCTACGTCATCCATGCCGACGCGGTGATCCTGGCCGCCGGCGGCCACACCAGGATCTGGCGGCGCACCTCCTCCCGGAGGGACGAGAACACCGGCGACTCCTTCCGCCTGGCCGTTCTCGCCGGCTGCCGCATCCGCGACCCCGAACTGGTGCAGTTCCACCCGTCCGGTCTCATCGCACCCGAGAACGCGGCCGGCACCCTCGTCTCTGAAGCGGCCCGGGGCGAGGGCGGAATCCTGCGCAACCAGCTCGGCGAGCGGTTCATGTCCCGGTACGACCCGGAGCGCATGGAGCTGTCCACGCGCGACCGCATCGCACTGGCCGCCTACACAGAGATCAAGGAAGGCCGCGGGACCCCGGACGGCGGCGTCTGGCTCGATGTGTCGCACCTGCCACGCCAGACAATCATGACGCGGTTGCCGCGCGTCTACCAGACGCTCCTGGAGCTGCAGATGCTCGACATCACCCAGGACCCGATCGAGATCGCGCCGACCGCGCACTATTCGATGGGCGGGGTCTGGGTGCGGCCCGAGGACCACGGCACGGGCGTCGACGGCCTGTACGCGATCGGGGAGGCGGCCAGCGGCCTGCACGGCGCCAACCGGCTCGGCGGCAACTCGCTCATCGAGCTCCTCGTCTTCGGCGGCATCGTCGGGCAGGCGGCGGCCGAGTATTCCGCGGGCCTCGACGCTCAGCGCCGCTCGGCCGAGGCACTCGACGCGGCGCGGGCCGAGGTGGACGAACTCCTCGCCGCCGACGGCCCCGAGAACGTACGGGCACTGCAGCGGGCCCTGCGCAACGTCATGACCGAGCACGCCGGCGTGGTCCGCGACGAGAGCGGCCTGCTGAAGGGCCTCGCCGAACTCGCCGCGGTGGAGGCGCGCATCGCCGACGTCGGCGTGCATCCGGACATCGCCGGCTTCCAGGACCTGGCACACGCCTTCGACCTGAAGTCAGCGGCGCTCGCCGCGCGCGCGACGATCGAGACCGCACTCGAGCGTCGCGAGACCCGCGGCTGCCACAACCGCTCCGACTACCCCGAGCTCGACCCCGCGCTGCAGGTCAACTTCGTGTGGTCCGGCCCCGGATCGGTGGCGAAGGAGGCCATCCCACCGATCCCCGCCGAGATCGCGGCGCTCATGCGCGAGGTCTCGACCGCCGGAAAACTCGTCGAGTAGTCACCACGGCGAACATCCCGGTGGCCAGATCGCGACGCACCGCTGACGGCGCGGTGGCGCCCTCCCCCTGACTCTCCCCTGAAAGACATCCCAGGAGTTTTAATGTCAAGCCGTGGCACTCTGGACGTGATGCGACCAAGCGGTCGCTTCGTCGTAGAGCGTGCCGGTTTTGA
>NZ_JBITMP010000069.1:0-53223 GCF_044466425.1 Nonomuraea sp. NPDC049400
ATGACACTAATGTGACGATTGATGCTATTGCTGCTTAAATAGGCACAGATCGCAGAGTGGTCTCATTCTCATACACCACGATCTTGGACGCGGCCGACAACAGGCTCGCCGCTTCGAGGAGTTGTACCAGGCCATCATGATTCAGTGCTCGGATACGTGCTACGGCGGACGGCGAACGGCCATGACGCGGCGGACAGCTTAGCCGAGACCTTCATGACCGCATGGCGGCGGCTGGACGACGTGCCTGTGGGCGCGAAGGCACGCCCCTGGCTGTTCGGAGTCGCGCGCCGGGTACTCGCGAACCATCACCGCGGTGAACGGCGGCACACAGCACTGACCGCCCGGCTGGCATCCGAACTGAGCGCCATCCAGCGGCAGCCGAGGGAGGAGCCGGCCGACATGGACGCCCTGGCGAAGGCATTCGCGGACCTGTCCGACGGCTACCGAGAAGTACTGTCGCTTGCGGATTGGGAGGACCTGTCCATCGCCGAGATCGCCGTTGTGCTGAACTGTTCAGTCAACGCCGTACGGATACGCCTGCACCGGGCCCGTCGCCGTCTGGCCCGCGCTCTCTCGGTAGACCCTCCACGACGAGCAGCGCGCGCCCAAGTGCCGGCAGGAGAGTCCGCATGACCAAGATTTCGATCAGCCGCCTCAACCCCGTCACCGACAACGAGATTGCCGTGCTGGTGAGCACAGGGGCCCGGGACGAGTTGGTAGAGCACATCACAGCGGCCGCCCCGGAAGCATCCCGGTCTTGGTGGCGTCGGCGCCTCATCGTCGGCATTCCGCTCATGGGGGCGGCGATGGCCGCCGCAGTGATGGCCTTCTCATCCGGCTGGACCGGGCCGCAGCGCGCCGAAGCGGCGGCCCTCTCCTTCCAGCAAGAAGGCGGATACATCGTCGTCCGGGTGCAGGACCCCAACGCCGATCCCGAACGGTATCGGGAGGAGTTCCAGCAGCGAGGAATGGACATCGACCTCAAGCTTGCCCCTACCAGCCCGGACAAGGCCGGCACGGTCCTGTTCATGGAGGACGGCGACGATCCGGCCGGCCGGATCGAGGCGGTTGAGGGCTCGTGCGGGGAGCGCGCGTGCTCGGCGGTCGTCAAGGTGCCGGTCGGCTACCGGTCCCACGCCAGCATTGTCTTCGGCCGTGCGGCGGAGCAAGGGGAGATGTACGACACGGGTCCGGGCGACGAGCCGGGCGAGGGCATCGGCCTGCCCGGCATCGACAAGTACACCGTGGCGGAGGCGGTCGCCATCCTCGCGCACGTAACGTGCCCATCGAGTACCGCTACCACTACCGTGGGTCTGACCGGCCGTATCCCAACGGCATCCCCGCCGACAAAGTCGATCCCAACTGGTACATCCACGACGGTCTGCCTGGCTCGGAGAACCAGCCCATTCTGTTCGTAGGCCCAGAACCCGAGGATTGAGGCCGCACTGAACTGGCGGGTCCAACCGTGATCGGGGTTGCGTCGTCATCGAGGCCCTGGCCCCGCAGGAGCTGTAGGTGGCCACCATGGACTGGCAGGTCGCCGATGCTGCCACAGTCGCGGGCGAGAGGGTGCTGATGATCCGACCGCCCGGTCGTTTTCTCAGGTCCTGCCCGCGCTCTACACCCCCTCCTCATCCATGCCGCCATTAGGCAGGTCGGGCATCTCGCCGAACTGTCTCATGCCCTGGGCTGGGCTGTGGAGGAGGAGATGGAGTACGTAGAAGCCCAGGACGTTGAGGTGGGGGCGGCCGAGCGGGAACAGCCGGGCGGCGTCGGAGTCCTTGGCCGGGGCGCCTTGGCCGCGCAGCTTGTCGACCGCTGCCGACAGGTGCCTGGAGTTCCACGGCGCGGCTGCGTTGACGGCCATGCCAAGAGCCGCTAGAGGGGCGCTGTTCAAACCTCTGGCAGCTCCTCATCAGCGAGATACTGCAGCGACTCCGGCAACGCTTCGAACACCTCGTCATCCACCTCAAGCAGGTGGAGTTCGGTGAGGTTGCCGATCGCGTCTGGCAACGCCGTCAGCTGATTGTCATCCAGGTCGAGCTGGGTGAGGTTGGTCAAGTTCCAGATCGCGTCCGGCAGCACGGTTAGTTGGTTGCTGCCCAGGTCGAGCGCGTCGAGTTCGGTGAGGTTTCCGAAGGTGTCCGGCAGCACCATGAGCCGGTTACGGTTCACATGAAGTATTTGGAGTTTGGTGAGGTTGACGATCGCGTCCGGCAGCACTGTCAGCTGGTTGTCGTCGAGGTTGAGCCGAGTCAGGTTGGTGAAGAGACCGATCGTCTCTGGGAGCGTGGTGAGCTGGTTGTTGGGCAGGTCGAGAACTGTGACGTTGCTGAAGTCGGGAAGAGCTGCCAGCGCCTCACCCTGCGACTCCGCCCCCAAACCTGCCAATTCAACTTCTGGCCAGCGGCATCCGCCACACCACTACCGTGACCATCCATTTTGGAGCCCATCGGACCTCCCAAATACACCACCAAGACCTGTTCGCCGGGCTGATCTACGCGCTGCTGCCCGTCGTCTGTGGACTTGACCTCGACAGCGGCCCACTCCATGGCGGCCAGCAGGGCCGAGTCGGTGAAATCTCTGCTGCCCAGCTTGCCGACGGCGATCTCCGCGTCCGGCGTGTGCCCATGCCGCCCTGGCCGAGCTGCCGCAGCCGGGTACGCTGCTCAAACGATCATCAAGCAGGGCGTTGACGCGACAGTCTGGCGCGGGTGGCGAGCGTGATGAGCACCGCCAGGATACCGAAGCCGATCATGGACGGAAGCAGTGACTGCTCTCTGGCCATCGCGGAGCCGTTGAAGAGCTCGCTGACCGCGTTCATGCCCGTGTTGAACGCGTCGTGGAGGAGCACCATGATCAGGAGGCTACCCCCAGTACTGTTGAACACCCACGTCATAAAGATGGTCAGGACGGTGGTCAGCAGCAGGAACTGGGCGATCGTGCCGAGATCGCCGCCACCCTTGGGGCCAGCCCATGCCGACGACACGAACAGCGGCAGATGCCAGCCGCCCCACATCAGCCCGAGGATGACCGCGGCGGGAAACGCGCCGTACCGGTGCTGTAGCCGGGGCAGGGCATAGCCACGCCAGCCGGGCTCCTCGCCGAGCGCCCCGATGACGAGCTGCACGGTCAGAAACATGATGATCAGTGACGGCACGAGATCCGCCGAGAACGTGAAGTGATCGGCCGTGCCCGGAACGGCGAACGCGGCAGCCACAGGCACCGCGATCACACCGCCGATCACCACCAGGTACCACCGCAACGGCACCCGCCAGAAACGCAGCCCCCGCAGCATGTTCCACCCCGCGCCCCGGCCCGAGGTGACGCGCAGAGTCACCAGGGCCGCCGCCAGCGGGCCGAACGAGCCAGCGATCACACAGACGTCCAGCACCCAACTGTCCGGGCCGATGGGCAGCAGGCCCAGACCATCGTCGGACAACACGATCGGCAGGTAGAACAGCCAACTGAAGGCGAAGGCGAGCGCGAAGAACATCCACAGCGCATGCGGTGGCTCGTCGTAGGTTTCGGCGCCGAGATTTTGAGCCTTCGGCGGAGAATTCACAATCACCGAACCCAAGGTAGGGACGTTACGGGCGTACCGGGTCGGGCGATTGTCCTAATACCGCCCGGTAGCCGGCGGGCCGAACGTCCCGAACACCGGCTCCCCGCTGGGCAGCACGCCCAGGCGGATGGCCAGGGCCACGGCTTGTGGACCGGTGCGGGCACCGAGTTTGGCGCGGATGCGTTCCAAGTGGGATCGCACTGTGCCGATCGCCAACCCCAGCCGCTCAGCCACCTGCGGCGCGGACAGCCCTTCGGCCAGCAGGCTCAGCACCTCGATCTCGCGACCGGTCAGATCGGGCACGCGAGGCTCAGACGCGCGGGATTCGGGTGCGCGGGACGCCGTCGCGCGCAGCTCGGTGCCCCGGGCGTCCGTGCCGGCCAGGTAGGCCTGGCGCGCGAACCGCTCCTGAATGGCAAGCCGCCGCGCATTGCCTGCCGCCTCGGCAAGCAAGGGCGCCAGTTCGCCACCGTGCTCGGTGAACGGCCGGAGGTAGGTGCCCGGTGCGGCCAGCGCGAGAGCTTCGGCAATGATCGCCAGCGCGCTGTGCCGATCGCCCGCGGCCTGCCGCGCCAGAGCCGCGACCACCCGTAACCGAAGGTGAGAGGCGGCGCAGACGACGTCACCATGGCGCGTCATTGCGTCGGAGGCGATCGCGTCCGCAGCGGCCCAGTTCCGTTCGGCCAGTGCCATCCGGGCGGCGACCAACTCCTCATAGAGCCGCAGACCGACCGGAGGTTCCCCGCCGGCGACGGTGACGGTCCTGGCCTCGTCGAGCGCACGCCCGGCCGCGGCCAGGTGGCCGAAAGCCAGGAGCGCGCCAGCCCGCCGAGCCGCCGCCGACCGGCGCGCGGCAGCGCCAAAGCCGGGGGTGTTCAGGCCCGGCGTTCCAGCGATGTAGTCCACCATGCCGTCGAGTGCGGAGAACGTACCCGCCTCATCACCGCAGGCCAGGCGGAGGTCGGCCGTGACACGGTAGCCATGTAGCCGCACGCCGGGATCGTGGTGGTGCACTGCAGCCTGGAGATCGGCGATGCGTGCGACAGCCTCGGCGATCCGGTACGTCTCCAGCAACGCCTCCACCAGCACCAACGGGCTCGCGGCCAGGTATTCGCCGGGTTCTACGCGCTGCGCTGTGGCCAGCTCGGCGGACTCCCGGCAACTCGCCATCGCCCGCCGTGGATCACCCCGGTGCAGTTGCACCTGCGCCAGTACCAGCAGCGCGTTCAGCCGGTGTGTCACGTCGTGCACAGGCCGGGTCAGCCTTGTGCACTCCTGTTGGGCGCGCTGGGTGGGACCACCCCGAGCGCCGTGCCCCAAAGGGTCAGTCAGCCGCAACACCGTCTGAAAGCGCAGGCCGACCTGAGCCGACGGTAACTGGTCGAGGGCCGTCTCCGCGGCGTGGACCGCCGCCGCGGGAGGCCCGTCGATGAAGAGCCGGTGCGCCAGAATTGTGGCGTGAGTGCCGCGTAACGTCGGCGGCAACCGGGCGTCGTCCACCCGTGCCAGCCAGGCGGTGAGATCGGACGCCGAGAACGGATGCGGGTCGGTCCCTTCCCGCAGCGAACCATGGACGGTCGTGAAGTAGACGAGCAGAGACAGCACCGGGCTATCGGCCAGCATCTGCTTGGGCAGCCGGCCCAGCCACCGGCCGACACGAGCCTGCTCCAACCAGAGTTCTCCGTCGCATTCGGCCAGCCGGACTAGCACCCGGGCCGCCAGGTGCGAATCGCCCGCGGTCAGGGCGTGCTCGACCGCTTCTCGCTGGTCCCCGAATACCTCGTGCCAGCCCGCCGCGCGCCGATGCAGCTCCGGGATCAGCTCGGGGCACCGCCGCGCGATGTATCGCTGAACTGCGGCGGCGAACAGATGGTGGTATCGGTACCAGGTCCCGCCTGCGTCTAGAGGGACCAGGAACAACCCGCCGAGTTCTCGCAGTGCAGCCACGCCGTCGGCCCGGCCGGTCATCGCCTCACACAGCGCAGGTGACAGCCTGGACAGGATGCCGGTGGCCATGACGAGCCGCCGGGTCGCGGCGGGCAGCCTGTCCAGCACTTCGGTGACCAGGTAGTCATCCAGGTCGCCGGTGGCAGCGATGATCTCGTGCCCGGCGGGCACACCTCGGGCCAGCGCCAGAGCGGCCAACTGCAGCCCGGCGGGCCACCCCTCGGTCCGGGCGTGCAGGTGGGCGACGGCCTCGGCATCGACGTGCAGGCCCATCGTCTCGGTAAGGAACCTCGCCGTCTCGTCGATGGTGAAGCGGAACCTTCCGGCGTCCAGATCGGACATCCGATGTCCGGCCCGCCAGCCGGCCAGCGGCAGAGGTGGTGCGTGGCGGGTCGCGATGACCAGACGCACGTGGGGTGGCAGGCGTTCGACCAGGTAGATGACGGCATCGTGCACATCCGGCGAGTCGATGAGGTGATAGTCGTCCAGCACCAGAATCAGGTCCCCGTGACGACCGGCCAGCTCGTTGACCAGGCCGGCGAACCGGCGGCGCAACGCCGGCCGCGAATCGATCGCGGCTTCCGGCACCGTGATGTTCAGCGCGGTGGCAAGCCCTCGATAGAACGTCACGGGGTCGTTGTCGTCTCCGTCCAGGGACAGCCAGGCCACTCGTGCTGGTGCCATCGCGGCCCAGGCCGCCAGCGTCGTCGTCTTGCCGGATCCGGCGGGCGCGCAGACCAGCGTCAGCGGCAGCCGGGTCGCCCGATCCAGTGCGGCATGCGCCTGCGGCCGGGCCACCGCGCCCGTGCGCACAGGCGGAACGCCGAGCCTTGTAACCTCGCGGTGAGACGACGCCACGGCGAGCCTGTGGCCCGCCGCGTCCAGCGCGCTCGCCGTCACCTGCTGCGAAGCGCCCAGGTAGACACGTCGTCGAGCGCCCAGGACACGGCGATGGGCCCGCCAGTAGGCCGTGCCGCGGCCGTTGCCGGACGCTTCCCGGCGCACGGTGAAGCGTCCGGCCGGATGCTCGACGGCGAACACGGCGACCTCGGCCAGCCAGGCATACCATTCCGGGGTGCCGACCGGAATCTCGAGGGAGCCTCTGAGCAGGCCGTCCCGGATCACCGGTAACTTGGCCATTTCCGTACCTCTCGGCAGTCACTCCTGGGCCCGGCACATGATAGTCGCCGCCGCTCGTGCCAGTTGTGCGGTGCACGTTTGAGGGTTAAGTGCCCGTCCCCCAGCTGATGATCTTGATTTGGCGATCAAGCAGCTCGCATCCGCCCTGGTAAACATCTCCGTGGCAGGGGTTTCGGTTGTCCGTTGAGGGATGTGCTCGGACGCGGCGGATTCGCTAGCCGGCGCTCACCGGCTGTCGTCCGCCGTGTCGCCGATGATCGCCGGACGATGGTGCCCCGCGCTGGGGGTAAGCCAAGCGTCAACATCCGGTCGCCGCATGCACTCGATGAGCCGTCAGGCCAGATGTGGCGCGGTGGGCTGGTAGCCGATTTGCTGGAGTATCGCCATGAAGTAGGCCTTGATGGCGTCGGCGCTTTCGGTATCGGGATAGGTGCCGAGATGGTGCATGACCGCGCCGTTGAGGAGTTGTTGCACGATATCCAGGTCGGTGTCCTGTGAGAGTTCGCCGTGGTCACGAGATCGTCGCAAGGCGGCGTGTTCGGCGGCGGCACGCCGCCTTCCGTGGGAGTTCCGGTACGACTGCAGCAGCTCCGGATAGTCGTCCACCGCCCCGTAGAGGCGGCGCAGCATGCGGCGGTTACGGGGATTGCTGAGGTAGGCGGCCCAGTGCTCGAGCATCTGCTCGATGTCAGGCCATTCCAGGGCATCGGGAGCGTGGTCCTGGTGGACCGATTCGATGGCCTGGATCAACAGGGCCGTCTTGTCAGGGAATCTGCGGTAGACGGTGGCACGTGTCACTCCGGCACGCAGGGCCACCTGCTCGATGCTGGTGTTGCCGGCGCCGCGCTCGATCAGGAGGTCGAGCGCGGCGCCGAGAATGGCCACGTCGACCTCCTGGCTGCGGGGCCGTCCAGGCAGGCGCGGAGTATGCGCGATGCCGGTCATGCCCCGCGGCTCACGACGCGAGCCCCAAGAGCGTCGATGACCTGGCGGCGAGCCGCCATGACCCCACGGGGATGATTCCAGCCGATCGCCGCGACCGCGGTGCCGTCGATTTCGGCCAAGGCGGCGAATCGCCCTACGCCCGGCCGGCCGTCGAGCGGGCGAATGCGTGAACCCGGCGCGATGATGCCGTGGATCTGAATCCTCACGTCGTACTGGTCACTCCAGAAATACGGAACCGGCGTGTACGGCGAGCCCGCCCCCATGATATCGGCGGCCACGGCCATCGCCTGCTGGGTGACATTGGTACGGTTCTCCAGGCGGATGCTCGTGCCGAGGCCCTCGTGATGCCAGCGGGCCACGTCGCCCACTGCGTAGACCCCGGGTGCCGCCCGGCAATGAGAGTCGCACTCGATCCCATCGGACAGGGACAGGCCGTCGGCGCGCAGCCATTCGACGGCGGGGGTGGCCCCGATGGCGACGACCACCAGGTCAGCCGTGACCCGCTCGCCGTCCGCCAGCTCGACGGCACTGACGTGACCGGCCGTACCGATCAGCCCGGCGACGCCGACGCCGGTCCGTACGTGAACACCGTGTCGCCGGTGAAGTGCGGCCACATGGGCGCCGAGCTCGTCGCCGAGCCGGCGGGCCATGGGCGCGGGGGCAGGGTCGATGAGGGTGACGGGCAACCCCAGGCAGCGCGCGGTGGCGACGATCTCGCACCCGAGCACGCCCGCCCCGATGACGGCGACATGCCGTGCCGGCGCCAGCTGCCGGTGCAGGTCGTCGGCATCGTCGAGGGTGTGCAGGGTGTGTACGCCGGTCAGGTGGTGTTGATCGGGCAACCGGCGCGGGATCAGCCCGGTGGCCACGACGAGTACGTCGTAGGAGAGTGTTCGCCCATCGTCGAGGTCCACCGTGCGGGCCTCGATGTCGAGACCCTCTGCGCGGCGCCCGAGCACGAACTCGGCGCGGAGGGCATCCAGTTCGGCGGGGGTGCGCAGAAACGCACGTTCGGCCGGCCAGGATCCGGCCAGGATCTCTTTCGACAACGGCGGACGGTCGTAGGGCGGGTGCCGTTCCTGGCCGACGAGCCGGATCCGGCCGTCGTACCCCTTGCCGCGCAGCGCTTCGGTGACGGCGAGACCTCCGGCGGAGGCGCCGACGACGAGCACATCGGTGGGTGTGCTCACGTCCGCTCCGTCACGTGGATGGCCGCGGCCGGGCAGAGCATGGCGGCCTCATCGGCCGCCTGCCGCAGGTCCGGGCCGGGTGACGGCTCGAGCAGGAGCACAATGCCGTCCTCGCGCTGATCGAACACCTCGGGCGCGGCGATGACGCACTGGCCGGCTCCGACACACCTTTCCTGGTCGACGGCCACGTTCATGGGAGTTCCTTTCTTCGGGGAGGGCGTTAGTCGATCTTCGTGACCATGGCGTCGAACGTCCGGTCAGGCAGGAGCCTGTTCAGCGCCAGGATCGTTCTGGACAGGTGGCCGACGGGATAGCGCGGTTTCGGCGCCGGGGACTGGAGCAGCCTTTTGATCGTCTTGGCGACCACGGCGGGTGCGGAGGCCTTGGTCGCCTTCTCGGCCCGCCTCGCCATGGCCTCGGCGAGCCTTCCGTACGGTCCACTGCCGGAGGCGGCGCGGAGCTCTCGCGGCATGTCGTCCTCGAATTCGGTCCTGATGATCCCGGGCTGGATGAGCACCACGTCGATGCCGAACGGCTTGCACTCCTGCCGCAGCGAGTCGGAGTACGCCTCAAGGGCGTGTTTCGACGCGTGGTACCAGCCGACGAGGGGAAGAGCGATCTCACCGGCGATCGAGGAGACGTTGACGATTGTCCCCGAACGCTGTTCACGCAGGTGCGGCAGGATGAGCTGGGTGAGCCTGGCCGGCCCGAAGACGTTGACGTCGAACAAGTGGCGGGCCCGCTGGACGGGTACGTCCTCGAGCGCGCCGGGCAGTCCGATCCCGGCGTTGTTGATCAGCACGTCGATCCTGCGCTGTTCGTCCAGAACGGTACGCACGACGCGGCCGAGATCCTCCTCGCTGGTGATGTCCATCGCGACCGCGTGGCCGCCGGCCTGGCGCAGCTCTTCCATCGGCTGCAGGCGACGAGCGGCGCCGTACACGATGTGACCCGCCTGGCGCAGCTCCAGCGCGGTGGCGCGGCCGATGCCCGATGAGGCGCCGGTCACGAGGCAAACCTTGGCTGCCATGAATGGCCTCCTTCGCTTTCGATCAGTCCCGGTGGAGCAGGAGAGGGAGTTTCCGCACGCCCGTGAGGGTGGGGCTGGGCATGAACTGTGGCCCGTCGTCCGGGTCGAGGCGGAGGTGCGGGAAGCGGTCCAGCAGGATGCCGAGCACGACACGGCCCTCGAGCCGGGCCAGCGGCGCCCCGATGCAGAAGTGGATGCCGCGTCCGAAGGCGAGATGGGGGTTGGGATCACGGGTGGGGTCGAACACGTGGGGATCGGCAAACTGCCGCGGGTCGCGGTTGGCGGCGGCGACCCAGAGCGTGAGCAACTGGTCGGCGGGCACACGCTGACCGTCGATCTCGGCCTCGGCATTGGTGACCCGATCCACCACCGCGAAGGGGGTGAGGAAGCGTAGTGACTCCTCGATCAGCGCGGCGATCGTCGAGCGGTCGGCGTGGGCCTGTGCCCGAGCTTCTGGATAGGTGCCCAGGTACAACACCGTGTTGCCGAGCAGCAGCGTGGTGGTGACGTGCCCGGCGACCAGGAGGATGGTGGCGAAGTTCGCCATTTCATCGTCGCTGAGGCGCTCACCGTCCACCTCCGCTTCGGCGAGCCTGCTGAGGAGGTCGTCCCCGGGCCGGCGCCTGCGCTCGGCGGCGTGCCGGTGGAGATAGCCGGTGAGGAGCCGGACGTTCTCCATCGCGATGGCGGTCGCCCGTCGCTGGTCCGCGTCGGGGTTGAGGGACGGCTGGTGCGAGCTCTGGAACATCTGGTCCACCCACTGCTTGAACAGGTCTCGGTCGCTGCCAGGCACGCCCAGCAGTTCGGCGATGACGGTGATCGGCAGCGCGTAGGCGAGGTCGTTCACCAGCTCCATCCGTTGCCGGTCGGCCACCGCGTCGAGCAGCTCGTGGGTCAGCTCGGCGATCCTGGGCTCCAGGTCGGCGACGACCTTCGGGGTGAAGGCGCGGCTGACGAGCTTGCGGAGTTTCCCGTGCTGAGGCGGGTCCATCTGGGTCAGTACGCCTGCCGAGAAGCCGTAGTCGCCGGGTAGTACCCGCCCCGTGTTGGAGGAGAAGGTCTTCGGATCGCCGAGGATCTGGAGCACCTCGGGATACCCATAGACGTTCCAGACGCCGGTTTCCTCGTCGAACCGCACGGGCCGGTCGGGCGTTCGGCCACGCAGCCAGAAGTGACTCTCGTGCACACCCCACGCTTGCGGCAAGACGGTCATCCGCTACGCCTCCCAGGTCACCGGAAGCCGGTGGACGCCGTAGATCAGCATGTCCGTGCGCAACGGCACCTCCTGTTCCGGTACGGCCAGCCGCAACGTCGGGAATCTCGCGAACAGGGCGGGGTAGGCGATCTGCATCTCGATGCGCGCCAGCTGCTGGCCCAGGCACTGGTGGATGCCATGGCCGAAGGCGATGTGCGTACCGGCGGAACGGAGCAGGTCGAGGGTGTCCGGATCGGCGAACCGGCCGGGGTCGCGGTTGGCGGCCGCGATCGAGACGGTCACCGACTCGCCGGCCTTGATGAGCCGCCCGCCCAGTTCCACGTCCGCCAGGGCGGTGCGGACCGTGAACGGCACCACGCTCAGGTAGCGCAGCAGCTCCTCCACGACCCGTTCGGGATCCTTGTTCAGCGCGTTGATCTGGTCACGGTGCTCCATCAGCGCCATCGTGCCCAGAGCGATCATGTTGGCGGTGGTCTCGTGCCCCGCGCCCAGCAGCATGAAGCCGATGTTCGTCAGCTCCTCGTCCGTGAGATCGCTGCTGGTCAGGCCGCTGAGCAGGTCGTCGCCCGGCATGGCGCGGCGCGCCGCCACCAACTCCCCCATGAAGCCGGTGAGCGCCAGGTAGGCGCCCATGGTCTCCTCGTGGGAGGCGCCCACGCGGGCCAGCGCCGCGGAATGGCGCTGGAACTCCTCCCGGTCCTCATACGGCACCCCGAGCAGCTCGCAGATCACCAGTGAGGGGATCGGCAGCGCCAGCGCCTGCACCAGATCCACCGGCGGTCCGTGCCACGCCATGTCATCCAGGCAGTCGTCGGTGATCTCGCTGATCCGCGGACGGAGCGCGCGCATGCGGCGGACCGTGAACTGGCCGGTGAGCAGATGCCGATAGCGCGTGTGCTCGGGAGCGTCGGTCTGGAGGAAGAACCCCGGGGGCGCCGGCCGGGCCTCAGCCGCGATGCTGGCACTGGGCAGCGGGGTGTGCGCCAGCTCCGCCCGGGAACTGAAACGCGGGTCGGACAAGACTGCCCGGACCAGCTCGTAGCCGGTCACCAACCAGCCGACGTGCCCGTCCGGATAGGCCAGCCGACTGACAGCACCCTCCTGCCGGTGCCGTGCCAGTTCGGCAGGCGGGTCAAAGGGGGTGGGGCGGGTGAGCGGGAACGACGCGGCCGCGCTCGGACGATCCGTCATGGAAGGCTCCTTGGGTTGGTTCCGCCGGGGTGTGGGCCGAAGTGCCGCACGCAGGGCGGGGCATTGACACAGCGGCTGAGCACGGTGCCCTTCCAGCGGGCACATCGGTAGCCGGACTCGTGTCATGCCGATCGAAGATTACAATACAGCTATGTATCGTATTCTAACTATGATCCATCTCACCTATTTCGATGCAGATATGTACTGTATTGTAATTGGTCGAGGAGGCGACGTCGCCGTGCGCGGCCTCCGCGCGCTGTGAGCCCGCACGACGGGTGCGGTGAAGTTACCGCTGCCGGGCTCCAGGCAGGTCCACCCATGAGAGACGGGAATCAACCATGAGTGCCTACGTACTCGGGTTCCATGACATCGACAAGACGCAGCTTGCCCTGGTCGGAGGCAAGGGCGCCAACCTCGGCGAGCTGTCCGCGATCAGCGGGGTCCGCGTGCCGCACGGATTCTGCGTGACCACCGACGCCTACCGGGAGGTCGTGGAACGGGATCCGAAGGTCGGCACGCTGATCGATGGACTGGCCGGGCTGCGGGCCGACGACCGAGCGGAGATCGCCGCCGCCTGCGCGCGCCTGCGTGCCACCATCGAGGGCCTGACCGTGCCCGAGCAACTCCGGCGCGACATCATCCGACATCTTGAGCAGGCGGGCGGCGAGGACATGCCCTGCGCGGTGCGCTCCAGCGCCACCGCCGAAGATCTGCCGTCCAGTTCCTTCGCCGGCCAGCAGGACACCTACCTCAACGTCCAGGGCGCCGCGGCGCTGATCGACAGCGTGCGGCGATGCTGGGCGTCACTGTTCACCGACCGCGCCGTGGCCTACCGCATCCAGAACGGCTTTGATCACCGAGCCGTCCGGCTATCGGTCGTCGTCCAGCAGATGGTCTTCCCGGAAGCGGCCGGCATCATGTTCACCGCCGACCCGGTCTCCGCCAACCGCACGGTGGTCTCGATCGACGCCGGGTTCGGCCTGGGAGAGGCGTTCGTCTCCGGGCTCGTAAACGCCGACAACTACCGGGTCAAGGCTGGGCAGATCATCGAGAAGAAGGTCGCCACGCAGACGAAGGAACTGTGGGCCTCCCCGTCCGGCGGCACCGAGGAGCGGCCGATCGAGCCCGCCCGGCAGCACGCCCAGACACTCTCCGACAGCCAGATCCTGCAGCTCGACAAGCTGGGACGGCGAATCGAGGCGCATTTCGGCAAGCCGCAGGACATCGAGTGGGCCCTGTGCGACGGCGATTTCCACGTTCTGCAGAGCCGCCCCATCACCACGCTCTATCCCGTGCCGCCCTCGCACGACGGCAAGAACCATGTGTACATCTCCTACGGGCACCGGCAGATGATGACCGACGCCTTCGCCCCGCTCGGCCTGTCGTTCTTTGCCCTGCTGCACGACAAGCTGGGCCGCACGGCCGGCGTCGTGGCGGGCAACCGCTTCTACAAGGACGTCTCGGCCGAGCTCACCTCGTCCTGGGCCAGACCGGCCACGCTCAAGAGCCTCGGCCAGGTCGACGTCCTCATGGCCAACGCCCTGCGTACCGTGCTGAAGCGCAAGGACTTCGTCGCCTCGCTGGCGCACGGCAAGACCTCGATCCTGGACTTCGGCGAGGGCGGCCCGCTGCCGATCGCCCTCCAGTACCTCAAGCTCTCCCGCGAGAACGACCCCGGCGTCGTGCCCGACCTGATCGCGCACACCGAGGAGACGGTGGAGCGGTGCCGGCGGGGCCTCGCGGGCAAGTCCGGCGACGAGCTGTTCCAGTACATCATCGACGACCACGCCGTGCTGGCCGAGCTCACCTTCGATCCCCGCAGCGTGGCGGCGGCCTTCATCGGCATTCAGGCGGTCAACTGGGTCAACAAGCACATCGAGGCCTGGCTGGGCGTCACGAACGCCGCCGACGCCGTCGCGCAGTTCGCCGACCACAATGTGGTGGCCGCCATGGGGCTCGACCTGCTGGACGTCGCCGACGTCATCCGCGAGCATCCGGATGTCATGCGCTACCTGGAGACCGCCGAGGGTGACACCTTCTTCGCCGGTCTCGCCGCGTTCGACGGCGGTGAGGCTGTCCGGGACGCGATCCAGGACTACCTGCGTAAGTACGGCATGCACTGTGCCGGCGACATCGACATCACCCGGACCAGGTGGAGCGAGGACCCGACGCTGCTCGTCCCGCTCATCCTCAGCAACATCAGGAACTTTCCCTCCGGCGAGCGTCGTCGCAAGGCGGAGCAGGGCCGCGCCGAGGCCGAACGCACCATGAACGACCTCCTCGCCCGCCTCCGAGAACTCCCCGGCGGCGCCGGCAAGGCCAGGAAGGCTGCCAGGAAGATGAGCCTGATCCGCCACTTCATCGGCTACCGCGAATACTCCAAACACGCCCTGCTCCTGCGCTATGAGCTGTACAAGCAGGCGCTCATGGCAGAGGCCGCCAAGCTCGTCGGCCGGGGTGCCATCAAGGAGCCCGAGGACGTGTACTTCCTGTCCATCGAGGAGTTCAGGCAGGCGGTCAACACCGGCGAACTCGACTACTCGATCATCATCCAGCGCAGGGAGGCGCACGAGACGTACCAGAAACTCACTCCGCCACGCGTGATCACGTCCGAGGGCGAGGTCATTTCCGGCGAGTACGACGCCGGAACCCTGCCGGAGGGGGCGATGGCGGGCATCGCCGTGTCGGCGGGCGTCGCGGAGGGCCGCGCCCGGGTCATCCGCTCCATGGTCGAGGCCGACGTGGAAGAGGGCGACATCCTGGTGACGGTCTTCACCGACCCGAGCTGGTCCCCGCTGTTCGTCTCCGTCAAGGCCGTCGTGATGGAGGTCGGCGGCGTGATGACGCACGGCGCCGTGGTGGCCCGCGAGTACGGCCTGCCCGCCGTCGTCGGAGTGGAGAGAGCCACCGAGCGTATCAAGGACGGGCAACGCATCCGGGTGAACGGCAGCGAGGGGTACGTGGAGATCCTGTCGGCCAGAGCGGATGGGCTTTGTTGAACCGCCACGAACGACACCATACCGGTCGAATGATCTCTAAGGCGGTGGAGTACTACCAGCGCATCCTGACCAGCCGGTCCTGGTACGCCGAGGGCCTGAGTTGGACGGTGATCCAGCCGGCGAGCCGGCAGCCCACAGTCGCCGAGGTGATGCGGCGACTGCACGCCGAACATGTCAACCTGGACGAGCTCGACGAGTGGGCGGACGATCCCGATCCGCTGCTTGTTGCTCACCTCGCCCAGATCGGCCCGCATGTGGTGATGTTCCAGGACAACGGATTCGAGGGATCCCGGCCCGAGGTCCTTCGCCGGCTGAGCGATGGCGCACGGGTGCACAACGTCAATTGGACGATCACCGGCAACGGCTCGCTCAGTTACGCTGTCTACGGCAAAGTCCTCACCCGGATCGACATGAGCGATCCCGGCCGCAAGTACGGTGAAGATCCGACGGCACTGGACGAGGATCTGGCCGACATGCACACGGCACGCCAAGCGCTGGATCTGAAAGAGCAGGCCGATCTGAACGAGACCAGCCAGGCGGTGGACCCGTCCGTCCCTTCTGTGCTGGCCACGCACCTGATCGCCGAGGCGGCGGCGATGGCCACAATGGAACACCGTACCGGCATACGGCTTACCGAGCAGTGGTTGGACAACCTCGACACCGAACCGTGGCAGGCCGTCATGCTCGGGAAAATCCCTTCCGATCCGCCAGGCCGCGATCGACGCCGTCGGCCAGGGCCGAACGCTTGAGGAACCCCTTGGCCATGCGCCCCAGGCCCAGCTTCATCCTGCGCCGTCACATTGCCTCGTCTACCGGTCATGGCCGACACTTCGGGACATTACGGGAGCTGTTCTTCCGTTTTTCTTCCGTTCCACTTCCGCGAACGAAAAGCTCCGCTTTTGTCCGGACGTATAGAGGTAAGGTCAACGGGGCTGGGGATCGCTCCGACGGCTGCGAAGCAGGAAAACCGAGGAGAAGACCGCCTGGAGCATCCCGGCCGCCGGGATCATCGCCAGCGGCCTCCGCCCTCAACCGGCTCAGTTCAGAGATCGTCGACGACCAAGTAAGCCCCTCCGAATTCGGAGGGGCCAACCGACCAAATTCGTCATGCACAGGGGGACGAACGTGCACGAGGAAACGCATTTAAGCCCGGAGGTACGGCGGCTCGGATCGCCCCGCCTGGCGCGGGAGTCGGACGTACGGACCGCGCTGACCCGGCTGGACGCCGGTCCGGCCGGACTCGTGATCACCGGAGCAGCGGGAACGGGCAAGAGTGCCCTGGCCCGCCAGATGCTGGGGCGGCTTCGCTCCGATGGCTGGCAGGTAGCCGCCATGGTGGGCAGATGGTCACCGCGAACGCTGTTCCGCGGTGTCTCCGAGGCATTCCTCGGCTGGGGCGAGGAGCTTCCCCAGGAACAGGTACGCATGATGGGGGCCCTCGGCCTGGCCCCGTCGGACGACGCCATGCTGGACACGACCTGCCGGCTGCTGAAGAGTTTCCCGCTTGTCCTGCTCTTCGACGACCTGGGCCAGAACTACGACGGCACCGGCTTCCTGGATCCCGGCTTCGGCGAGGTGTTCGACCGGCTGTGCCAGGCCGCCGACCGGGGCCGGGTGCTGGTCACCACCCGGGCGCCGCTACCGGCACCGGCCACAGGCAACCGGCTGGGTGTCCTGCGGCTCGACCCTTTGGACCGCACCGCGGGAGCCGAACTGGCGGCCGGGCTCCCCTTCCTGGCCACCGTGGACCCGGCCACCCGGGAGCGGGTTGTCCGCACGGCCCAGGCGCATCCACGTTCGTTGCACCTGCTCGACGCCTGGCTGTCCGCGAACCCCAAGGACGCCGGAACGCGGCTGGCGGCCGTGATACCGGGAGCCGTACCGTTCGACCTGGTCATGGCCGAGCTGACAGGGCAACAGCGGGAGACCCTGCTCCAAGCCGCGATCTCCACCGTGCCGGTCACCGTACGCGACCTGGCCGTCGCCTGCGACACCAGCAGGCCGGACCGGCGGAGGCGCCCGGAGCCCAAGCGGTCGGCGCTCAAGAGCATACGGGCCGACGCGGCCCGGCTCGCCGAGCTCGGGCTGCTCAACGTGTGGGAGGGGTGGGACGGCGAGAGCGTCTACTTCGCCGACCGCTGGATCGCCGAGCTGCTGGCACCGTACCAGGGCCCGGCGCTCGCCGATCGTCACGAGCGCGCCATGAACATGCACTACAGCCGGACCCACGACAACGGTACGTTCGACGACTACGTCGCGGTCTGTCGGCACCTGGTAGCGGTTCAGGGCATCAGCGACCTGACCCAGTTCGTCCTCGATGTCATCGACAGCCTGGAGACGGACTTCGAGTACGCGGGGATGGCGCTCCTGGGCGAGATCACGCCGTCCATACCGGCGGGCTTCGAGCGTCTCATCCGTGACCGCCTGGTCGCCATGTTGATCCGGCACGGCTTCCCCGGGGCCGCGCGAGAGGTGGCCGAACGATCGCTGGCCGCCGTTGAGGAGTGGGCCGCCACCCACCCGCAGCGCGACGAGGCCAGGTTCTGCCTCGGCGCCGCGCGTGACACGTGCGGTCAGGCCCGGCTCGCCGACGGCAAGCTGGTGGCGGCCGAGGCCGTGCTCACGGTCGCCGTGGACATCTACCACGAGCTCGCGGCCGAGCACCCGACCTTTATGGAAGCAGACCAGCGGCTCGCCAACTCGTTGCAGCACCTCGGCGAGGTGTACCGCGCGCTCGACCTGCCGGAGCACAAGGACAAGCAATACAACACCTGGGCCGAGTGCTCTGCGATCCGTACCCGGCTCTTCCAGGCGAATATGAGCCCGGAAACGGCCCTGGAAGCCGGGCTGGCCTTCCACCGCCTCGCCGGGCTGGCCAGGAGGGACGGCGATCGGGACAACGCGCGGAAGCTGCTGGGCACGCGCCTCGTGATGCTGGAGGCGATGGCGGAGATGTATCCATACGACGAGGAACTCGCCGCGGAACTCGCCGCGGCGAAGGAGGATGTCGCCGCTCTCGACGCCCACGCCACGGACGGTCCTGAGGGGGCGGAACCTTCCGGCGGGCCAGGGGGGACGGCGGAGGTCATCGGGATCCTGAGGCAGGGGCCGTTCGCCTTCAACCAGTGGCGCGCCGACCACGCCGAGGAGGAGCTCGATCTCTCTGGCGTCGATCTGCGCGGGCTGGACCTCGACAAGATGGTCTTCGCCGGTGCCGACCTCAGCGGCGCGGATCTGTCGCGGGTGTCCGCTCGCGGCGCCATCTTCTCCGGGGCCGATTTGACCGGCGCCAACCTGGCCGGTGCCGACCTGACCGGGGCGGGGTTCGGCTACAGCGAGCTGGTCAACGCGAGCATCGCCTTCACGCGGCTGGGTAGTGCGATGATCCAGCCGGCGATCTTGACCGGTGCGGTCTTCACCGGTGCGGTCCTCCAGCACACCTCGTTCCGCGAGTGTGACCTGACCGATGTCGACCTGCGCGGATGTGACCTGAGCACGCTGGACCTCAAGCGCTCCGGCCTGGACGGTGCGATCACCGACATCGCCCCTGGCACCGCTTGGTGACGGCGGGACCGCCGCCGTTGAGAATTCGAGCGCGGCCCGGCGCCCAGGCGGCAGGCGTCCATGGCGGCGCAGATCACCGCTTCGGGGGAGCGTGACGTGGAGAATGCGATGAGATCCGGCCCGGGCGGCCCCTGAGCTGCTCACACCCATCCAGACCGTCGCCGACCGGCCCCGTATGCTGCTCACGGACCATGACCGGTCGATCAGCGTGCGACACGATCGCCACTCGGTGGCATCACTGCAAACAGACCCCGACGCGAAGGAAACGCATGGAGTCGGAGGCGCGGTTCGCGCTTCTGGGGCCGGTGGCCGTGAACGGGCCCGGCGGGCCGATCGCGCTGGGTTCGCCCAAGCAGCGGACCGTGCTGGCCGTCCTGCTGCTCCACGCGAACCGTGCGGTCCCGGACGACCGGCTCATCGACCTGGTGTGGGGCGAGCGGGCGCCGCGCACGGCCGTGGCGCGCCTGCACGTGTACGTCCACGAACTGCGCACCCTGGTCGGCAAGGAGCGCATCAGTCGCGTCGGCGCCGGATACCGCGCCCACGTGGCCGCGGACGAGCTCGACCTGTCCCTGTTCGAGCGGTACAGGCTCGCCGCGCGCGCCGAAGCCGCCGAAGGACGCCACGCCGACGCCGCGGCCCGGTTGCGTACCGCGACGGGGCTGTGGCGCGGGCCCGCGCTGGCGGGCACCAGCGCTGAGCTGGTCCGTCAGGAACGCCCCGGCCTCGAGGACAGGCGGACCTGTGCCCTGGAGGAGCTGTACGACGCGGAGCTGGCGTGCGGGCGGCACACCGGCGTGCTCGGCGAACTACGCACGGCGGTGGCCGAACACCCGCTGCGCGAGCGGCTGGTGGGACAGCTCATGCTGGCCCTGCACCGGTGCGAGCGCCGCTCCGAGGCCCTGACCGTGTACCGGGACACCAGACAGCGGCTGGTCACCCAGCTGGGCATCGAGCCCGGCGGCCCCCTGCGCCAATTGCACCAGTGGCTCCTGCGCGAGGACGAACCAGACTCACCCGACCAGCCCGGCTCCTTCGAACAGAACGTGCCTGTCGCGCGGCCGGCCGAGTTGCCCAGGGACGTGGCGGGGTTCGCCGGCCGCGACGCGGAGCTGGCGTGGTTGCAGGAGTGCCTGGGCGGCAGCGACGGCGTGTGCGTCCTGAGCGGTACGGCGGGCATGGGAAAGACTGCGCTCGCGGTGCACTGGGCGCATCAGGTCAAGGATCGCTTCCCCGACGGCCAGCTCTACATCGACCTGCGCGGCTATGACCAGGATCACGAGCCGCTGACCACGGCGGCGGCTTTGAGCCGCCTGCTGATCTCGCTCGGCGTCGGTCCTGGGCACATGCCGGGCGGCTTCGCCCACGACCAGGCGCCGGGCGGTCTGGAGGCCCGGCTCGGCCTCTACCGCTCGCTCCTGGCCGGCCGCTCGTACCTGCTGGTGCTGGACAATGCCCGCACCGCGGCCCAGGTCGAGGAGTTGCTCCCGCCGACCGGCGCGGCGATCGTGACCAGCCGGCACCGGCTGGGCGAACTGGTCGTGCGCGCCGGTGCCCAGCAGCGCTCGCTCGGCCCGCTCTCCGAGGAGGACGGTCGGGCGCTGCTGGACGGCGTACTGGGGCCGGCATGCGAACCGGCCGAATCGGACGCGCGCGGCGCACTGGTGCGTGTGTGCCGCGGCCTGCCGCTCGCCCTGCGCATCGCCGCCGCGAACGCCGCCGCCCGGCCCGCCGACGGCGCCACGGCGGTCGCGGCCGAACTCGCCGCCGGTGACACGCTGGCGGGACTCACCCTGGACGGTGCCGGGCACAACGCCGTCACCGTCGCCTTCTCCGCCTCCTACCGCGCGCTCGCCCCGGCGGAACAGCGGGTCTTCCGCCTGCTCGGGCTCGTTCCAGGACCCGATGTGACCGTGGCGGCCGCGGCGGCGGCCACCGACCTGCCGCCGGTCGCGGCCCGCGCCTCGCTCAGGGCCCTGGCCGCGGCCCACCTGCTCGACCACCACGTCGCCGACCGGTACCGCTTCCACGACCTGGTCCGGCTCTACGCCGTGGCCGAGGCCGGGCGCGACCCCGAGCGTGCGGCGGCCTGGGACCGCCTGTTCGGCCACTACCTGGACCTGGGCGCCGCCATCGCCGCCCGGTGCGCACCCGGCGAGTACCTCCTTCCCGGCCCGCGACCGCCCGCGGGAACAGGCGGGCGACCGGTCACGGGAGCAGGTGAACGGTCGGTCACGGAAACGTCCGGCATCATCGACCTGGACGTCCTCAATCTGATGGCCGCGCTGATGCGCGCGATCGAGCGTGAGCCCGGCCCGCAGGTGTGGCGCCTGGCCGACATGGTTCGCGCCATCTGCGCCCGTACCGGCCACATCGGTGAGTGGGTGGAGATCGCGCCGGCTCTGCTGGCGGTCACCTCCGCCCACGAGGTGCCCGCCGTGGCCGCCATGTTGCACATCGGCATGGGGGACGGTCTTTTCCGCACCGGCCGCCGTACCGAGGCCGTCGGGCATCTCGAAGAGGCCGTGCGCATCGCCCATGACAGCGGCGAGCGGGAGGGCGAGGCGGCGGCCAGGATGGGGCTGAGTTTCGCGCGTGCCTGGACGGGCGACCTCACCGGCGCGATCTCCGACAACGTACGGGCGGCGCGGCTCTTCGAAGAGCTCGGCTCGGTGCCCGGGCGGGTCAGGGCGCTCAACGCGCTCGGCTACCAGCACCACCACCTGGGCAGGCTCGATCTGGCCGAGCGATACTGCAGGCAGGCCCTCACGCTGAGCCGGCGCCACGAGCTGCCCTACGCCGAGGGCGCCGACCTGCGGCAGCTCGGCGCTGTACTCCTCGACCAGGGCCGATACGACGAGGCCGAGGCGTGCCTGCGGCGGTCGGCCGCCCTGCTCACCTCGATCGGCGGCCACGGCGTGGCCACGACGCGCATCTGGATCAGCCGGCTGCACTGGGAGAACGGCAGGTGGGAGCAGTCGCGCGAGGAGGCCCTGCGAGCACTCGACGTGTGCCGCGGCCAAGGTGACCGGCTGGTCGAGGCGGCGGGCCTGGTCGCCCTCGCCGATGCCGTCATCCCCCTCGGCCTGACGGCGGAGGCCGCGGACAGCCTGGACCTGGCCGACGACGTCATCGGCGCGGGCGGGCTGCCCTGGCATCGGTCCTACGCCCTGCTCGCCCGGGCCCGACTGCACGACGCCCGGGACGATCGGGAGGGCGCCCTCCGTCATGCGCTGCGGGGGTACGCGGTGGCGGCGGAGAACGCGTACCGGCTGCCGGAGCTGGCCGCGCTGACCGAACTGGCCCGGCTGGAACGGCGCCACGGCGACCACGAGGCCGCGGCACGCCACGCGGACCGGGCCCTGCGGCTGTGCGGCCGGATCGGGCACGCGCCATGCGCGAAGAAGCTCGCCCCGCTGCTCAAGACCGACACGTAGCTGATCAAATGGGCGGCCACCTGTCCAGACCGGCTGGTCACGTCCCCGGCGCCAGGCCGAGGACACCGCCGGCCGCATGTGCTCCAGCCCGCTGACCGGCCTGAAGCTCAGGACGAGGTTCTGCCGGACAGCAGCTCAACAGACCCAAGGCCCGGCACGTTTACCCCGCGCAACCGGCCGCCCCAGGTCGAGCAGGGCCGAACACCTCCATCACCTGTTCCTGTGCAGTGGCATGCGTTCGTACAGGGACAGTCGCCTGGTGCGGAATGACCAATGGGCGGTGCGCCGGAATCGGACATCATCGCGCATCCGCACGCCGTTGCCGTAACTCGTCTGGCCCTCCACCACCCAGATACGAGAAAGACGTCCAGCGGCCCGATGCAACTGCCCGGGCGACAACTCGCCGAAGAACCCGTCAGCGTGCAGACTCCGGGTGTCGAGCGGGGCGACGGACTCGGGATAGGGCAGCGTGGACATCCAGTTCCCGGCGGGGACGTACAGCACGGCGTCACCCGGCCGGGCGTTGTCCCGCAGCGTGCAAGCCAGCTCCCGGAGGTTGTCCGGCCTGCTGTACGGCTGCCGGATGGCCACCTGGGCCGGGCCGGTGAATGCGGCGAGCACGACCAGCGCCGCCGATGGGATCGCCGGCCGGGCGGCGGGCAGCCGGCGAGCCGCCCAGGAGGCGGCGTGGGAAAGGCCCGCACCGGCCGCCAGCGCCAGCGCCGCGACACTGTGCAGTACGTAGCGCGGGTAGAAGACGGGCGGACCGATCAAGGAGATGACGATCATAAGCGCGCTGGGAACCAGCAGCCACGGCAGCGCCACCGCACGCACGGTCAGCCGGAGCGGGCCCCGCGGCATCACCGCGACGTCAAGGGGAGCGGCCTCGAGCGTCGCCACCCTCGATGGCCGCGAACCCGCCACCCTTGTCGGCGTCGGCGACTGGATCCCGCCGCTGCCGCTACCGCTGCCGTTCGCCGACCGCGCCGGCAAGCCGTCGTGCCGCCGCCGTAACAACCCCGCGACGGCGAGAGCGAGGACCGTCGCGAGCGCCACGGGGTTGCCCCCGAAGACGAGCCACACCAGATGCCGTACGGTGCCGAGATCCGGTACGGGGATCCAGGACACCAGCGCGAACTGCCCGAGGGCCGCCAAGGCCAGGGGCGCCACCAGCACGCCTCCCACTGCACCCGAGACGATCCAGTACCGCCATGAGGAGGCCCGTGCTCGTGCCGACAGCAGGATGCCCGCGTGGGCGGGCAGGATGAACAGCGCGTACAGGTGCAGCCATCCGGCGACCGCCAGCATGATCGTGTACGCCGCCCATGGCCGCCGGCGGTGACGTCCATCCCGGATGGCGTCGATCGTGGCGACGAGGAGATAGGTGAGGCCGATCACCAGCGCGGTGACCAGCGCGTACTGCCTGGCCTCCTGTGCGTACCGGCTGACGACGGGCAGCAGCGCGTAGATCAGCCCGGCGAACAGGCCCGTCGCGGAGGAGATCAGGTGACGGCCGAGTGCGGCCAGCACGGCCGTTGCCGCGGCGGCGGCGCATGCGGACGGAAGACGCATCGCTATCTCACCCGTGCCCGCCACAGCAGAGACGCAATGGAGCAGCACGTAATAGAGACCATGCACGAGATCCATGTGAGCCAAAATGGTGGGCAGATCAGCCAGCGGACGACTGGCGATCGCCACGGACACCCCTTCGTCGGCCCAGTACGAGGGGCCGTCGATCCGCCACAGTCCCAGGGCGGCGGCGATCACAGCGGGGCCCCCGACGACCAGCGTTGCAGCGCCAGGCATGCGCGTCCTCAATCGTGTCCCCCGAATCGACCGTGCCCGGCGCCGCAACGACCAGCCGAGGCGTACTCCGGCGCGCCGGCGCCGTCGCGAGGGGCAGGTTTCTGATGCCGTCTCTCCTCACCTGGAGGAGCGACGTCGCAGGACGCTACAAGACGGCTCTTCCGTTCCCCTTCCGATCCGGTTCGGTCCCATGGGCGGCGGGCACGGGTGCCAGCCCGGGCAGGCGGGCACGCGTATCGAGGCGCGCAAGGAGATATGGGTATCAGGCTGCGCAGCCGCCGGGCGACGCCGAGGAATATCCAGGTGCCGCGGGAGCCCCACAGAATGCGTACCGGGATGTCGAGATCGTCCTCACCCAGCCCGCGGTTGTGTGACGACGTCGACGACCATGAGCCAGGTCGACGAGCATGAGCCAGGCGCGGACGACCCCCAGGCTCAGGTGCGTGCGCGGGGACACGGCACCGCAGAAGTCGTGGGCGGCCAGGTGTGGCCGGTATTCGGCCAGACACCACACAAAGTCGCTTCAGACACGCCGTGCCGACATGGCACGGCGCCCGCCCGGATGCCTTCGCTCTGCGCTTGGAGGAATCGACGCCAGCTCGGGCCTGGGTGAGGCCTCCCGAGCCAGGCGTGACACCGACTTGCGGCCGTCCGCGCCCGGCGGGCGCAGGGGCGGCATGATGAATCGAGAGGTGCACGTCTGGATCGTGGAGGCGGACAGGCGCGATCACCGCCCGCTACCCGGCAGGCCTGGCGGGTCTGCGCGAGCTGATCAATCGGCGGCCGAGCAGGCTCAGGTAGAGCAGCCACCCGGCGGCCACCAGGGCGAGCGTGGCCACCGGCTGCCACCCGGGCAGCTCGGCGATCGACCGCCGGCATACCGCCATGGTGACCGGCACCGTGTACACGGCGAAGAACCCCAGGCCGAGCACCCGCCCGAGCACCAGGAACCATGCGTACACACGCACGCTCAAGGGCGCCCTGCCCATCTCCGCCGAACGCGCCTTCCTGGCGAGCGTGACCCGCAGGTGCGCCTGCGCGTCGGCCATGAGGTTCTTGTTCCCGCTGGCGTTGGCAACGGCGTAGTAGACGTCGGTCCGCATGAAGAACATGAACTGCCAGGCGATCTGCGACAGGCAGATGACCAAGACCAGCCGTACGAGGGGAAGTTCGGCGAGGTACAGGGTGCACGTGGCAGCGCAGGCGAGGAACCAGTCGACCCGCATGCCCGCCAGATACGCGCGGTAGCGCGCCCGCCTGGGCACTGCCCAGATACCGGTGATCCTGGTCTGCACGACGAGGAACTGCAGACGGGTCCCGAGCGACAACTCCGCCCGTACGCCCAAAGATCTGGCGGCGGAGATGTGGCCGAGTTCGTGCACCAGCACGAGGAGCCACGAGCCGGCCACGAACGCGACGGTGAACGTGAGGCTGTCGGACCACACCAGGGCGGACAGACTCGGCAGGATGCCAGGCTCGGCGATGGCGGCGGCGATGGCACAGGCGGTCAGCAGGATCAGCACGGCATGCGCGGGCCTGGAGAACAGCCAGGCCACGTGGTGTGGCCGGATCCGGTCCCACCGGTTCGGCGGCCGCTCGGGACGGTCGAGCAGCCCCGCGCTTCCCAGCCCGGTGAGGAACGCGTCCACGTCGACGTCCACACCGTGCTCGGCCAGCACCCGGGCACGCGCCTCCGCGGCCGTTCTGGTGCCGTCGAGCGATGCGATGACGGCTGCCGCCACTCCCGGCACGTTGACGAACGTCTCGCCGTTGCCGATCACGTAGTCGTCGGGCCCGTCGGCGACCACGGTGAGGAACGACAGATCGGTTCTCGACTGCAGCCCCGCGGACGTCACGCGCAGACCTCGCAGTCGTCCAGCCGGTCGAAGTCCCTGGCGGTGGTGGTGAGGGTGAGCAGGTCCAGCCAGACGCTCCTGCCCTCGATCGCGGGCGCACCGGTGCCGGTCAGGTGGCGGATCACCTCCGAGGCGAGCATGCCCGACACGATCGCGCACAGCGGGCCGAACGACGGGATGGTGCGCCCGGCGTTGTCGGCGACCGGCAGGACGGCGGAGCCGTACCGCTCGGCGAGTGTACGTTCCTGGCAGGTCAGGCAGCCGGTCCTGCCAGGCACGACCAGCGGGCCGACCAGGCCGACGTGCTGGTTGAAGCCGCCGGTGACGAACGGTGTGCCCGCCTGGACGCACGCCTGGTTGACCCAGCGGCGGATGTGCGGCTGTGGCGTGTCGACGGTGTTCACCACGAGATCGGCATCGGTGATCACGTCCCCGGGGCCGGTGATGCGCCGCTCGACCTGCCGGACCTCCAGTCCGGGGCGATGGTCGAGCAGCGTACGGGCGGCGGCGGCCGTCTTGAGCTCACCGAGATCGCGCATGGCGTAGAGATGCTGGCGGTGCAGGTTGCCGAGCTCCACCCGGTCGTCGTCCAGGATGGTCAGCCGGCCCACGCCGGAGGTGGCGAGCTGGAGGGCGACCTGGCCGCCGATCGCGCCGGCGCCGAGCACCGCGACGTGGCTGTCCGCCAGGTCGCCGAGCGCGGCGGCGGCCCGTTCTGCGGGGTGGAACATCGACAACCACAGCGCGAATCTGGACAGGGCGGCGTCGGCGGCCAGCATGCCGAGGTCGGCGTCAGTGACGAGGATCCGGCTGGCGCGCAGTCGTTCGACGGCGGTGTCGATGTCCTCGGGCGTGACATCGCCGATGAGGGTGTACAGGTCGCTCTGCTCGACCGGGGCTCGCGCGCACAGGCGGATCAGACGGCGCAGCGGCTCCTGCGCGCGTTCCAGCGTCTGGCCTGTCGGCGGGAAATCACCGAGCCGGACGCGCTCGCTGGCATCGTCGATGAAAAGGGGGAAGGCCGGATTCACCTGAATCCTCGGCATGGGAGCGACTCCTGGACGGTTCGCGGCAGGGCCTCCTGCGGGCGTGGAGCCCCGCAGGAGGCCGCGCCAGGGTCAGCAGTTGGCGCCGGAACCGGTGGTCTCGACTTCTTCGACCTTCTTGATCTCGATCGTCACGCTGCGTTCCTTTCATCGATCTCAGACTTCCCTAGAAGGAAGGGAATCGCGGACGATGCTAGGAGCGGCCACTTCCGATCTCCTTCTGTTGCGCTTCTTCTTGCTCGGCATCTCCGTTGGGTGTGCTGAGGTCCGATCAGTAATCTGCCTTGTCTGTCTGATGCCTCCGATATGGTCTCCTCCTTGACCAAGAGTCGGCACGGGGAGCGGCACGGCGACTGCCGTACTAGGCCTGTGGTAACCTCAGCCAACCATTTGGCCGTTCGCGGGAATTGATGAGATTAAGAGGTCGGTGCGCGGTGGATGATTTCGACGAGTTCATAAAGCTCGACAGCGAGACTTTTCTTCGTGATATCCGGCAGCGCATGGCCGATTTCGCCGGGGCGCAGGATAGGGCCGCGAGCGTCGTCGGCCGGGCCGTGAGCTCCGACGGTTACGTCACCGTAGAATGCACGATGGACGGCGTGACCAGTCTCAAGCTGGATGCCCGGATCAAACGACTGGGCGCCGAGGAAATCGCCGAAGAAATCCTGCAGACGATCAAAATGGCCGATTCCGAGTTCAAACGTGAGACGGCCGAGGTGATGCAGGAGGCGCTCGGCGACAATATGCCTGACGTGACCGATGTCGCCGCGGCCGCCACACGTTTCGAAGACGCGGAGAAGTCCTTCGACCAGGTGATGCGCGAGGCGGCGGACGAATTGAACAGGATGCGCTGGGAAATGGGGCACTGAGCCTTTCCGAGCAACGTCTTGATCGCGTTGGGTGAACGCAGCCTTGCGAGAGGGGGCTGATCCCCCGTATGGGGGAGAAGGCTGGCTCTGCGGCGGGAGGTACCTACCAGGGTGTGGCAGCAGGATCTTGGGCATGAGCTTGATGAAGTCGTCGACGGCCGCCTGGGCCGGAGCCGCAGCCCTGGTTCCGTATGCGGTGATGAAGACCTACTGGGCGTTCGGTGGGACTGCGGGCAAGCCCGCCGGTGATCTGGCCGCGCAACTCGAGGTGAACGGTGCGCCCGAGGTGCTGGTGTGGCTGGAACGGCACGGGCTGGATTTCACCGTTGTGGCGGCGCTGGTCGGGGTGCTGTTGCTGGCGGCGCTGGTCCTGCCGTGGGGAGCGAGGCTGCCGCGCTGGAGTCTGCTGGTGCCCGGCTGGGCAGGCGCGCTCGGGCTGACGCCCTACGGGCTGGCCACCATGGTCGCCGCACCGCTGGGGTTCACGGTCGGCGACGCTGAGGGCTGGTCGTGGTGGGTAGGTGTCGTCGGCGGCCTGGCATTCGCCGGACTGGGCGCGGCGCTCGGCGTATGCAGCCTGTCCTACCAACGACGGACCAGACGCGGGGCCGATCTGACGCCGAGCGCGGTCCGTCCTGGCGTGTAGGACCACCCGGGCCAGCTCGCCAGCGAACAGGCCAAAGGCGTGAAGCCCCTGGTAGAAGTGGCCTTGCGAGAGATCAACTTCCACAGCAGAGGCTTCACGTGTCCATCAGCGTCACATACACCGCGGTCTTGGAGATCGACCGGGCCACCGTCGAGTACCTGTCCATGCTGCTGGCCGAGCACCGCGCCGAGCTGGGCACCCGCTCCGGCACACGCGCGCTGGGCCCTTCAAGCAGGCCGTCTTGGTGACGCGCTGGTTGGTTGACGGGACCCGGATGCGGCAGTTGGCCAGGGACAACAACATCGGAAAGAGCACCGCGTACACCTACCTGCACGAGGGGATCGACGTGCTGGCCGACAGGGCGCCCCGCCTGGCCGAGGCGTTGGCCGAGGCCAAGGAAAGCGGGGCCAGCCACCTCAACCTGGACGGCACCGTGATCCGCACCGACCGCGTGGCCACACCCGGCCCCAACGGCGCCGACCTGTGGTGGAGCGGCAAGCACAAGCACTATGGCGGAAACATCCAGGTGCTGTCGGATCCAGACGGCTTCCCGCTGTGGACCTCTGAGGTACGGCCCGGCCGTGAACACGACACCACCTGCGCCAAGGCAGCCGGGGAGTTGCTGCCCGCCCTGGAGGAGGTCGCCGCATGCGCCGACCTCGCGACGCTCACCAACCTGGGTTACGAGGAAATCAGCCCGGCCTTGCGCCATCCGGTCAAGAAGCCCAAGGGCGGCGAGCTCACCGGCGACCAGAAGGCGTTCAACCAGGTCATCCGAGGCGTGCACGGCATCGCCGAACGCGCCAACTCCCTGTTGAAGACCACCTTCAAGGCCTTGCGGCGGGTCACCCTCGACCCTTGGCGGATCGGCGCCATCGTCAAGGCCGCCCTCGTCCTACTCCGTCTCGAACACGGCCGGACATCCTGACAGATGATCACCTAACGTCGTGATCCGTTACTCGGAAAGCCTCACTGAGCACGGCGACCGAGCCGAGCCGATCTCCCGATCAGGCTTCCAGGGACTTGCCGCGCTGCCCTTCTCCGCCGGAACTGTAGTAGTCGTCGTAACCGCCGCCCAGGCCGTCCGTCGCCCAGGATTTGTATCCCCACGCCGCTCCAGCGGAAGCAAGGGTACTTATCACCGCGGTGACCGCCTGGGTCAGCATTTTGCTCCGGACGTCAAATCTACTCCGCGCTGCCGCCGCCCGCATGACGGCGTGGGGATTCGTGCCTCCACCGACCGCTGCCAGCACGACGAGGTACGCGGCCACAGCGAAGGCGAATTCGAACCAGGCGGCCTTGATGTTTCCCAGCCATCTGACAACGTTGGAGAGGCGCGCAGCGGAGATCTGGCCTTCCACCGAGCTCAGGGATATCCCGGCAACCCGCTCGCCGTACGCCGCCCGGTCCTGGGCATGCCAGGTCGCCTGGGACACCCGGTCGTAATTCTTCTGCACGGCGTGGCCCGCGGCGTAAGTGCTGTCCCCCAGCCGGCTCCATCCTTCGGCCGCTTTGAACAACAACTGCGGGTTCCCGGGATAGGTGCGCAGAACGCCGAGCAGCACGGGCACGACCGCACCGGGGAAAGCGACCATCGAAATGCCCAGCATGGCCAGCGTCGCCTCTTGAAGCACCCGCCAGCCGGTGGTGGGGCCATCGCCGCCCGGCTCCGAAGGATCCGGGGTTTCCCCCGGCACAGGCATCTTAAATCCGTCGGACATTTTCTGTGTTCTCCAGTTCGACCGCGTCCCAGTTTCCTGCCGTCTTATACAGTTTGTCGCGATCGCCGTGCAACGCGTCGACGTCGGAAGCAATCGAGCCCTTGGCATCGTCAAGAATCTTGTTGTGCGCAATCGCGAAGGGAAACCACATGACCCCGAACGCGTACCAGGGAAGCCGGATCGTGTCCGGAAATGACTGGGCCTCCGCTAGGTAGGAGACGGGGGACCTGGTCTCGCCGTCCTCCACCAGTGCATCGCCGAGTGCCCTGATGGCGGGCCGGTCGTTGGCCATCTCCTGGGATTCCCGTGCGGGCATGGCGACCGCCTTTCTCCTGAAACTCGGTGAACCGGCGTACGGCGGCGCCCCCGCGGGGTTCGCGCAACCAAAGAGGCGCCAGCGGACATGAAGCAAGCTGCACGCAAAACGATCATAACCTCCCGCCGGGCCGTCAGCCACCGGAGGTGTCCAGTTCGGTGTCGCATTCGCGAACGACCTGCTCGTACGGAGCGTCCAGCCAGCCGTCGGGCAGCGCGACCCGGCCGCGGCTGTTGGAACGGCCGCGCGGCGCATGGCGCCGGCCTGGGATCGACGTGGAGATCGTCGAGCGTAATCCCGCCGACAAGCTCGCGTTCCGCAGCTAATCGGGGTTCTGGGGCGTGATCGAGCGTGAAGATGCAGGTCGGCGGCATGGGGCCTAGCGGAAATCGCGAGAACGCCTAGTACGGCAGTCGCCGTTCGCGGTATGACCAGCACGGATGGGCGATCTGCCGTTGCGATTCACCTGCTCATCAACCACATCACCGCCACGACCACGGCGCCGGCCAGCGGCCAGGGCGCCTCGCTGATCCTGCACAAACAGGCCGCTACCCTCGAACGCCTGCGCATCGATCGGATCCTCGAAGAAGCCCTCGCCTGCGGAGGCGACCCACTGCATCTCGCCTCGGTTTTCGGCCTCGACACCAAGACCGCCATCCGCTACGCCGACTCCGCCCGGCAGCTTCTGGTCACGGCTGCCGAGGAACAAGACCCCGCCGGTTCCGGGGGCCTTGGGTTCAAGTAGTCGTCGCAACACCCCATGTGAGGGGATGCGATGGACTTCGAGATCCGGGACCGATCGGTCAACCAGGGGCGCAAGAAGCTCCGGGCAGAGCGGGAGGAATACTTCCGGCTCATGCAGCTCGGATACACCAACAAGGCTGCCTGCCAGATCGTCGGGAGCAACCCGAGGACAGGTCGAGAGTGGCGCAATGGCAGGACAAGCGAGAACAGGACCGTGGCGCCGGCGTTAGCCCAGCGGACGCCACGGTCCACCTCCACCCGCTACCTGCGTATCGACGAGCGCATCCACATCGCCGATCGGGTGCGGGAGAAGGCGTCGATCCGCGAGATCGCGCGAGAGCTGGGCCGTGCGCCGTCCACGATAAGCCGGGAGATCCAGCGCAACCGCAGTCATGTTCGCGGCAACCAGTGGGCATACCGGCCCCATGCTGCCCAGGACCGTGCCGAAGCCCGCAGACCGCGCCCCTAGCCCGGCAAGATCGGGCAGAACCCTCGGCTTCGGGACTACATTCAACATCGTCTGGGGCTGCGCTGGAGCCCCGAACAGATCGCCAACACCCTCCGCCAGGAGTTCCCGCATGACCCGGAGATGAGGGTCACCCACGAAACGATCTATCAGGCGCTCTATGTCCAGGGCCGCGGCGAACTGTGCAGAGAGCTCACTCGGGCGCTGCGCAGCGGCCGAGCCCGCCGCAAGCCACATCGCCAGGCCAACAAGCGCCAGCCGCGCTTCAGCACGCCGATGGTGATGATCAGTGAACGTCCCGCCGAAGCGGCCGACCGGGCCGTGCCCGGCCACTGGGAAGGCGACCTGGAGCGCCACGAGGCGCCATGGAACCGAGCGGAGGTGAAAGGACTCCGCCGCTGTGCTGTCGCAGCAGCGTAGTGAAGCTGGGGGCAGGCTGATCCGGGGAACGCCGGTGAGGCTGGCAAGCAGCCCCGACAACGACGGGACGGGCCAGTACTACCGGATGGCCCGGGTCCGGCAAGCGAGACGGGAAGGTGGACGAGAGGAACCAGCGCTGTCACGCCCCTTAAGTTTCCCGCCAGCTCGAAATCCGGTGGATCTGGGCTGGATCGCGATGCGCACCCGTCCCCTCATCACGGGACGGGGAACTCCTGGGCCGGTATGGAGGTCGCCGGTCGGGAGGCCACGGTGAAGGTCTGCGGCGTAGCCGTGGCGAAATCGCAGGGGTATAGCTGGCCACCTCACCCGACGATCGGTTCATGGTGAACGTGGGAACCACCCCGGGGTTCCCGTCTGGGCCCAGCCATCCAGGCCGGGCGCAGCGGGTTGGCGCGTTGTCCGCCGACGACCGCGGGGCGGGGCGGAGGACCCGTAGTAGTCCGAGCCGGGGAAAGCCCGAGCACATGGCGAAGGGGTCCAGCGGGTTCACGCACCCAACGTACTGCAAGGGACGGAGACGCTGGTGAATACCGGTGAGCCGTGGCCCGACCCGTTCTGGGCGGAGCGACGGGTACGACGGATGCAGGCCAAGCTGCACCTGTGGGCGACCAACGGTCCTGGTCGCCGGTTCGATGATCTGTACAACCTCATTCATCACCCGGACTTCCTCGCGGTCGCGTGGCAGCGGGTGAGCGGCAACAAGGGCGCACGCTCGCCCGGAGTGGACCGGGTGATCCCGGCCGCCATCGGCGGGGAGGCCGAGGTCACGGCGTTCCTGAACGACACGCGCGAGCAACTCAAAGCCCGCACGTTCACTCCGCTGCCGGCCAGGGAGCGTTTGATTCCCAAGGCCGGGTCTCCGGGGAAGTTCAGGCGTCTGGGCATCCCGTCCGCAATGGACAGGCTCGTGCAGGCGGCCCTTGCGCTCGTGCTGGAACCGATCTTCGAGGCGGAGTTCAAGCCGGTCAGTTACGGCTTTCGCCCGAAGCGGCGGGCCCAGGACGCGATCGCCGAGATCCACGCCTTCGGCACCCGGAACTATCACTGGGTGTTCGAGGCCGACATCGCGGCGTGCTTCGACGAACTGTCGCACTCGGCGATCCTCGACCGGGTACGGCGGCGGATAGGAGACAAACGGGTCCTGGCCCTGATCAAGTCCTTCCTCAAAGCGGGCATCATGTCCGAGGCGGGACAGGTCGAGGGAACGGCATCGGGCACGCCGCAAGGAGGCATCGCCTCGCCGCTGCTGGCCAACATCGCCTTATCGGCGCTGGATGAGCACTTCTGCGCCAAGGACGACCACGGCACCCGGTGGCAGCGAGAGAAGCACCGCAAGAACGGCGGCGCCTACTACCGGATCATCCGCTACGCGGACGATTTCGCGATCATGGTATGCGGTTCCAAGGCTGATGCGGATGCGCTCTGGGCGGAGGTCTCCGACGTGCTCGCCCCCCTGGGGCTGCGCTTATCGGAGTCCAAAACCCGCGTGGTCCACCTGGACGAGGGGTTCGACTTCCTGGGCTTCCACATCCAGCGACGCACCAAGAAGGGAACCACGAAGAAGATCGTCTACACCTACCCGTCGAAGAAAGCGCTGCTTTCAATCGTGGAGAAGGTGCGGGCGCTCACCAACAGATCACGGCACCTGACGCTCGAAGCCCTGCTGCGCCAGCTCAACCCGGTGCTGCGGGGATGGTGCACCTACTTCCGGCACGGCGTGTCCAAAGCGACCTTCCACTACCTCGACGCCTACGCCTGGCGGCGGGTAGCGGCATGGCTGCGCAAACGACACCGTGGAATCACCTGGAAGGAGCTCTACCGGCGCTTCCTGACCGGCAGGCCAGGCAACCGACCGGCAGAGAACGGGATCGTCATGTTCGACACCATGCAGGTCGAGGTCACTCGCTACCGATGGCGCGCGAGCAACATCCCCACACCATGGACGAGCATCGTGGCGGCCATGACCGCCACCTGACACAGGAACCCGTGGAGCGCCGGATGCGCGGAGACGCGCTTGTCCGGTGCGGAGGGCGGGCCGGGGAAACGGGCCGGGAGAAATCTTGGAACCGCGCCCCGGTCCGACCCCTACATCATCGGCAAGAGCCAGACGTCGGCCATCGGCACCCTGGTCGAGCGCAGCACCCGTTACGTGCTGCTCGTCCACCTGCCCGTCGACCACACCGCCGAGCGCATGCGCGACGCCCTGGTGGAGACCATGCGGACCCTGCCCGCCCAGCTCAGACGCTCCCTCACCTGGGACCAGGGCAGCGAAATGGGCGCTCACCAGGCATTCACGCTCGCCACCGACATCCCCGTCTACTTCTGCGACCCAGCCAGCCCATGGCAGCGCGGTTCAAACGAGAACACAAACGGCCTGCTCCGCCAGTACTTCCCCAAGGGCACCGACCTGTCCATCCACACTCGCCAGGACCTCGACGCCGTCGCCGCCGAACTTAACGCCAGACCACGCAAAACGCTCGACTGGGACACCCCAGCCGAGCGTCTCGAAATGCTCCTTGCCACCAATAGACGATCACCGTGTTGCGGCCATTAGTTGGCATCCACTCGCGGATCGCTGATACCGGAGCATCCGGCCGGAAGCCCGACCTCGCCGATCGGAGCCACAATCCCCGGCTTGCTATGGTCCCCATACGCGCTGAGATTTTCTGAGGATGGGCTCGGGGAGGGTGAGGGCTGCGCTTCCTTCTCCATCTCGGCTAGCAGCTTGGGTAGGGCTGAGTACTCGGCATCGGTGAGGTGATCGACCCGACAATCAGCGGGTACGGCGGTGCTCAGGATCGGAGAGGCAACCAAGGCCAAGATCACTAAGGCAATCAAGCTCCGTCGGTTCACACGTCACTCGCAAACGTTGCCAACGACACGGAAGTCCACAGCATGGGCCTGCACCCCGGATGATCCGAAAGCAACTCGACCCTACACAGCAGGTCTGACAGCCGGACCACTCGCCGCCCAAGGCCAGGGTCTATCCGCTAAGCAGCAACGACGCTTGGCAGGGTACTCCTGCCAAGCGTCTCGCTATGCTTCTCACTGCCAGTAGTGGATCACCGTGTTGCGACGACCCCTGGGTTCGCCGGCGAACCCAGGGGTCGAAACCATCCATAGAACGTGAAGACCCATGGGTTCATCCTGAAGACCCTTCAGTTCGCGCGAACTCTGGGACTTCCTGGGAGGCAGACCAAGTACGAGAGAAAGGGACAGTGGCCCATTCCGCCCTGACGAAACTGCTGGTCAGTGGGTACGGCGGCGGGGTGCCAGGACCTCGGTGACCTTGGCGATGGCCTCGGCTCCGGGTTTGACGTAGCGCATGGCGGTGCGGGGATTCTTGTGCCGGGTCTTGCCCATGATGAGCTGCAGCGGGACCTCGGCGTCGCCGAGGTGGGTGGCGGCGCTGTGGCGCAGCTGGTGCAGGTCGAGGCTGGCGTAGGCGTCCAGCAGGACGCGGGCGCGGTCGTAGCCGAGGCGGGCGCGGCCGGTGTGCGGGCAGATGTCGGCGGACGCCGGTCGGCGAGCGGGGACGGGGCGGCGTTCGGATAGGAACAGCGGGCCGTGCGTACGCGGGCTGCCGTCCGGGAGCCGGAGGAGGCGGGGCAGCAGGTGGGCGGTGCCGCGCTCCCAGTACACCCATTCGACGGCGCCGCCCTTGGACCGGACCGGGGCACGCCGGTGCTCCAGGTCCAGGTCCTCTACGTTCAGCGCCAGGACCTCGGCGGCGCGGGCGGCGGTCTCGTACAGCATCCGCCACAGGGTCTTCTCCCGGAGCGGGAGGTCGCGGCGGGACAGCAGCCGGTGGATGGTGCTCTTGGCCACGGCTCGGGTCTCGTCGGTGCTCTCCTTGCGGCGTTCGGTGTCGGCCGGGACCGAGGGCGCGGCCAGTGCTTCTTGGTCTGGCACCAGGTCAGCCAGGAGGTGATGGCGGCGCGGTTACGGTTCCAGGTCGCCGGCGCGCTCGCGCCCCACAGCTCGGCGAGGGTGGTGCCGATTTCGACGTCGGCGATCTCGGCCAGCGACCGGTCCCGGCCGAGCAGGGCGGTGAAGCGGTCGATGGCCGAGGCGTAGGCGCGGTGGGTGTTGGGATTGGCCATGCGCGGGGTAGCCAGGAAGGCGTCGGCGGCCGCGGCGAGCGTGATGTGTCCGCCGTGCAAGGCGGCGACCTTCGGCGCGGTGCTCATGCCGCCCGCCGTGGGAGGCCTGCGGCGATGTACCGGATAACGTGCCGGAGTCGTGCACCGCCCCGGCGGAGGGTTGTCCAGGTCTCCGCTCCGCCATGATCGCTCATGTACGTGATAACTCCCTTATCACGTACATGAGCGATTCCCATCGAGGGCATCTCGGGGTCGGCCTCTCGGCGGGATGTCACTTGGTGAAGATGGTTCCTTTGACGCTCTTCAGCTGAGCGCTCTCGCTGTCAGCCGCCGGGCTTGGTGAACTCCAGGCCGTCGAACCGGAACACCGTGACGCGGCCAGGAGAGTCGCCGACCGCCAGCAGCTGGCCGTCGGCGGAGAGATCAACCGCGTGGTAGTAGAGCGATTGCTCGCCGGGTACGACGAAGCGCGGCTCCAGCGGCTGTCCGGTCGCGACGTCATACACGACGACCGGGCCACGGACGTGGGCGCCGGCGAGCCGGGTGCCGTCGGGTGACAGGACGAAATCTTCAAGCCGGTCCGCGATCGCCCAGCACAGGGCACCTGAATCCACCGAGACGCCGAAGCATCCCGACATATCGCCACTCGCGACGAGAAGATGCTCAGACTTGTCGAACGCGAGCTTGTCGAGCCGGTGGGGTCCGTCGAACCCCGCTGGGAAGGGGAACCGGCCACCGAGCACGCGCCGACCGGTGTCAGCATCCCAGATCTCGAGGTCGTCCTCCGCGTTGCGGTCGTCCGGGTGGTGGATGACACCGACAAACCGCCCCGACGGAGATAGGGCGGCGGCGCTGATCCGCGAGCGCTCGCGTGCCGGAAGGTTGAGGTACGAACCGCCGTCCGGGCCCAGCACCTGCAACGTGGGGCCGTCGGCCACCAGCATCCGGCGGCGGGCGGCGTCCCGTCCTAATCGCGTGTAGGGCAGGCGCTGGACGTGACCGGTGGCGAGGGCCACCGTGTAGCCGCTACTCCCGTTCAGCGTGCTGGCTGTGTCGCGAACGGTGAACGTCAGGTGCGATCCGTCCGGGTCGAACGCCATGCCATCGACCCATGCGTGCCGGGATGCGTCGGCGTACACCACCTGGCGGGCGCCGGTCCGTAGGTCGACCGTCTGCACCTCGATGCCAAGCTGCAGCCTGACCCGGTCAGGGATGCCGCGGGCGATCGCGAGGGTGCAGCCGTCCGGGTGCAGGGCGAACGCCACGACCCCGTTGGTGGCCGGCATCGCGCACTGGACGACAACGTCGCCCGGTGCGGACGTGGCGGCGTCACGCAGCACGGCGTACCCGTCACGCATCTTCTGGGTGACGAGCTTCTCCAAGGCCTCGCGTGCCGCGCGCCCGCTGTCGAACGACTTTGTACGCTCCTGAGGCTTCCCGGCACCGGTCCACCAGCTCCGGTGCAGCTCGGCCCCGTCGGCCCGGAGCTCCAGATACTTGGGCTTCGAGGTGCCGGGATGGGTCAGGAGGATCCGCTCACGATTCATACGCGGCAGTGTAGAGATCTCCAGTGTCAGAAACGGTTCTCAGAGTGTGGAGGAACTCGAAGGGCTGTCCAGGCCAGCGGTGTATCTGCTGCCCGACTCGGGAATCCGCTGCAACGTCATCCAGCCCGGGTCCATCGAGACCGACATGACCGAGGCCATGAGGTCCAATCCCCTGGCGCGCAAGATGTCGGACAAGATGATGAACAACACCATCCTGCTGCGGCGCAGCGGCAAGGCCGACGAGATCGCCTACACGGCGCCATTCCTGGTCGGCGACGAGTCGTCCTACATCACCGGCACCGACATCGTGGTCGACGGCGGCTGGCTCACCGCCGCCCCGTATCTCGGCAACGAGCGGTCGAACCACATGCTGAGCCTGCTGAAGAAGGAAGGCATCCGAGGCTTCTTCAAGCGCTCCAAGTAACCCTGTCAAGGGGGATCGGGGCCGGTGTGGCGACCGGAACGACAAGTACCGCCCGCCCTGCCTTCATCACATCGAGACTGTTCGCCAACGGCACCAACACCTCAGTGATCAAGCGGCCAACTCGACGTCGGTGAAGTCGACCTCCTTCAGCAGGGGATCGAATGGATCCGGCCGATGACGTAGCTCGTCGGTGGCGTAGGCGCCGAAGCGGCTGATGTGCGCCCGCAGGTACGGGGCGATCTGGCCGATCTGGTCGGCGGTGATGCTCCAGCCCTCGGCGACGAGTTGCCGCACGATGTCGGAGATGTCCAGGGCGTTGTGGAAGACGACCAGGTTGGCCAGCAGGGTGTTGAACTTGATCAGTTTCTCCTGCTCTTCGGGGTCGTTGTCGGCCAGCACCCCGCCGAACCCGAGCCACTTGGAGAACCCGTTGTAGGACTCGACCCTGTTCGTCGCCGCGGTAACGCGCGCCCGCAGTGCCGGGTCGGCCAGATACCGCAGCAGGGCGACGGTACGTACGCTGCGGTCAGCCGCAGGTCGGTATGCCGCTCGGCGAAGAAATAGCGATCCACTTCTAATCCGACGGTCGCAGGTTCGAATCCTGCAGGGCGCGCTTTGCAGGGCGCGCTTTGATCAAGGCTTGGACCTGCGGTTCCGGGGAGACCGAGAATCCAATGGTTCAGCCGAACGGATGGGGGAGACCCAAGGGAGACCGTCAGTTTCGGACGGTCTCCCCACGACGACCGCGCGGGGGACCAGAGAGACGCTCGCTTCCGCCGCCTCGCGCGCCAACTCCGGCAGCACGTTCGTGTACGTGTCCGACGTAATCGCCAGAGACGAGTGCCGCAACATCGCGCTCGTGGTCTTCATGTCGTTGCCCGCCGCCAGGCTGAGCGTCGCCGCGCCATGACGAAGATCGTGTAGTCGGATCGGCGGCAGGCCAGCCGCGAACGTGAGCCGCTCAAAGTACTCACTCACCCAGTCGGGCTTCAGCTCGCTGCCGTCCTCGCGAGTGAAGATGCGGCCCGTCTCCGTCCACGAACCGCCCCACGCCAGCTTCTCCTCCTTCTGGCGCTTACGGTGCAGCCGCAGCACGTCCAGGGTGGCCCGGTCGAGCGCGACCGGTGCGTCACTGGACTGCGTCTTCGGCTGGCCCTCCTTCACCTCGCGATTCACGATCGTGAGCTGCTTGGCCACCGACAGCACGCCCTCATCGAAGTCGAGATCCACCCAGCGGGCACCGCATGCCTCGCCGCGGCGTAGTCCTCGGAACGCGATCAAGTGGAAGAGGGCGTACAGGCGGTCGCCGGCGATGTGGTCGAGGAACGCGCCGAGCTGCGTCGGCGTCCACACCATCACCGGCGACGGCCGTAAATCCGTGGCGCTCCACACCGCGACGGCCGACGTGGACGGCAGGTTCGGGTCGGCCCGTACCGCGGCCAGCCGCGCCTGGAACGCCTCGTTGAACGCCGCGACGCGTGCCTTCGTCCACACGACTCACTTCGGCCGGGCGCCGACTCCAGCGCCACCAGCGCCGCCGCGTTGAATGTCACAAGGTGCTCCCGCTCGGCGTCCGCGAGAACGGTCCGGATCGTCGCCTTGATCCGCTGCTTTGTCGTCGGGCCCGTGAGGCGCTTACCGCGCACTGAGGCGCGCACCGCCGGATCGTCCGACGCGCGGGCGGCCAGGATGGCTTCGTTCTTCTCGTCGATCCGCTGGAACACCTGCTCGACCACCGGCGCGAACAGCTTGTCCAGCCGCACACCGTCGAGCACCTCGCAGAAGTGGGCGTCGTGGTGGGAGATGTATCCGATCAGCGTGGACTCGCGGATATCCCGCAGGCGCTTGCGCCGCGCTACCACGTCGCCCAGTACTCGCCGAATGTCATCGACTGCAGTGGCTGGCCGGCGCGGAACTTGCGGTGTAGCTCCTCATAGTCGGGCAGCGGCGCCTGCTTCTTGTGGGCTGCCCGGATCATCTCCAGGATCTCCATGCGGGCCTCGTGCCCGTCTGGCCCGGCGTCCGGGATGTCGAGCAAGCGGTGAGCCTGCGAGTAGAACAGTTCCAGGTCCGTCTCAGTCTTGAAGCCGCCCGCCCGGAGATGGTTCCTCTTCCCGTCCGGGCCGGGCGGTACCTCGGACTTGCCGTACCAGCTCCCGTGGTCGGGGTTCCAGGAGCCGTCTTTGCGGCGCAGCTTCGGGCACTTGGCGCCGAGCTCGCGGCCATCCTGGCGGCATTTGCACCGTTTGAACCCGTTGCCGGTAATCGTCGACTCACCTCAGTCCTATGTCGCGGTAGATACCGCCGAGCTTCTTGGCGTCTGCGTAGTCCTCGAGTGTCGCTCCCAGTAGAGCGGCCAGCTCTTCCTGCTCCTGCTTGCTTTCGCTGCCTTTCCAGCGCAGTCCGATCCGGGCTGCCAGGCTTTCGAGGTAGTCCAGTCGATCCTGGGGTTCGCGGTCGATGATCTGCTGGAGTCGCGTATCAATCTCGGCCACGACGTCGTCAGTGGGGTGCGTTTCGCCTCGTTCGTAGGAGTCGATGACGGGGATGGCAACCTCGAGCATCCCTGAACGGACCAGGACGTCCGCAATATCCTGAACCAGCTCCAGTACCGCCCGCACCTGGCTGCCGGGGATTCTCCTGCTGAACAGGTCGCGCAGGCGTAGGAGGTCGGCCACGATGCTGTGGCGCCAGCGGCGGTCTTGCGTTGGCGGAGTCACGTCTCGTCCGCTGCCCATCGTTTGCAGAGTTCGTTCGAGCACGTCGTACGCGGCCGTCGCGTCGCGCCATGCGTCCGCGGCGAGCCAGGTCTCGATCGCCTCGCTCGTTCTGTTCGCGTCGACTCGTCTCGTGAAGGATCTGACTGGCGATCTCGCTCGCACGCACCGGACCACCAGTGGTGGCGACCGCGGCGTCGAGCCTAGGCAGATCCAAGCCCGACCTGGCTGCGCTGGAACGTGACGGCTACGTCGTCCTGGCCGACCTGCTCAGCCGCGATGAATGCGACAGTCTTCGCGCCGAACTCATCACGCTGCTTGGCCAGACAGGACGCAACGCCTTCGAGGGCCACCGCACCCAGCGGATCTACAGCGTGCTCAACAAGACCCGTTGTGTGGACCGCCTCGTTGACCACCCTCGCGTCTTGGCCCTGCTCGACCGGTTGCTGCTGCCGAACTACCTGCTGTCCCAGTTGCAGGTCATCAACATTCAACCCGGCGAGGAATGCCCAGCTGCTGCACCCCCACGATGGCTTCTATCCGGTTCCCCGCCCCCGACCGGAGCTGTCGGTGGCCACCGTTTGGGCGATCGACGACTTCGCCGAGGCCAACGGCGCAACCGTTCTCATCCCCGGGAGTCATCGCTGGCCGGACGGCAGGACCCCCACCGACGCGGACTTCCGCCTGGCCGCCGCCATGCCCGCCGGCTCTTGCGTGCTGTTCGTCGGCACCCTCTGGCACGGTGGCGGCGCCAACCACAGCGCCGCACCACGTCTTGCCGCCACCGCCCAGTACTGTCAGCCCTGGCTGCGGACCCAGGAGGCGTTCACCCTCTCCACCAGCCAGGACGTCGCCCGCGCTGTTTCAGAGGAAATCCGGCGCATGCTCGGCTACAGCATCCATCCGCCCTTCGTCGGCATGGTCAAGGGCATGCACCCCAAACGCCTCATGGACCGCCGCCGGCTCCGACCGGGACCGGCACCGACGACGTCGCAGTGGCCGGGGATCATCGCGCGGGTTCTCGGCGGCCAGCGGCCGCATCACCTCGCTCCAACGAAGGGACGCCGATTCCGGTATCGGACTCCGTATCGACTCAGGCCGCGACGAGCACGGCTTACGTTATATGAGCTGTCCAGCCCGTCCTCGGCCCCCAGAAGGTCTACCTCTCTGCGAGGATGCTCAGCGTCGTTCGTACGTCGTCCTCGTTGTTGAAGTAGTGGAAGCCGAAACGTACGCGGTCGCCGAGCGCGGTCGCGCGGACGCCTTGTTCGCGCAGCCGCGCGGACAGGCGGTCAGCGTGGTCGGTGCGCAGCACGACGATCTGCGAGAGCGGGCCGCTCACCACGCGCCGGTAGCCGATGCCTGCCGCCTGCTCGGTGAGCTGCCCGGCGAGGTCGAGGCAGTGCCGCTCGACGCGGTCTGCGTCCAGCGAGCCGAGCAGGCGCAGCGCCGCGCAGGCGCCGAGCCAGGAGAACCAGGCGGGGGACGTGTCGCACCGTCCGGCATCGTCCGCCAGCCGCATGGGGCCGCCGAAGTAGCCGTGCGGCGGGCTGGTGGACTTCCAACTCGGCGCGAGCGCCGTCAGCTCGCCGAGCCGGTCCGGCCTGGTGACGAGCCAGGCCGCGCCACGCGGGCCAAGCATCCACTTGTAGCCGTGCACGGCCAAGTAGTCGGGGCGCACGGTCGCTGGGTCGAAGCGCAGCGCGCCCAGCGACTGCGTCAGGTTGACGAACAGTCGCGCGCCCACCCGGTCGGTCGCCTCCCGCAGGGCGGCCAGGTCGAGCCGCTGCCCTTCCCTGCTGGTCACCTCGCTGACGGCGAGGAGTGCGGTGTCGTGGTCCAGCGCGGCGATCAGGTCCTCCACCCGGGTCGCGCCGTCGCGGGCCGGGACGGCAACCACGTCGTGCTGTGCCAGCCACGGGAACAGGTTGCTGCGGAACTCCTCGGCCGCCACCACGACCCGGCCGCGCGGCAGGGAGCCCGCGACCGTGGCGGCGGCCTCGGCGAGCGAGCCGAGCGTCGAGATCGTGGCGGGGTCGGCCCCGACCAGCGGGGCGAACAGAGCGCGGGCCTCGCCCGCTGCCGCGTCCCATACAGGCCAGTCGAGCTCGCCGCTGGACCACGCGGACACGGCCTCGTGCAGGGCATCGGTCACCGGTCGTGCGCCGGGCGGCATGCCCGGCGTGTCCAGCCAGACCGTTGACCGCAGCGCGGGGAAGAGGCCGCGGAAGTCTTCTGGGCTCATCGGCGCGGCAGGGCGGCCACGCCCTCGATCTCGACGGTCAGCTCCGGGGCGGCCAGGGCCGTGACCACGGCGAGCGAATGGGCGGGCCAGTCGCCGTCGGGGTACCACTTCGCGAACGTCTCCGCCCGCGCCGCGCGGCAGCCTTCGACGTGTTCGGCGCCCGCGACCAGGGTGAACAGCTTCACCAAGTGGTGTGGCCCCGCGCCGAGCGAGTCGAGCAGCCGCTCGATGTTGGCGAAGATCTGCCGCGTCTGCGTCTCGGCGTCGGGGCCCGCGAGCGTGCCGTCCGGCAGCGCGCCGACCTGGCCGGAGATCATCACCAGCTCGTGGCCGGCCGGCACGGAGGCGAGGTGGCTGTACTGGCCGATCGGCGGGGCCAGCGTGTCGGGATTCCAGCGGCGGATCATCGGTGAGCTCCTCCTCGGAGACCGGTTTTGAGGTGTGAGCACGCTAGGCAAGTGTGACCTGCCATTTCACGTGTCCGCATACTGAATTTCAGATAGTCGAAAAACGGGTTCATTCTGATGCGGTGCAGCGAGGCGACAGCGCACAGTGAACGGCCAAAGGGAGGTGACCGGATGCCACCGCAACCGAGTGACGCCGAGGTGTTGGCCCAGGTGGAGGCACTGGCCGAGGACATGCTGGAGCTGCTGTCCGCGAGCGTCCGCCAGGCCAGCGAGAGCGGCTGGGAGGACCGGGTGACCGGCCTGTACGCGGAGTGGTTCGCACGCCGGGGCTGGCCGGTCACCCGGCAGCCGATCGCAGCGACCGGGCTGGCGGACGGCGAACCGCGGGCCGAGCGGAGGGAGAACCTCATCGCCTGGTTCCGCGGCCGCCGCGGGCGGCCCTGCATGGTGCTCAATGGCCACCTCGACGTCGTGCCCGCGGGCGATGAGCAGGCGTGGACGCATCCGCCGTACGCCGGGGTCCGTGCCGGCGGCCGGGTGTACGGACGGGGCTCGGTGGACATGAAGGGCGGCATCGCAGCCGGCCTGTACGCGCTTGCCGCGCTGGAGGACCTCGGCGTGGAGCCGGACATCGACGTGGCCATCGAGCTTGTCGTCGCCGAGGAGACCACCGGCGTGGGCACCCGGGCGGCGGCCTTGGAGGTCCCGGATTCGGTCGCAGCCCTGATCCTGGAACCCACCGGCGGCGCGATCGTGCCGATCAGCACGAGCCTGCAGTTCTTCACCGTGGAGGTCACCGGGCGCTCCGCGCACACCTCGGCGCCGTGGCGCGGGGTGGACGCCTTCGAAAGGCTGATCTGGGTGCGTGAGGCCCTGGTCGAGCTCGGCCGCAAGCGGGGTGAGGGTTACCGGCATCCGCTGTTCGCGGACGTGCCGACCGCGATCCCCTTCGCCATCGGCACCGCGAGCGCGGGGAACTGGCGGGCGGCGGTCCCCGACCATGCCACGATGTCCGGCCGGATCGGGGTCGCGCCGGGCGAGTCGGTGGAGGCGGTGCGCGGCGAGTTCCAGCGCGTCCTCGACCAGGTCGCCGCCACCGACGACTGGCTGCGCGCCCACCCGCCGACCGTGCGCTGGGACGGCGAGGGCAGGACCGGGTGGGAGACGCCCGTCGAGCACGAGCTGATCGTCACGCTCCGCGACGCGCAGCGCACGCGCATGGGCGCCGAGCGGCTGACCGGGTTCACCGCCGGCTCCGACGCCGCCTTCTTCGGCGCGGCCGGGGTGCCGACGGCCGTGTTCGGGCCCGGCGAGGTGGTCAGGGCGTACAGCCCAAACGAGTTCGTCGAGGAGGACGCGGTGGTGCAGGCCGCGGGAGTGCTCGCCCTCGCCCTGCGAGACCTGACCGGGCGAGACCTGACCGCGCGAGACCTGCCGGGGAGGCGGGCATGAGCGAGAAGACCGTGCTGCACACGCTGGAGCGCGGCCTGCAGGTCCTGGAGGCCGTGGCCGCCGCCGACGGCACTGCCACCGCGAAGGTGCTCAGCCGCCAGCTCGACATCAAGCTCGGCACCTGCTACCACCTGCTGCGCACCCTGCTGGCCAGCGGTTACGTGGTGCGCCTGCCCGGCGGCCGGTACGACGTCGGCCACCGCGCGGCGTCACTGAACAGGAACCTCCAGCGCAGGTCGGGCCCCTCACCGGAGCTCGCGGTGATCCTGACCCGGCTGCACAACAGGACGCACGAGACGTCCTACATCTCCGGCTGGTACCACGGGACGCTGACGCTGCAGGAGTACATCTCCGGGCTGCACGCGGTCAGCGTCGGCAATCTCGACGTGGGCTACACCGGCCACATGCACGCCCGCGCCTCCTGCAAGGCGGTGCTCGCCTTCCTACCCGAGGAGCAGGTGGCGGCGATGTTCAAGGGAGTGGAGCTCGCGGCGGTCACCCCGCACACGATCGTCGACTACGACCACCTCACCGTCGAGCTGGCCCGGGTGCGCAGGCAGGGCTACGCGGTGGACCGCGAAGAGTTCAGCGAGGGCGTGTGCTGCGTGTCCGCGCCCTTCTTCGACGAGACGGGCTCGCCGACGGGCGCGTACACGGTGTCCGTCCCGACGGCCCGGTTCCACGAGCGGCAGGCCGCGCTGACCATGGCGGTCCGCGAGGCGGCCTCGATGGCGACCGGGTTCCTGCGCGCCGGGCACCTGGCCGTGCTTCCCGCCGAGCGGGGCAAGTCGCCCGGTCACCGGGACGCGTCATGACGTCCCGATAGCAAGTCGGCGACCAGGGATTTCGTACGAGAGAGAGGAGAGTGGGTACCCCCATGCCTGAAACAGCCACGCTGCTCGACCATCTGGAGTCGATGCGGCGGATCAGGTTCTTCGAGGAAGAGGTCGCCCGCCTGCGGGCGCGGGGTGACGTCGTCGGATCCGTCCACCTGTGCAACGGGCAGGAGGCGATCTACACCGGCGCCTGCGCGGCGCTGGACCTGAGCCGTGACGCGGTCTTCCCCACCTATCGTGGGCACGGGTGGACGCTGGCCTGCGGCGTGCCGCCGTACCCGCTGTTCGCCGAGTTGCTCGGCCGTCAGAGCGGGATCAACGGCGGTCGGGGCGGGTCGGCGTACCTGACGGCGCCCGAGTACGGCATGTACGGCGAGAACTCCATCGTCGGCGCGGGCGCTCCGATCGCCGCGGGCGCGGCGCTGGCCGCCGCCTACGACGGGTCGGGCAGGGTCGCGCTCGCCGCGTTCGGTGACGGCGCGATGAACCAGGGCGCGGTGCACGAGGCGATGAACTTCGCCGCCGTACGCCGCCTACCGGTGATCTTCCTGGTGGAGAACAACCACTACTCGGAGCTGACGCCGATCGCCGACATGGTGCGGGTGGACCGCCTGTTCAAGCGCGCGTCCGCGTACGGCATGCCGGGGGCGCGGATCGACGGCAACGACCCCGCGGCTGTCCGCGAGGCCGTCTCCGAAGCGGCCGGGCGGGCCCGTTCCGGCGAGGGACCCGTGCTGCTGGAAGCCATGACGCAGCGACTCGTCGGGCACTACATCGGCGACGCCCAGCACTACCGCCCCGCCGGGGAGATGGAGCGGGCGCTGGCCGACGAGCCGATCATCCGGCTCTTGGCCGTCCTGCGCGCCGCGGGCATCGGCCAGGACGAACTGGACGCCGACGCGGACCGCGTGCACGCCGAGATCGCCGAGGCTTCGAAGCGCGCGCTCGCCGACCCGCCGGCCGACCCGACCACCGTTCTGGAGCACCTGTATGCCTGAGCAGACCAAACGGCTCTCCTACGCCGAAGCCGTCAACGCCGCGCTCCGCCGCGCGCTGGCGGAACGGCCGGAGACCCTGCTGTTCGGCGAGGACGTGGCCGCACCCGGCGGCGTCTTCGGCGTGACCAAGGGGCTGCGCGGGCAGTTCGGCGACAGGGTGTTCGATACGCCGATCTCCGAGTCGGCCATTCTCGGCGGAGCCATCGGCGCCGCGATGTTCGGACGCCGGCCGATCGCCGAGATCATGTGGGCCGACTTCTCGCTGGTGGCCTTGGACCAGCTGGTCAACCAGGCGGCCAACGTCCGCTACGTCTCGCGCGGCCTGCTGGGCGCGCCGATCACCGTACGCACCCAGCAGGGCAGCGCCCCGGGCGCTTGCGCGCAGCACTCGCAGAGCCTGGAAGCCTTCTTCGCCCACGTCCCCGGACTGCGCGTGTGCATGCCCGCCACCCACCAGGACGCCTACGACCTCCTGCTGTCGGCGATCTGGAGCGACGACCCGGTGATCGTCATCGAGAACCGCACGCTCTACCACGCCGGCAAGCAGGACGTGCGGCTGGGCGGGGATGTGCCGTCCGTCGGAGGCGCCGCGGTGCGCAGGCCGGGATCGGACGTCACCGTGCTGACGTGGGGAGCCGTCCAGCAGGAGGTGCTGGCGGCGGCGGAGCGCCTGTCGGTACAGGGGAGCGAGACCGAAGTCCTCGACGCCCGATGGATCCGACCGCTCGACCTGGAGGCCGTGCTCGGCAGCCTCGCGCGTACCGGCCGGCTGGTCGTGGTGCACGAGGCGCACACCACCGGCGGGGTCGGCGGCGAGGTCGTCGCCGCGGTCGCCGAAGCAGGGGTGCCGTTGCGGTCCGCGCCGATCCGCGTGGGCGCGCCGCCGGTACGGATCCCGGCCGCGCCGTCGCTGGCGCAGGCCGTCATCCCGTCCGTCGACGTGATCGCCGACGCGCTGACCAGATCGGTGCACGGCACCGCCGTACCGGCAGGAAGGGAGTGAACGTGCACGCCACGGACAGGACCGCGGTCTCCATGCCCGCGTTCGCGCCCCTCTACGGCCTCGGCAGCGAGACGGCGTCGCTGCGCTGGCTGACCGTCGAGTACCGGACCCGCCCGGACGTCCTCGCGCGAGTGCTGCCACCGCCGCTGTGCCCTACCGAGGAGCCGATCGCCGCCGTCTGGGTCGCCGAGTTCGTCAGCGCAAGCTTCCACCTGCCGGACGGCGGTGTGGAGCGGCGGCCATCGTACATGCAGGCCGGGGTGTGCGTGCGCTGCCGGCGCGAGGACGAGGAGGGCGCCTACCCGCTCACGTTCTTCATCGAGGGGCTCAACCACGGCGTGCTCGGCCGCGAGCTCGCCGGCCTGCCGAAGAAGCAGGCCAGGTCGGTGCGACTGGAGCAGGACGAGACCGGCGTCTCCGGAAGCGTCGTGACCGCCCAGGACATCGAAGTGGTCACCGTCCGCGCGCACGCCACCGAGACCCCGCCGCAGCCGGTCGACCCCATCCCCTGGTGGTTCGGCAACCACTTCACACGCTTGATCGATCTTGGTGGCGGTGGTGTGCTTGTTGCTCGCCAGGGACAGTTCGTGCACGCTCACCTGTCCGCGCATGTGCGCGGCGACCTGGGCCGGGCCCAGCAGCGTCCCGTAGGCGAACGCGGTCAGCACGTACCGGGCCATCGCGTTGCGGATCTTCGGGTCGGAGCCGGAGGCGGGCCCGAAGTGGCGGTGCCATTTCAGCAGGTAGGCGGTACGGGTGAGGATGTCCAGCAGCGCCCGCTGCGGCAGCCGGTCATGGATGGCCGCCTCCAGTTCCAGCGCCTCCGGCCGCCGCTCGGCGCCCTTGCGACGGCGCAGCACCGGCCGGCCACCTTCCAGCAGCAGGTCGGTGTTGCCCGGGTAGCCAGTGTCCACCGCCGCGGCGGTGGCGGCGAGCTGGTCACGGTAGTGCGCGGTCAGCGCGCTCGCCTCGGCCGGGATCCCAGCCTGCGCGCAGAACGCCGGCACCAGCGCGCGGCACTCATCCCATGACATGAGCTGGTCGTGCAGGTTGGCAAAGGAATCCGAGCCGGTCACGGCGATGTCGCCGGAGCGCAGTTCGGCCGCCAGGTAGGAGAACACGCACACCTCCAGATGGCGGCGCACCAGCATCCCGGGCCGGCTCTTGTCGCGCAGGATCTTGCGCCACTGCCCCGAGGCGAAGGCCTCCACATGGATGCGCAGCGTCGTCTCGATTGGCTCCCCGCTGGGGCCGGGCGCCTCCAGAGTCATCTCCTCGGGCACGAACGCGGCCTTGGCACCGCGCAACGCGCGCAGGAACGCCACCGCCTCCAGCACGCTGCGCTCGGCCGTGGTGGCCTCCAGCTCGATCGCCTCAAGGAGGGTGAATAGCGCCGGGCGATGCGAGCGGTAGTACTGCTCCAGCAGCGGCAGATAGTTGTTGCCGTGATGCGCCGAGATCGCCTCATGTGCCCCGGTCAACGCCTCCACGCCGCCGGCCCGCTCCAACGTCTTCAGCACCAGGTGCCCGGCCCGCTCTGCGACCTCGGGCCCCGCCCCGTGCGCCGTCCCCTTCGGCTGCTGCGGTGAGAGCTGGCCGCCCTCCGGCGTGCTGCTCTCTTCCGGGACGAGGGCGTCGCGCACGGCCGACAGCACGTCACCGAACACCCCGAGCAGGCGCTCAGACTCGGCCCGATGAGCTTCGCGCAGCGCTTCCAGATGATCGCGACCCTTCTTGTGAATGGCCGCCATGCGCTTGCAGAACATGGTCACCACGTCATCGCGGACCCCGGTGGCCACCGTGTGGACGAAGCTCACCAGCAGCGTCAGCCGCTTGTCCTCACCCACCTTGCGCATGTCGGCCGCGCCGGTGACCCGCGCTTCCCCCGCAAAGTGCGCGATCTTGCCCGGCGGCACGCCCTGCAGCCACGACCCGGTCGGCCCCAGCGCGTCGATATCACCCAGCAGAGCCAGGCGCTCCTTGAACTTGCCCAGCGACGCCGCCTTGGCCACGTCCTTCAGCCGATCGAACTCGCTGCGCCGGCTGACCGGGTCAACCACCAGCAGCCGGGCCAGCCGCGCCCGCGCGGCCGCATCCAGCCGCCCCGTCACCGCCCGGAAGAACCCGGTATTCACCTCGGCGCGGATCGCCGCGACCATCGCGTCCAGCGTGGTGTAGCCCGGAAGCTCACACCGAGCGCGGACCAACTCCTCCAACGCCACATTGATCAGATCAGCCGGGTTGTCCTTGGACTGCACGACCTTACGGATCGCCTCCCCAGCGACCCGCCGCACCCGAGACGCCTCGTACGACACCCCCATGCGCCGACGGACGAACGCCCGATGCCGGCTGGCCGTCATCGCAGCCGCCTGCCGCAGCTCCACCTCCTCAGCCAGCCCCAGCGCTTCACGCACATGCCCGGCCACGGCCGTCGGCACCTCGCCGGTCTTCGGAAAGTACCCCAGCCGTTGATAGGACTTCAGCCACACCACCAGCATCAGCAGATGATGCTCATCCTGCGTGCGGCCGCGCGCCCAGGCCACCTCGGCATCAACCGGCGTGAAGTTCTCCGCCAGTTCCCGCGCTGTGACCACCCGCGGAAATCGCGGATATGCGGTCCGGTCTATCGAGGTCACCCACAACCTCCGAGACCATCACCAATATGACGGCACTCACCCTAACGATCAGTTGCCAGCCTGCGGTGTGTTTCTGGCGTACTCCGGCCGTACCCCGTGAAGAGGTGCCTGAAGGAGCTCACACTCCGGCGAAAGGCCCTCGATGGGGGCTAGAGGCGCTGAACAGCTAGTCGGCAGTGGCGTACGTCAATCAGCGCCCACTTACTGACGTATAAGATCCGTGACGTAGGCGTGACGACCTGTGGGCTACCCACTGCCCGCGCCTGTGACGTCGTTTGGGAGTCGGCCCGCTATCACGTACGCGCCTACGCGCCTACCTGCGCGGGTGGGCGCACGGGAGGCTGGCCGGGGTAACGCTGGCGGTCAGGTGGTGGTGCCGGCGATGCGGGCGGCGTGGCGGTGCTCGGCGGCGGTGTGTTTTCAAGCCTCTCGTAGATGATCAGTACTGGACACGCTGCGTATCAAGTTCGGACGTATTGATAGTTCCGAAGCGCCGACACCACGGCGAATGACGCGGATCAGCTCGCGCTATCCGCGGCATGCGCGGACGGGTTGTCCTTGCGAAAACCATTGGTGCCCGGCTTGCTCCGATGATGGACTGACGTCCCGCCGTGAGTCTGCCGCGTGACGGAGGTAGTGGTTGTGACGGATTATGACGTGCTTGCCGAGGTGTATGAATGGCTCATCTCGGATGCAAAGTTGCCTCCAGCCGAGTTCGCTGCGTCGTTCGATGACGTCCTCAGTCTCCTGCCGTCGAACGCTCACGTCCTCGACTGTTCGTGCGGAACCGGACAGTTGGCGGTTGGCCTCGCCGGTCGTGGCATGCAGGTTGTTGCAACTGACGCCAGCGAAGCGATGGTTCGTCGGACTGCAGAGTTGTCTGAGGAGTTCGGGGCATCCGTCCGGGCCATGCGGGCGAACTGGGAAGAGTTGCCCGACCATTTCGAGGACGACACGTTCGACATGGTGTTCTGCGTTGGCAACTCGCTTCACCATGCCGCGGGCGCGACAGGCAGGGGTGCTGCTCTGGAGTCGATGTCACGGCTTCTGCGCCCTGGCGGGCGCTTGGTGCTCACATCCCGCACTTGGGAACTCGTGAGGGCCAGAGGTTCCCGGCTGGACATCAGTGACCGACTCGTCCGCCGGAACGGTCGCGATGCCGTCGTGGTCTACCGCTGGGAGATTGCGCCGCATTGGGAGGAGGAGCACCACATCGAGATTGCGATCGCGCAAGTTGATGCGACTGGGCTGGTTCTTGTCCGCTCGGAACTGCTGTCCTGCTGGCCCTACCGGTACGAGGAACTCGAAGTCGAGCTGCACCGGGTCGGACTCCGGACGGAAGTGAGCACGTTCGATCTTGAGGCCGAGAACTATATGGTGGTGGCGAGCAAGGTATAGACACCGGGCTCTCAGTCCCCGGTCGGACCGCGCTGTTGCTAGCAGGACGCTTGCGCCCTCTCATCGGTGCGGGTCAAGCGGTCAACGCAACGCCTTGTAAGTACTTCGAGACCCGCAGCCGGACCGAAGAATGGGCCCAGGGCGGGCAGGCCGTCCAGATGAGGTTCTGGGACCGGCCGCTGCACGCGATGACCGAAGCCTTCACCGCCGCGGGCTTTCGCATCAGCGTCATCAGCGAACCGCCGTTCGTGCCGGAAGCCCGCGAACTGTTCCGCGAGGAGCTCAGCAGGATCCCCGGCACGAGGTTCCTGAGCTTCCTGTTCTTCGTTCTCGAAGCCAATTAGGTGCACACAGCAATGATCAATTGCCATGGTTAGCGCTTCAGCGTGCGATTCCCGCCAACTGAAGCGCTAAGTCACACGCGGTGTTCCGTAAGGGGATCCCCCACCGGAACACCCGCCAGCCACGACAGCACTCCAGGTCAGGGTGTTCCGTATAGGTGTTCCGCGTACTGTTCCGATGAAGGGACCTATCCGGAACACTTCAGAGCGTGAACGGGACCCGAGTCGGGTACGCGCGTTGCAGCACCGACGAACAAGACGTCGTGATCCCGACCGAGCAGCTCCTGGCCCTCGGCGTGCCCGCCGACCGCATCTACATCGACCGCGGCTTCTCCGGGACCACTCGCCGTAACCGCGCAGGCCTCGACCAGGCCCTGGCCGCCGTCTGGGACGGCACCGTGTTCACAGTGACGAAGTTCGACCGCTTCGCCCGCAACATGGCTGAAGCCAACGACATCCTGACCGACCTGTCCGGCCGGGGCGTGCTGTTCGGCCTGGGCGCCTCCGTCTACGACTGGAACGACCCGTTCGGCCGGCTCTTCCTGCAGACCCTCGCCATGGTCGCCGAATTCGAAGCGAATATCGGGCACCAGCGCACCCGCGAGGGCATGGCCCTGGCCAAGAGGAACGGCAAGCTCAAGGGCAAGCAGCCCAAGCTGCCCGAACCGGCGCGGCGTTCCATCCGCCGCCGCTACGCCGAAGGAGAGGTGTCCCTGGCCGACCTGGCCCTCGAGTACAGCGTCGGACGCTCCACCATCCACCGCATCATCCACGGACCAGAAGCTTCCAGGTAGGGCGACCACACGCGGAAGACGGACGTCACAGTTCGAGCAAGATCGTTCTCATCGATAACGACTGTTCCCCGGTTCCTCAACCCCGAGCACGCACGGCTTGACCGGGTCCTCGATCAGCCCGCCCGAGAACGCCCAGCCCGGACCGCCCATCATGATGACGTCCACCAGCAGGGTCCGCCCAGGACCG
>NZ_JBITMP010000070.1:0-50765 GCF_044466425.1 Nonomuraea sp. NPDC049400
CTGCAGGTCTAATGGTTCCTCTGCGGCTCTCGTGTTGTGGTGATTCGAGATTCCACGACAGGAGCCGTTGTTTTGTCTCGAGTTTCGCTTAATTCGCAGGCTGTGGATTTCTGAGAGCGCCGATAATGCGATCTCCTACTAGAACACCTTCACGCTTTTGAATAGACCCCTGTCACCGGCATTGGCATCAGCGCACATCTGGTAATAACATCAAGAAATGGCAACATTCCCGAATGTGCAACATGTTCAGGTCCTTATATTAATGGCGGGGAGCTAGACGATGCGGCTGCTAGTAAAACAGGTTACGGGTCGCGTCGCTGGCGACCTGATAATCCCCAGCTCCAAGTATCACGCACACCGGGCGCTGATCCTCGCGGCGCTGGCTCCGGGTCTGAGCCGGATAGCGGGCCTGTCCGATGCCGGTCACGTCCGGCACACGATCGCGGCGCTGCGCGCGCTGGGCACCGAGATCACGACCGAAGGAGACGTGTTCCTGGTCCGCGGCGGTCAGCTCCGCCCGTCCCGCCGCGAGATCTGGGTGGGCAGCTCGGGGACGACGCTGTATTTCCTGACCGGCCTGGCCAGCTTGGCCAGTGCCCCGGTCCTGATCACCGGACAGAAGTATCTCCAGCGGCGCCCAATCACCCCGCTGCTGGCCGCGCTGAGCGACCTGGGCGTGCAGCTCAGCTCACCGACAGGCGCCCCGCCCGTCCAGGTCCGGCCAAGCCGGCCCTCGGGCGGGCGGGTGACGATCGCCGGCACGCTGTCGCAGTGGATATCCGGCCTGCTGCTGCTCGCCCCGTTCGCGACAGGCCCCAGTGTCATCGAAGTCGAGGGGCCGCTCAACGAGCGCGGCTATATCGACCTGACCATCGCCATGATGGCCCGGTTCGGCCTGCACGTGGCGGTCAGCCCCGACGGACTACGGTACGAGATCGAGCCGGGGCAGCAGGCCGTTCCCGCGTCCATCACCCTGCCGCCCGACATCGGCGCGGCGGCGTTCGGGCTCGCCGCCGCCGCGCTGCATCCAGCCGACGTGCGGCTGGTCGGCCTGACCGCCAGTTCGTCCGCCCAAGTGGACCATCCCGAGGCCGCCCTGCTCGACATCCTGGCCCGGATGGGGCTGTCGGTTTCCGCCGAGGCAGGCAGCGGGTTCGTACGGGTGCGGCACGACGGCATCCGGCTGGCCCCGGTAGAGGTGAACTGCAGCTCGGTCCCCGACATGCTGCCGGTGCTCAGCGTCCTGGCCAGCGCCGCCAGCGGCACCAGCGTGCTATCCGATGTCGCCCATGTGCGGCTGAAAGAGTCCGACCGGGTTTCCGCGATGATGCAGATCAACCGGATGGGCGGACACGCCGAGCTGGCGGGCGACCGACTGCTTGTGACCGGCACCGGTGTGCTGCACGGCGCGGACCTGTCCTCCTATAACGATCATCGGGTGCTGATGGCGCTGGCGATCGCCGGGTCCCGCGCCGAGGGCGAGACCCGGCTTACCTACCCGAACGCCTACCGCATCTCCTACCCCCGGTTCCTGCAGGAGATGAACGCGATCGGCATCGAGATGGCGGTCAGCCGTGCGGATCGGTGACCAGGTACGCCGCTGGGCGCGGGAGCTGCCTGCCGAGCCGGCGGTAATCGACACCCACGGTGAAACCGGGCAGAGCGGGACCGCGCGGTGCTGGACCTGGCGGGATTTGGACGCCGAAGCGGACCGGCTGGCCATGCTGCTACTCGAACTCGGTGTCGTGCCGGGCGAGGCGGTCGCCTGGCAGTTGCCCAATGTCGCTGAGTTCGCCGCGCTGACCCTGGCAGCCACCCGGATCGGTGCGGTCTGCTGCCCGCTGATGCCGATCTTCCGTGCCCGGGAACTCAGCGACATGCTTCGGCGCTCCAAGGCACGGATCATCGTTATCCCGGACTCCTTCCGGGGCCGCGACTGCCCGGTGGAGATAGCCGGCGTGGCGCGGGCCGGCGGCCTGCGCCTGGAACATGTGGTGGTGCTCAGCGACAAGCCCCGCGAGCCAGGCATCGCACCAGGCGACGAGCAGCCTCGTCAAGGGCCCTGCCTGTCTTGGCACTGGTATGCCGATGCGACCGCGCGCCAGGTGCCAGACCAGGGGCTGCTAGAGCGCCTGGCGCCAGAGCCCGGCGCGATCGCCCAGCTCATGTTCACCTCCGGGACCTCCGGTGAGCCCAAAGGGGTACTGCACCGGATGGACGTGCTGACCCGCGCGGCGGCGGCACAGGCCCGCGCGCTCGGCCTGACCAGCCAGGACCGCATCCTGGTGCCGTCCCCGCTGGCGCACCAGACGGGTTTCCTGTACGGAATGTGGCTGGCGTTCGGTCTCGGCGCCCCGCAGATACTCATGCCGGTATGGGATGGCGGCGCCGGGCTCGACCTGCTGCGCCGCCACAGGGCTACCTTTATCCAGGCCGCTACGCCCTTCCTCGCTGACCTGGTGGAGATCGTCCAGGCCACCGGCCAGCGGCCAGGCACCCTGCGGATCTTCGTTGCGACCGGCGCCGCGATCCCCCGCCACCTGGCGGAGCGGGCAACCCGGGTGCTAGGCGCCGCCGTCTGCGGGGCCTGGGGCAGCACCGAGACCTGTCTCGGCTCGCTGTCGGTACCCGACGACGAGCCCGCCAGGGTCTGGGGCACCGACGGGCGGGCGCTGCCCGGCACGCTGCTGCGGGTCACCGACGACCGGGGGAATGTTCTCCCGCCAGGCCAGGAAGGCAACTTTGAGGTGCACAGCGACTGCCTGTTCGCCGGCTACCTGGACCGACCGGACCTGACCGAGCAGGCGGTGACACCGGACGGCTGGTACCGCAGCGGTGATCTCGCGGTGCTCGATGACCAGGGGTACGTACGGATCAGCGGCCGGGTGAAAGACATCATCAACCGGGGTGGGGAGAAGATACCGGTCGCTGAGATCGAACAGCTCCTGATGCGGCACCCGGCGGTGCGGGATGCCGCCCTGGTCGCCATCCCCGATGACCGGCTCGGGGAGCGGGCCTGCGCCTTTATCACCACCGTGCCCGCGCCGGACGGACCGGGGGGACCCGGTACGGAGTTCGGCTTCACCGAGATGCAGGACTTCCTGGACCGCGCCCAGGTGGCTAGGCAGTACTGGCCGGAACGGCTGGAGATCATCGACGCCATGCCGCGCACCCAGACCGGAAAGGTGCGCAAGTTCGTGCTGCGCGAGCACGCGCGGGCACTGATCGAAGCCGGAAAACACGTGAACGGGATCGTGAATGAGTCTGTGCGTACATCCGTTGCCCAGGAGAGCAGATGAGCATGACCGACAGCAGGGTAACCGAACTGAAAAAAGAGATAGAGGACTGGGTCCGCGGTCCCGGCGAGGAGTACGCGGCGGAGATCGAGCGGACCCATCAAGCCCCGGCGAGGCTGCGGGCCGAGCTGCGGGAACTCGGATATCTGCGGCTGGCGGCGCCGGAGAACTACGGCGGCCAGGGGATACCGTTCTCCCGGTACCTCGAACTCGCCGAACTCTTCTCCATGTCGCACGCATCAGTGCGGATGATCGTGCACGTCGCCAACGGGATGTGGCGAGCGATCAGCCAGTTCGCTGATGATGCCCAGCACAAGAAATTCGTCCTCCCCCAGGTGGCGGGCGCGATCAACGTGGCCTTCACCCTGACCGAGCCCGCCAGTGGTACCGGAGCGGACCTGCGGTCCGCGGTGACCCGTGACGGCGGCACCTATTATCTGTCCGGGGAGAAGCACCTGATCACCTTCGGTGTGGACTGCGACTACTGGCTGGTGTTCGCCCGGGTGTCGGGCAGCACGGGCAAGGACGGCACGGTCGCGCTGCTGGTGGACCGGCACTCCCCCGGCGTCACGGTCACGGCTATGCCCCTGACGATGGGCGTGCGCGGCACCGACCACGCACACCTGCTCTTTGACCAGGTGCCGGTCCCAGTGACCAGTCGGCTCGGCGCGGAGGGGCAGGGGCTGGATGTGGCGCTCGGCGGGTTCCTCACCCCCAGCCGGATCTCGGTGGCGATGAGCTGTGTCGGGCTGGCCCGCCGGGCCCAGGAGCTCGCGGTCGGCTACGCCAGGAACCGGGTGACGTTCGGCAAGCCGCTGACCGCCCGGCAGGCGGTCGCGTTCGCGCTCGCGGAGAACGCCGCCGATATCGAGGCGGCAAGGCAGCTCACGCTGCACGCCGCGCGGCAGTGGGAAAACGGTGCCCCCGGGGCGGGCGCGCTGGCCTCGATGGCCAAGCTGACCGCGGTGGACATGCTCACCAGGGTCACCGACAAGGCACTCCAGGCCCACGGCGGCATCGGCTACTGGGAGTCCAGCCCGATCGAGCGGGTGTACCGAGACGCCCGCGCGCAGCGCTTTGAAGAGGGCACCAACGAGATACAGAAGACCGTGATCGCCCGGATGATCTTCGAGGACGGCCAGTGAACGAGCCAACGGACGGCAAGGTCGCACTGATCACCGGCGCGTCGCGCGGCATCGGCAGAACGCTCGCGCTCACCCTGGCGCGCGATCGGGCGTCGGTAGTGATCGGCTACAAGAAGAACGCGGACCTGGCGAAGAAAGCCCAGGCGGAGGTTGAGCAGCTTGGCGGGCAGGCCATTACCATCGCCGCCGATATGGAGCGGCCCGAGGACATCGCCCGGCTGTTCGCCGCAGCCGCCGATGCGTACGGGCGCCTGGACTACTACGTGTGCAACGCGGCGGCCAGCGCATTCAAGAACATCACCGACCTGAAGATCCACAATCTGGACCGGACGTATGCGATGAACGTGCGCGCGTTCGTGCTCGGCGCGCAGCACGCGCTGCCGCTGATGAGCGGCGGGGGCCGGATCGTGGCGCTGACCAGCTACGGTGCCTCCCACGCCTACCCAACGTATGCAGCCCTGGGCTCGGCCAAGGCGGCGATCGAGGCCTGGGTGCGGTACATGGCGCTGGAGTTCGCCCCGCACGGAGTGAATGTCAACGCGGTCAACGGTGGGCTGATCGAGTCAGATTCCCTGGACTACTTCTACTCGGTACCGGGGATAGCGCCGCTGTCCACGGTGCTGGCGAAGATACCGAAACGCAGGCCGGGGACCCAGCAGGAGGTGGCCGACACGGTCGCGTTCCTGCTGTCGGCGGCGGCGGAGTACATCACCGGGCAGGTGATCGTCGTGGACGGCGGGCTGTCGGTCGTCTCGCCGCCGTTCACCAGCGACCTGCCCGCCAGCGACTGGCCCGATGACCGGCCTCAGCATCTAGGTCAGCCATGAGCGATCCGCTCCCCGCGGTGTTCTCCCCCGGCGCCATCGGCACCCTGTCGTTGCCGCACCGCGTCATCATGGGGGCAATGCACCTGGGGCTTGAGGCCCGCGACGACGGCGGGGCCGCGCTGGCCGCCTTCTACCTGGCCCGGGTGCGCGGCGGCGTCGGCCTGATCGTGACCGGCGGCGCGGCGGTCAACCAAGCCGGGGCGGGCGGGCCGCGGTACGGCGTGCTGACGGATCCCGGGTTCACCCGGCGGCTGGGCCATGTCGCCGCACGGGTGCACGACGCCGGCGGGCTGATCGCCCTCCAGCTTTTCCACGCCGGCCGCTACGCGCCCGCCGGGGCCGGCGGGCCGGTGGCGCCGTCACCGGTATTCAGCAGGCTCTCGGGCGCGTTGCCGTCGGAGCTGACCGGCGCGCAGATCGACCAGACGCTCCTGGACTTCGCCCGTGGCGCGACACTGGCTCGCGGCCTCGGGTTCGACGCGGTGGAGATCATGGGTTCGGAGGGGTATCTGATCGACCAGTTCCTGTCCCCGCTGACCAACCGGCGCGACGATGACTGGGGCGGCGATGCGGCCCGGCGTGCGCGGTTTGGGATCGAGGTCATGCGGCGGGTTCGGGCCGCCGCAGGGGACGGATTTCCGGTGATCTTCCGGATGTCGGGAACCGACCTGATGGACGGCGGGGTAACCCGCCAGGACACGATGAGTTTCGCCGGCGCGCTGGTCGCGGCGGGTGCGGACGCGCTCAGCATCGGCATCGGCTGGCATGAGTCGCCGGTCCCCGCCGTCCAGGGCGGTGTACCGTCCGGTACCTGGTCGCCCGTTGCCGCCGCCATCAAGGCCGCTATCACAACAACGGCGCGCACGGTACCGGTGATCACCAGCACTCGGGTGAACCGGCTGGAGACCGCGCAGCGGATCCTGGCACTCGGCCAGGCCGACTTCGTGTCGATGGCCCGTCCGTTCCTGGCTGATCCGGACCTGATGCATTCCGCGCGCCGACGGCGCCCGGTCAACATCTGCGTGGCCTGCAATCAGGCGTGCATCGACCGCTCGCTCACCCATTCCGGGCCATCGGTTTCCTGCATGGTCAACCCGCGTGCCGGGCGGGAAACGGAGCTGCCGCCGCCCACACGGACCGTCCGTCCGGCGGCTGTCGCCGTCGTCGGCGGTGGTCCCGCCGGGCTTGTGGCGGCGCGGGAACTGGCCGCCGCCGGCCACCGGGTCACGCTGCTGGAGGCCGCCGGGCAGCTCGGCGGGCAGTTCCGCCTGGCCACCCAGGTGCCGGGCAAGGACGACTACATCTCCTCGATCCGCTACCTGGCCGCGGAGCTGGTCGCGCTCGGCGCCGAGATCAGGCTGGGGCACGCTGTCCCAGGCAGCAGTGACCTGCTGCGTGGCTTCGCCGGCGTGATCGTGGCCACCGGCACCAGGCCGCGCCGCCTGGACATTCCCGGCACGGCACTGCCTCATGTGCTCAGCTACCCCGCTGCGTTCACGGCGCGGCTCGGGGAACAGGTGGTGATCATCGGCGGCGGCGGCATCGCGGTGGATATCGCGCACTACGCCAGCCAGACCGGCCCGCCGGGCAGGGCTGTGACCGTGCTGCACCGGGGGGGCCGGATCGGCGCGCGCCTGGGCAGGTCAACCCGGTGGGCTGTCTTGGGCGCGCTGCGGGCCCGGGGCACCGTCCTGCGCACGCAGGTGCGCTGCGAGCGGATCACCCCACACGAGGTCTGGATTGCGCGCGGCGACGGTACCCCGGAGCGGGTGCCCGCAGACACAGTGGTGATCGCCGTCGGGCAGGTAGCCGACGCCTCGGCCGCTGCGGCGGCCCGGCGGTCCCACGTGTGGCACCGGGTGGTCGGCGGCGCCCGCGACGCGGCGGGAATGGACGCCGTACAGGCCACGGCGGAAGGATTGCGCGCCGCCCGTGAATTCATCATGCGAAGTTGACATGACCAGGATCTCCGTTGCATTTTTGAATCAAATGAACTTGCATAACGAGATCTTTATGATTGTCGTCAATATTAGATGAGGAAATCGGATGCCGATAACATCTCGATTCAGCACGGCCCTCTGCTTTACCGATGTAGTTCAAGAACAAGCGGCTAATTATCCCGAATCTCCGGCTATTGAGTATGTCGCTCATAGTGGAACTCCGGCTGACATTGTTTCCCTCTCCTACCGTGAGCTGGATCTCGCGGCTCGGCAGGTGGCAGCCGCGCTTATGCGGGTGTGCACGCCGGGAGATCGCGCCCTGCTGCTTTTCCCCGAAGGGCTCGACTTCGCCGCGGCATTCCTGGGCTGCCTATACGCGGGCGTGATTGCGGTGCCGTCGCCGCTGCCCGGCAGGTACGCCCACCAGCAACGACGGGTCGCGGCGATCGCCCTCGACGCCAGACCAGGCGCCATCCTCACCACCGCCGCGACCCGGGACGAGGTGCGGGCCTTCGCGGGCTCCTCCGGCCAGGGCCAGGTCCCGCTGCTGGTTCTCCCGCTGCCTGATGAGGCGCCTGCCGCTGCTCTGCGCCCGCGCCGCGTGGACTCGCTTGCCCTGCTCCAGTACACCTCGGGCTCAACAGGCCGTCCCAAGGGCGTGATGCTGACCAACGGCAATATCATCGCGAACGTGGCGAACCTGGTAGCCACGTTCGGCCTGACCGCACAGACCAGGCTGGGCGGCTGGGTCCCGCACTACCACGACATGGGGCTGATGGCCCTGATCCTCCCGGCCTGGTATACGGGCAGTTCGGCCACCATGATGAGCCCGGCGGCGTTCCTGCGCCGCCCGGTGCGCTGGCTGGAAATGGTGGACAACCGTAACCTCACCTGGTCCGCTGGCCCCAATTTCGCCTATGACCAGTGCACCCGGACGGTAACCGATGAGCAGATCGCCAGCCTCGACCTGTCGAATTGGCAGTACGCCTCCAACGGTTCCGAGCCGGTGCGGGCCAGCATTCTGGATGCCTTCGCGCAGCGCTTCGCCCCGGCCGGGTTCCGGCGCGAAGCGCTCAATCCCTGCTACGGTCTCGCGGAGGCCACCGTATTCGTCTCGGGGACCGGCTGCCGCGCCCCGGTAATACTGCGCGCCGACGAGGCGTCACTGGCTGCTGGAATACTGCGCGGGGCCGATACCGCAGAGGAGCACACCGCCACCCGCGACCTGGTGAGCAACGGAACGGTTCGCGGGCTGGAGATCCTCGTCGTCGATCCGGACTCCGGCGAGATATGCGGTGATGGCCAGATCGGGGAACTGTGGCTGCGCGGTACCAGCGTCGGCGCCGGCTACTGGCGAAACCCCGGCGAGACCGAACGGGTCTTCAACGCCACGACAGCGGATGGCCGCTCGGGTTATCTGCGCACCGGCGATCTCGGCGCCATCCGCAATGGCGAGCTGTTCGTCACCGGGCGGATCAAGGAGCTGATCATCGTACGGGGCCGCAACATCTACCCCCAGGACATCGAGCACATCATCCGCGAGGAGATCCCCGACCTGCGCGGCCTATTCGGCGCGGCCTTCAGCGTGACCGGCGCCGACGGCGACGAGCTGCTGGCGGTGATCCACGAGATCAGGCCGAGCACGAAAGCGGACCGTCTGGCGGGCATCGGGGCCGAGATCAGGCAGGCAGTGGCACGGGAGACCGGGGTGACCATCATGGGGCTGGCGCTCGTCCGGCGCGGGACGGTGCGGCGGACCACCAGCGGGAAAATACAGCGCCTGGCCATGCGTGATCTGTTTCAGGCCGGGGAGATCACCGCGCTCTGGTCATCGGTGCACCCGTCAATGCCGACCCAGCCGCTCCAGGCCCCGCCGGAGCGTGCCTGGTGACCTGGCAGGCCAGCGCGGCGCTGGGTCAGACTGAGCTAGCCCAAGTCGAGGAGGCGATGAGCGCCGCGACCGGTCCTGGCGGGCCGCTGTCACCCGATGCCCTGCTCGCCCTCGATGACCAGCAGGAGTTCCCGGCAGACGCCACGGCATTTCTGGACGCCATCGGGGCCGCGGAGTTCTACGCTGACCACCCGGACGGCGATGTCCTGCGGCGGCTGCCCGCGCTGACAGCGCTGATCAGGCTGCTGGCCCGCCAGGATCTCACACTCGCCGTGGCGCACGCCAAGACCTACCTGGGAGCGGCCTGCGTCTGGGTAGCCGGTGACGACGCGCAGCGCAGGCGGCTCGCGACCCAGGTACGTGACGGCGCCATCGTCTCCTGGGGGCTCACCGAGCGCGGGCACGGCGGCGACCTGCTCGCCGGCCAGGTACACGCCGAGCCGTCCGGAGACGGATGGTCCCTGACCGGGGAGAAATGGCTGATCAACAACGCCACTCGCGCCCAGCTCATCTGCGTCCTGGCCAGGACCAGCCGCGAGGGCGGCCCGCGCGGCTTCAGCCTGCTCCTGTTCGACAAGCGGCACGCTGAACCAGGCACCTGGCACGCGCTGCCCAAGGTGCCCACCCACGGTGTCCGGGGAGCGGACATCAGCGGGATTGGGTTCACCAGGGCGCACCTGCGCTCCAGCGCCCTGATCGGCCAGCCGGGCACCGGCCTGGAAACTACCCTAAAGACACTGCAGCTCACTAGGGTCGCGGCCTGCGGGCTGTCGCTCGGGGCACTGGAGCACGCGCTCGTGCTCGGCGCCGATTTCGCGCGGCACCGGACCCTGTACGGCAAGCGGCTGGCCGAGGTGCCGAATATCCGGCAGATGCTGGGACGGTGCCTGGCGACGCTGCATGTCGCGGAGGCGGTCACCTTCGCCGCCGCAAGGCTCGCTGCCACCGCGACCAGCGAGATGGCCGTGGCCAGCGCGGTCGCCAAGGCTCTCGTCCCCGAGCTGTGCCAAGAAGCGATATCCGCGATCGGCGAACTGCTCGGGCTGCGCGGCTTCCTGACCGCCGATGAGCCATACCGGGCATTCCAGAAACTGGACCGGGATCACCGCATCGTCCCCATCTTCGATGGAAGCACCGCGGTCTGCCGTTCCCTGCTCGTCGAGCACTTCCCGCTGCTGGCCCGCGGCGCTCCCACCGCGACCTGGGATAACGATCTCCTGGCGGTCCCGGCGCGGTCCGCGCATGTGTCCCTGCTGAGCTTGTTGTCCCGCCGGTGTTCGCTGACGGACCAGCTCGGCCCGCTCAGCGAGCTGATAACGATCGAGGCCCAGGCAGGCCGCCTGCCGGACCGGGTACCGGCGCTGGCCGCCGCTGCCTCGGCGGCCCTTGAGGCGACCCGGACCCGGATGGCTAGGCTCTCCTGGGAGCCGCACCAGGTACCGCAGGAAGCCTTCGATGTCGCCCGCGACTTCGAGCTGTGCTTCGCCGCATCAGCCAGCTGCCACCTGTGGGCGCACGGCCAGCGGGACCCTGGCCCCGCCAGTGCGCCGCTACTGTCCAGCGAATGGCTGGGCAGCGCACTCGCGGTGATCGAGGGGAAACTTCCGGAGCAGCACCGCACCGGGCTCACCCACGGCGCTGCCTTCGACTCACTGGCCCAGATTCTGCTGGACGCCCGCGATGACGACCGGATGCCATCGCTGTCCTGCTCCGGGGTGACAGCGATATGAACCTGGCTGACGGCCCAGCGCGGCTCGCCCGCCTGGAGCACGAGTTCGGGGATCCCTTCGAGCCTGGCAACCCTCTCGGGTTCGCCCCGGTTCTCGCAGCGGATGAGGCCGGGACCCCATTCGGCCCCGGGGAGGACACGCTCGCGGAGTTCGGACTGAACGCGGAGTTCGTGCCGTCGCGGCTCGGCGGGCGGCTGGACCGGCTCGATGACCTGGTCCAGATCATGCGGGCGATCTACCGCCGTGATCCCTGCATGGGGCTGGGGTACGGCGCTAGCTCGTTCATCGCCGGCGTCAACATCTGGGCGGCGGGCACCCCGGAGCAGCAGCAATCCGCCGCTGACCTGCTGCGTTCCGGGCAGCGGATCGCCGTCGCCTACCACGAGCTGGCCCACGGCAACGACATGGCGGGTACCGAATGCCGGGCCGACTGCCAGGCCGGGCGAATCACGCTCAACGGGCGCAAGGAAGTCGTCACCAACCTCCAGCGCAGCGAGGCGTTCGTGCTCTTCGCCCGCACCTCCGCCCAGCCTGGTCCCCGGAGCCATTCCCCGCTGCTAATCAGCAAGGGGTCGCTGGACCCCCGGCGGTTCCGTTACCTGCCCCGGTTTGCGACGATGGGGATGCGCGGGGTGCAGCTCGGCGGCATCGAGTTCCGCGATTGCCCGGCGCCGGAGTCAGCGCTGCTCGGGCAGCTAGGCCACGGAATGGAGATCGCGCTCCGCTCCTTCCAGATCACCAGGACGACCCTGGTGTCGATGTTCTGCGGGATACTGGACACTGGGCTTCGCACCGCTATCCGGCACACGACCAGGCGTCGGCTGTACGGCGGCCCGGTCATCGCCATGCCGCATGTGCGGTCGGTGATCGCCGGCGCATACGCCGACCTGCTGGCAGCCGACTGTTTCGCGTCCGTGGCCACTCGCGCACTGCACCTGCTGCCAGCACAAACCCCGGTGTACGCCCAGGCGGTCAAGTTCTTCACGTCCAAGATCCTCATCGACGCGATGAACGACCTGTCGCATGTCCTCGGCGCGCACTTCTACATCCGCGACGGCGAAGCGGCCATCTTCGCCAAGCTGCTGCGCGACATCCAGCCCGCCGGCTTCGGGCACGCCGCCCGGGCCGCTTGCCAGGTGTCGCTGCTGTCCCAGCTCCCGCTGCTGGCCCGGCGCGGCTGGGCGGAGCCCGCCGCCGTGCCCGACGAGCTGTTCGCCATCCGCCCCGCCCTGCCGGAGCTGAGCCTGGCCGACCTCGCCATCAGCGCCGCTGGCCGGGAAGGATTGTCCGGTGCGCTCGCCGCCGGGCTTGCGGCCTCCCCCGCAGGTACCCTGCACGAGGATGTCGCCCAGCACGCCGGGTACTTCGCAGCCGAGCACCGCCTGCTGACCGCGCAGTGCCGGGACCTCGGCATCGACTCGCTGGGCATCATGGCGGACCCCCGGTCCTATGACCTGGTCACCAGGTATGTCCGGGTCCTGGTGGCAAGCGCCTGCTTCGAGACCTGGCGGCGCACCAGCAGCACCGGCGACGGAGCCAGCGACCCAGCGGCGTTCATCGCGGACCAGCGCTGGCTCGCGGCGGTGCTGCACCGGTTGCGGGCCGCTGCGCGGAACCGGCCCGCGAGCCTGCCGCCAGAACTAGCCGATTTCCTGGTCCACGAGGCGGCCGACCGGCTGGACCGGCGGCAAGGGCTGGGCCTGGCGGCACCGGTCTGCCTGTGAATCTTCCCGGTGATGCGGCTCGCTGAAGACGGCTCTGGCACATTCTCTGGATGCTGTTGGTGATCTTCATTGGGTGGGGCGTGGGTTTTGGCAGAGTTGCTGGAAAGGGCTGCGGGAACGGGGGGATAGGCGCCCGGGGTGTAGTGGTCGGCCAGGCGGAGGACGTTGGTGCCTGCCGCGGTCAGGACGTGCTGAACGTGGGTCTTGGCCAGGCCTTTGTAGCGGCATTCGCGTAGTCCGTGGGCTCGGGTTGTTTTCCGAGACGGTGGCTTCGCAGCCGGGCAGGGACAGCGGGGTGCTCCTGCCCATCCTTGGCCCGGCGGCGGAGCCTCCGCCCGAGCGAGGTATACCGGACACCCACCCATGTCGAATGGGAGGAATTCCTCGGCCTCGAATGCCGCAAGGTCTCCACCGGAATCTGCGGGCGAGCGCGACATGCCGGCTCTTCGAAGTTAGGCGGGGTTGAGACATCTGCGGCTTCTACGGGTGGTCGCGCAGCGGGTGCGTAAGCGTTGGTAGTCGGGGTTGCGGAAGCCGTAGGCATCGCGGGCTACGGTCTTGATGACGCGGTTGGTGCCTTCAGAACCCGCGTTGGTGATCCCGGTCTGCAGGAACGCGAGGATCTCGGGCCACCAGGTCTCGATCGTGGTGGCCAGACGTTCGAGTTCGAGCAGGCCGGAGGTGGCGCACCGGTCGTAGAAGCGAAAAAAGCCAATCCGCGATGACGTGCCGGTCGGGATGGGGGCGGGCCAGGGCGAGTAGATCAAGGAGGTCCTCCTCGGCGTTCCACGCGGCCAGGATCGGCCGCCCGAGCGTCTTCGGCAGCGCCTCCAGATCGTCGACCATGGGATCGAGTTGAGTGCCGTGCATCCGCCGCGCCGAGCGCATCAGCCGGTTACGCAGTTCCCACTCGCGGTTGCCCTTGCGGCCGCGCCGGCCACGAACCTGGACGGTGACCCGGCGGCGGACCTCAGTGACAGCGGCGTTGGCCAGCTGGACCACATGGAAATGATCGACGCCCAGCGTGGCGCGCGGGAGCGCCTGGCGGACGGCTGCCTTGAAGATCGTGCACATGTCGATGGCCATGAACTCCACCCGGTCCTTCCAGTCCTGGCCGCGAGCATCCAGCCAGCCGACGACGGCTTCGCTGGTTCGGCCCTCGACCTGGCCGAGCAGCCCTTGACCGCCGGACAGGTCCACGAACCCCACATGCCATCGATCCACCACCGCCTTCCACGCCTGGGCGGCTTCGTCGAACATCCCCAGCACCGCGACCGATTGTGGCTCGCCGGGCAGCACGCGGGCGGCGTGCGCGGTAAACGCGGCCGACACCACCGGCCACGACAGCCCGTGATCGCCGGGCGGACTGCACGACGGTACGACCGCCGTCGGCGACCGCCGCCCCCGACGCCTGCCGCAACCGAGCGGTGAGCCTGGAGCGCGCCGGGATCTGAGGCACGCACTCGGTGAACGACTTACGCGGACACCGCGGCTGGTCATAGTCCCAACGCCGCTTACGCCATCGCAGGTCACAGCGACGCCCCGCGACAGGGAGATCCCGCGGCCGGGTGACCACCCATTCCTTCATCCGGGTCGCGAATGTCCCGCACGCCGGGCAGGCACGCGCCCCCTCGTCCCAGGTCTCCAGATAGACCACAGGCCCCTGACCAGCATCCTTGCCCTCGGCGACGACCTTGGTGACAGCCACGCCTTCCAGCCCCAGCAGCTGGGTCGTATCGTTGACCACGCTCGCGGCTCTTCTGTTGTGAGATCTTGCTTTGACAAACAAGAATGATCAACGAGAGCCGCAGGCCTTCTCAAGATGCCGGCCTCAGTCCGTCACATCGTCACCAGGCACGCTCCGGCGCTCAACCCCGCTTAACTTCGAAGAGCCGACATACCTCACAACCGACCCATCCGCGTTGCTCCGCTGGGTGACCCGCAAGTACATGACTACACAAATCACGAACCAGAGCTAACCGTAGTCGTCTTCGGTAAGTCGTGTTACTACACTTTCGAGCTCGGAGCGCTTGATCGCACCCACCCATAACAGGCGCTCTACCAGCGGAATTGTCTCACCCGGTGATCCCGTGTGCCCACGAGCTGCGGAACGCGGGCTGCGAGCTCCGGGTCGGCGGGACGCGCAGCCCGCTGAACAGCTCCGGCATCGCGCCGTGCCGGATCAGCCCCAGGTCATCGATGCTGTCGGCCCCGGCCATCCCGGTGGCCGGGATAGTGATCTTCGGTCATCGCGTCACATATCAGGCGGGCGGCGACGGCGTCCTGGGTCAGGTTCATTTCCTTCGCCCGCGATTGAAGAGCCCGATGCACGGCTTCCGGCAGTGTCACCAGAATCTGTCGGTCCCGCTCATTCTCGTTCCAGAAGTTCTCCAGGATGCCCCGGATGGGCACTTCCGGATTCGCCCGCTTTTCCTGGAGAATCTGCCGCCGCTCGGCCCCGCTCATCGTCTCCAGCGCCTCGGCCAAGTCCAGCGCTTCCGCTGATTTCGCGGACCCGCTCAGGCTCTCGACGGCATCCTGCGCCTTCAGTGCGATATTGAGGCTGACCTCACCGGAATCAACCTTCGACTGGAGCTCAGGGAGCAAGCGGTCATACTTGAGGTGCTTCAGGACCTGCGCATACGGGATACCGGTCTCTTTCGCCACAGCGCGGGCGCTTCCGTACCTCTTGTACAACCAGGAGCAGGCGTCGATGATGTCTTTAGTGTCCAAGTCCCGCCGGATTATGTTCTCCGTCAGCGAGATCGCCTTAGCATTCTCCCCATCGACTGGCTCATCGATAATGGCGGCCATTATCTTCTCCCTGCCCAGCCTCTGGTGGGCGAGAACCCGGCGCTGCCCCGCTAGGACTTCAAAGGCCCCGTCACCGCTATGAGACGAGCAGACCAGGATAGGTTCCAGGAGGCCATGGATACGGATACTGGTGGCGAGCTCGTCGATATCGGCCTGTATTTTGCGAATTCTCACTTGCCCTTCACTCATCACCAGTGACGCGATCTCGATCTCTCGTACCTCAAGAATCTTAGACACCAGTGCCCTCTCTCATTTTATCGTTAACTGTGGTAGGGTGAGGCGGTCGAACGCCGGAGATCTTGACTATGTCGGCGGTTCGCGATGTCGCGACTGTGCGGTGCATAGCGGTCGTGACTGCCTGCTGTCGGTGCTGGTGATGAGACTGTCGTGGGAAGCAGGCGAACGCCACCACTGTGGTGTTCTCTCTCGCTGCGTTGCCTCCTCGTCAGAGAGCGCCAGAATGGAGCAGTTTAGAGGTGTACTGGCCGGCGCGGGCTGACCGGGCCATAATCGTGAGCGTGGGATTCTGCCATCCTGCTGGTTTGCATAAACGACGACCGAAAAGCCGTTCTCGAAGAGCTCGGCGGCTGTGATGCTGGAGTACGTGGTCGGAACCGCTATGAGTGGGACGTGGAGGAATTTGCAGCGGAACTGACGAGCAAAGTCGACGACCTCTGCCGGCGAACAATGCTTGCTATGGATCATTATTCCGTCTGCCCCGGCGTCGACATAGCAGAACGCTCTTCTCAGCGCATCATCCATGCCAAATCGTAGAATCAGACTTTCCATGCGAGCGAACACCATAAGCGAGTCGCGGCGCTGCGCGCTCTTCGCGGCGGCGATCTTCGCTGCGAAGTGGAACGGTTCAGCGCTGCGGTGCACAGCGTGGTCGGCGATCAACGAGTTTCGCTTGACACCCGTCTTGTCCTCTATGACGATCGCTGACACACCTGCTGTTTCGATCATGGGGACTGTCAGCTGCAAGTGCTCGATCTCCCCGCTTGTATCGGCGTCGAGAATGATCGGACTCGACGTGACCTGAGCGATGCGCGACACGTTGGCGAGCCGCTCACGCACCGAGTAGACCCCGATATCGGGGAGTGGCGTTCACTGCGGAATCAGCGAGCGAGCCTAACCAGAAGGCGTCGAACCTCTTCGGCGTGGAGGACGGTCCCGCTCCACACCGGGCATTCTCGGCGATGAGAGCGGCGATCGGGCTGTGCACCTCCACGACTCGGAGGTGCCCCTGGGTGGCTATGAGCTCTCGGACAGATCCACTTGCCCGACTGCCAGCTACATAGTTCCTGCTCACATACGTCCTCTCGGCGTCGTGCATGGCAGGTCCCTCCTAGTGGTGGCTTGCGGACGCATCGATGCGTCTGGCAGAGGAGAACCGCCGATAAAGATCTGGCTGAGACAGTGTGTCCGTCACACGTGGCAGTGTTAGGTCGCGGTCGCCGTTGGTCGCGGCCACGATAAGCACAGGCCCCGAAGGCGCGGCGAACGCTTTTCATGAGCGCGTCGTGAAATTCGCCCTGATCGGATACCGACATTGCATCCGCGTAACCGGCTCCTTCGCGATGGCGCGGAGCAGATCCATAGCCCGTATCCCCATGACCGCATGCTGCGGCTCATCGGCATTGGCGTTGGGCCAACCACACAGCGACATGAACGCAAGCGCAGGCAGCTGGTATGGGAGGACACGCAAGGTGAGTGGATTGATCACGTTGCCAAGCCCGGAGTTCTGGAGCAGGACCGCAGTTCGTCGTCCACTCGTCGACCGCCCTGCAGCGTAGGAGAGTGCGAGCCCCTCGTTGGACAGCGAGCGGTATAGATGCTTATCCGCCATCGCGTTGAACGCGTCGCCGAAGTACGAGAAAGGCACACCAACCACCTGGTCAAACCATCGCGCAGCAAACATTCAACGAACGCCTTGCCAGTGATCGTGGGAATCACCTCCCTGGCAATCGCTCGAAAGGGCGGGCGAGGGAATTCTTCCCATATACAATGCATTACCGGTAGCCATCATTGTTCCAGAGATCCTGCGGCTGGCATATTCGACTCCACGGCGAAGCCCGCAAGTGGGGTTCTCGCCCCGGATGCTGCTGTTCAGGTCGAACTTTTGACGTCCATTGCATCAAAAATGGCGAAGAACGTCTCGCCGATGCGGGAGCGGATCAAGCGGATGCCGGATATCTTTGAGGGGTCGGCCCGCTTGTCGAGTAATCAACTCCCTGCTTGGAGGATTTTCCGACCTCACCAGTGGAGTAGCAGTCAGCGCCTGTGCCGATTCCGAATGCTCCTACCTGCAAGCTCACTGCCCGTCCCCTTAGTGTTGATCTTGTAAGCTTGTGGAGACTAGTTAAGATCAAGGTCGAGGCTAAGAATCTCGCCAGTCGGATGTCAAGACTTGGCGCGATATTTATGCTCTAGGGCACGTTTGGTGCCGTGATCCGAAGAGCGGTCTTGAGTGTGACGTTGGGTGATTACCGGATGGGTTGCCGGGGCGTGCGGAAGAGTGTCAGGGCATGCGGTGACGAGCCGTGGTGGTCCAGTGAACCCGTCCGGCATTGATGGAGGCTCCTGCGGTTGGAAAGGATGGAGCCCATGGCCGGTCAATCTTCCTCCTTACACCCCTCGCAGCGTCGGTACCCGCCGGAGTTGAAGCAGCGGGCGCGTTCCGGATGGTGCAGGAGGCGATCCAGCAGTCCGGGGAATCACACGGGGTGATCACCCGGGTGGCGCGCCGGCTGGGCGTCGGGTGGGAGTCGCTGCGCAGCTGGGTTCGCCAGGCCGAGGTCAATGCCGGGCAGCGGCCTGGCACGACGAGCGAGGACGCGCAGCGGATCGCCGAGCTGGAGCGCGAGGTGCGAGAGCTGCGCCGGGCCAATGAGATCCTCAAGGCGGCCTCGGCTTTTTTCGCTTAAATATCATCGATGTCGTCCCCGTCGGGTTTGCTCGTTTTTCGCTGCCCCAGCCGGGTGCTGGTGGCTTGTCCCGATGTGCGGCCCGGCGGGGTCCTGCCGCCTGGTGTGGCTTGATAGGAGCGTGCCCCGGCTCGATTTAGGCGTGCCCACCGGACCGGTATGGACCCACCTGCCTGGGAGAAGAGTCGTCGGGAGGAACGGTTGGTCGTCATCGGCATCGATGCCCACAAGCGCACTCACACCCTGGTCGCCGTCGATCAGGTCGGCCGCAAGCTCGCCGAGCGCACCGTCCGCGCCACGGCGGAGGGACATGCGACATCGCGGCCTGGGCCGCGCAATGGCCCACGGTGTTGTTCGCGATCGAGGACTGTCGGCATGTGAGCCGCCGCCTGGAAGGCGATCTGCTGCGGGCCGGTCATCGAGTGGTGCGGGTCACCACCCAGCTGATGGCCGGCCAACGCCGCTCCGGCCGGGAACGCGGCAAGTCCGACCCGATCGACGCGCTGGCGGTGGCCCGGGTCGCGGCGTAGGTGGTCGCGCCGGACACGATGGCTGCCTGGACCAGGCCAAGCAGCACCGTCAGCGGATGGCGCCGGCCGCGCGGATCGCGGGGATCGGGCACATGCGCCCGCACCTGATGTCGGCTGCCTCTTCCTCGGCAGCGGGTCCGCCCATGTCAGTGTGGGTGACCACGGTCGCGATGGCGGACAGGACGGACGGCATGACAGACTGCACGGACAACGAGGCTCCGGTAGATCGGATTGGCGTGAGACCCGCCGTTCTACAGGGCCTTGTTGCATCTCAGGCCCTCGCCACGCCGTACGCGATCAAGCCGTGACCTGCGCCGCTCCCATCACCGTCTCACCATGCGAGACTCCTCAAGCCCTGGTCGAGATCAGGGAGCGCCCGTCCAAAGTCGGCCTTACGCGAGCGAGTCGGCTGGCGTGACTATCTCGTCTCCCCGATACAATCCTGAATCCGATAATGCCTCTGCAGGGTCGCTGCTCTGCAGGCAGATCTTGTTGTCGCCGTCGACGAACACCACTCGTGGTTGGAAGGTGCGAGCTTCGTTGTCAGGCATTTGCGCGTAGGCAATAATGATGACCAGATCCCCAGGCTGGATCAACCGCGCAGCTGCGCCATTGATTCCAATCATGCCCGAGTCCAGGGGGCCTTCAATGACGTAGGTGGTCAACCGGGCACCGTTGTTGATGTCGACCACATCCACCTTCTCGCCGGGAAGCAGGTCGGCCGCTTCCATCAAATCGCGACTGATCGTCAGCGATCCAACATAATGCAGGTCGGCCTGAGTGACCGTAGCGCGATGAATTTTTGACTTGAGCATGCTTCTCACGATGATTGCCTTTCTCTTGATGATGCATATGTTCAGCGGAAGAGGGCCGCCTCGTGGTGCTGCTCTTATCCGGTGTGCCCGTCCAGCTTTGCGCTGGCGGGTGACCCTTATGCTGTTCCCCACCTATAGATCTTCGCCGAACCTGCCTCTGTAGCTCAAGACTTGACTCTCGATTCTCTATGTGTTAACTGATTTAGTTGCGGACCTAAGTTTCCGCGAGAGAGCAACATCGCATTTGGTAGGCCGATAAACGCCACGGAGTGAGACAGTCCAGGGCTAGGCAATTGCAGAACTTGCATAGCGAAATACCGAACCCCGCGTTCACTCTGGCGACGGAGGTGCACCGCGTTCAACACCTCGCCCAAAGGGGTGAACAGTCAAGCCGGAGTCGCCTGCCTCGGCGCAGTCGGCCGCCTACCTCGACTGGCGGATGCGGAGCGATCTCGCGTCCGGTCTCGATCGCAACGCGGGCGAGTCGGTACCCCTGCAGCTCGTACCTTGATCGTAGACGCTGCCCTTACCACATGCTAGCTTTGTGAGGACAAGATGACGTCCTAACTAATATCGGAGGATCGGTTTGGCTGTCAGGGTGGCGGAAATCGTGCGGACTCGGGTGCACAACCCTGAGGTGATTGCCGAGGCGGCCAAGCGGCGCGTACCGGCGCAGTCCGTGGTGGGCGAACATGGCCGGGTGATGATCATCGCTGCGGATCACCCAGCGCGCGGCGCGCTTGGTGCGGGTGGCGATCCGATGGCGATGGCTAATCGGGGCGAGCTTCTGGACCGGCTTTGCGTGGCGCTTGGACGTCCAGGAGTAACCGGAGTGATGGGCACCGCTGACATCTTGGAAGACTTACTGCTGCTCGGGGTGCTGGACGGGAAGTCGGTGTTCGGATCAATGAATCGGACCGGCTTGGCCGGCTCGACGTTTGAGATCGACGACCGCTTCACTGGCTACGACGCGGAAACCATTGCCGCGATGGGCTTCGACGGGGGCAAGACCCTCACCCGGATCGCGTTCGACGATCCCGCAACACCTTCGGTGTTAGAAAATACGGCTCGCGCTGTGAACGAACTCAGCGATCGTAAGCTGATCACGATGGTCGAGCCCTTCATCTCCCGGTGGACCAACGGCAAGGTTTCCAATGATTTGTCACCGGAGGCGGTGATCCAATCGATAGCGATCGCCTGTGGCCTGGGGCGGCGCAGCGCCTATACCTGGTTAAAGCTCCCCGCCATCGATGATATGTCTGACATTCTGGCCTCCTCAACATTGCCAGTGCTGCTCCTTGGGGGCGACGTCGCTGAATCCGAGCAGACGCTTGCCAGGTGGGGGCGTGCGCTTAAAATACCGACCACCCTTGGCCTGGTGCCCGGCCGGTCTCTGCTCTATCCGGCTGACGGGGATGTGGCGGGCGCTGTCGACAGAGCCGTCGACTTGTTGTAGCTCAAGGTCAAGAAAGCAAGAGCCGCGTGGACTTGGATAAATCCGCCAAATACCACCGACTTCCGGTTCTGACCCCCTCGAAGTAATGACTCCTTTGGTGGTTGTCGGGCGTGTTTCGCGCTGGTCGGCAGGGGTCGGGAAGGCGTATATGCGTGTTCGGCAGACTGAGCAAGCGCCTCCCTTGGGTCACGTGAGCTGGCCATCAGAAATCGCGCTCATGAGCATCTGCAGCAGGCCGCTCGACCGACAGCAGGCCAGAACGTAGCCCTGCACGCGTTCGAGGATATCTCGAGCTTGCACATGGGAGAGCGCACGACGATAGATCACTTCGAATTGCCGCCTGAGGCGGCTTGCATCAGTCGCAGACGCGATCTCACTTCCAGCAATCGTGAGCAGATGCCCGGGATGTCCGTGGCGGGCACAGTGCTCGCGAAGTCCGGTAATTCGGACCTGACCTGAAGGAAGCCCTGCTTGGAGAACGTGACTTTTCCATCTTCTTCGACATAGACACCATCTCTTTCCGCCCACTGGCTGTTCAAAAAAAGTGCCTGCGACTGCGAAATTCCCTCGGGCAAATTCAATTCGATGACGTCCCCGTGAACTCGGACAGGGTAACCTCCGGGAAGACCAAGTGGGCCCGGCAGGCTAGTCCACATCTCACGTCCGCTGACGATGCCTGCCAGCAGCAGCGCAGTGACGAGGCCGTTTACGATATTCAACTCGGACCGAGCCGTCGCACGTTGACGCCGGAGCAGCGAGCCAACGCCGTGTATCGGCATCCCGTCCAGCCAGGCCAATGCATCATCGGCGTCCGTTGGAGGGGTGTGCAGGTGCCAGTGATGCCCCAGGACTTGAAGTCGTCCCGCTCCGTCCGGACGAAGTGACTCCCGCAGTGACGCGGCGAGCAGTGCCACATTTCCCACGCCGCAGAAGACTGGCAGCCCCAGTGCTTTGAGCAGCGGGTTCACCGCGTCGGGGAAACAGGCATTGACGAACAAGGGCGGTGAGTCCAAGCCAGCGACAGCTGTAGACGCTTCGATCGCGACAGCCGCCTGTAGAGGGAGGGTGATGCCGAAACCAGCTCGACTCATAAGCGTGGTCCACGCCGAAGGCGAGTAGATCTTTTCCCAGGGCGACTGGTATGAGGCGCAGTTCAGCACCAGTTTCGGACGAGTCTGCCGCAGAATAGAGGATATGGAGTCAGCCGAGTACCGACCCAAGGACAAGGGTCGAAACTTCACTGCAGTGCCGGCCAATGTCGCACGGACATCCGCGATATAACACACTTCCGCTGAACTTGACGCCGTCCTCGATACAACAGTCACGACGGACTCATTAGGGCTGACAAGCGCCAGAGAATAACATACTGATCTGGCCAACGATCCGCTGCCCAAGATCACGATATCGTGCTCTGCCATCACATCACCTTCCTCGACGACAATTTCCACGACGTTCGCCGCGCCGTGGGGTCATGCCACAGGGAGCACCAGTCGGCGACCGGTAACCACGAGACTGGTATGGGCGTCCGCCGCATGCGTATCGATGATGCGAAATCGCGTGGCGAGGAGGCATGACGTGCGCCATTAGTGACTGATGAGGTCTGGAGGTCACAAGCTGGTTCTCTCGCGATAGCTCATGGCGATGCTGGCGCCAAGGAGCCCGAGCACGGTCAGAGCCGTCAACGCCGCCATGTACCCGCCGGTGCTCTCAACGAGGTAGCCGACCAGCGGAGCACCCACGGCAGATCCCGCTCCGAGGGCGGTGAACAGCAAGCCGAGCAGTCTGCCAAGGCGTTCCAGGCCGAACTGTTCAGCCAACACGACGGGGATCAGGGCGCTGTACCCGCCATACATGGCGCCATGGATAATCGCAAAGGCCAGCAACCCTCCGTAGCCTCCCGCGGTCATCCACACCAGCGAGCCTAGAGCTATGCCCACGTGACATCCCTTGAAAAGGGCAAGCGATCCGAACCGGCCCGCGAGGGCGGCGATCAGAAGCCGTCCCGCGATGCTGCTAATACCGATGGCCGAGACCAGGGTTGCGGCGGTTACCGCGTCTATACCCAAGCGCAGGGCGGAAGGACCAAGGTGAGCGAATGGAACGTAGTTGACCACGCAGACGAGCAGAGTCGCGAGGTAGAGTGTACGAAAACCGTGAGCAGCGGGCGGGCGCGTGTCGACGACGGATGCCGGCTGCTGCGGTGGCCGGGCAACCAGGCTGGCAGCCAACAGCAGCAGTGCGGCGCCGCCGATCGCGTAGTACTCATAAGAATGCCGCCAGCCGAAGTGGGTGACCATCCAGGCCGACAGCGGCGAACTCAGAACGGTGCCGATTCCAACGCCGGTGACCACGGCGCCGGTCGCGAGGGTGCGGTAGCGGTCGAACCAACGGCCAATGGCGGCGACTACCGGGACGTACGTGCATCCGACGCCCAGCCCGACGCCGAGTCCATAGGCCAGGTACGCCTGCCAAAGCGCATCAGAGATCGCAGTGAAGTGGAGGCCGGTCCCCAGGCAGGCAGCGCTGATGATCAGCATCGTCCGGGGGCCCACCCTGTCGGCGACAGGGCCGGTGACCGCGCTCAGGCCGAAGCCCAGCAAGGTAGTGATCGAAAAGACTACGGACGCCGCCCCGTCACCGGCACGAAATGTCTGGGCCATGGGCTCGAAGAACTGCCCATAACTGTACGCCAGCCCGTAAACCACAGATGCGGAGAGTGTGGCGCCCACTGCGGCAAGCCACGCTCGCCGTGAATCTCTCGCTGCGCTGATGGAAGGCTGTGCATCGGCCGTCGATGACGACACGTTTTTCGGCAGCGGCTCGCCCCCTGCAACGGCTCGCGGCGTTTCGGGGGAAGGCATCCGGTCACCTGCACTTTCGGGAATTCTGCGGATGAAGGTTGAGGAGCAGTGCCACACCGCCGCTCCTCCGCGGGCATCACATCTGGCGTTTGCGGATGTGTTCTGGCACAGGCAGTCCGTCGGGGACTCGCCCCTCCGGCTGGGGGGTACCGAAGTGTGTGTGCACCGGTAGCAAACCGGCCCACGTATTCAAATCGATGTCGTCACCGTGGTCGATGGGGGGCGCGTTGCGAACCTTCACCGAAGCCTCCGTCAGGTCGAGGATCATGACGGCGACTCGCGCCAGTTCCTTGCGGTCCGGTTCATGTCCATAGTTCCAAGCGCCAGGTGCGAGGTGCTCGGCCAGGACCCACATGCCGTGCCGCTTATCCTGTTCATCGCGCAGGAGCCGGCCCGTTCCGTGAACCACCGCCGAGCGGTAGTTCACCGAGTTGTGGTACACCGAGCGCGCGTAGACGATGGCATCAAGGTGGGTCACCGTCACGCATACCGGTGCTTCCTCGGCGAAGATGCGTGCGCTGCGGGCCGCCCCCGAGGCGTGCATATACAGTGTGTTGCCCTCGCGGCCATAGACGCTCGGGAGCACTACCGGTCCGCCGTCGGCGATGAATCCCAGGTGGCAGACGAGCCCGGCGTCGAGCACGTCGTACAAAGCCTGTCGACTGGACGCAGCACGGTCGTTGTAGCGGCGTACCGTGCTGCGGGCCGTGGGGGACAGAGGGCTGTTTTCAATAGTGTTCATTTCGACCTGATTCGCGTTGCGGGGCGCCTACAGAACGGCCTTGGCGATGTCTTCGGGCGAGCGGACCTCTGTGACCTGGGACCGGTCCGGTGTCTGACCCGGCTCGGCGAAGTACATCCCAGAGCCATGCAGGATCACGCCCTCGAAGCCGCGGGCCAAGCCTCGGTCGACGCTGTTGAGGACACCGGTGAGTCCCATGACCAGGGACCACTCGGCCAGTTGCCGAGGATCGGCCGGTAAAGGCCGGTCACTTCTGTTGAAGTGGTGTCGCACAGTGCCGTAGCGCTGGAGGCATTCCAGCAGCGATACCACAACGGCTGATCCTCCGTGCTTGCTGATGAGCGAAGTCATTTCCGGTGCGGTGGGTGGATTATGTGTGTAGAAGGTGGGCTCGAGATTTTCCTGCACGCTCCAGGTAGCCTGAGGGAAGTGCAAGGAATCCCGCTGCTCGTAGATGTCCTCGGCATTGTTGAGCTTCCAATTCAGCTGGGGCTCGGCACCTGTCTTCTCTTTCAGGTAGTGGCGAACCATGTCGCTGGTCGCCAAGTGCTGGATCAGGAGGTAGCCGGGCTGCGGGTGAGAAATTCCCAGTGCGCTCATGGTGTTGATACCATGCTGATAGCCGAGCAGTCCGTAGGCGCTCGAGACGGCGTGCGCGTGCAGCAGCCGGTGACCGGATCGGACATCACCGAATTCGTGCTCATAAAAAGCCCGGCAGGCGTCAGCTACTTTGTAGTTGGCGATGTCGAGGCTATACCAGACCCTTTCGCTCGTGTTGGCTGCTGCGGCCTCTGCGAAGGCCTTGCCGATGCGCTTGACGTCCCCTGCATCAGGGCCTGGGTAGACCAGGATCGGGTTGAGGAATCGTAACCCATCGGACTCGGTGAGAATATTGCGCCGAAACTTGTACAGCGTGGCCGCTGGCGTCAGCGTGACGATTCGGAGCTTGTCGGGAGTCGTCAGCTTCAACTCCAGGGCGCGGGCCACGGCGTCACGCAGGGCGATGGCCTTGTTGCCGGAGGAGGGAGTGAACAGAAGAATGGATTCGCCGGTGCGTTTTATGTGCTGTACCGCTCGGGCGACCATCAGAAGCGATGCCGTCGTCTTGGTGGTGCGAGTGCCGGGATTCTTCATCAGGTCCAGAAGAACCATGTCGCACCCGGAGTAACTGCCCAGCGGGCTCAACGAAGCTCCTGCGACCGCGAAGTACTCCTCCCACGCGTCGGTCAGCTTCGGATAGGAGAATTCCGGCGCAAAACTCGCGGACGCGGCCGGAGTAAGGTGCCGGGACGCTTCCCACACACCCCTGTAGTACCGGGTGATGAGGCTGTCAGAATCGGTGGTTCTAATCTTGGTAGCAAAAATCTGCCCATCGAGACTCATGCAGTGACACCTTTCGCGTACTGGAGGATGAGAGCGTGGGTCAGACCGAGTTGTCACCCAGGATTTGGTCAGCGACGACGCGTGCCTGCCGGCTGATGATGAGCATGGAACTGGTGTAGTAGTGGGTGCCGGCCGTCAGGTGGCCGAGAGCGAAAAGGCATCGGCTCTCCTTTCCACCGGCTGACAGGATCCTGTTGCTGTCCGGTGCCACATCCAGCCCTCCGAGATGATGCAGCCGTGCCATGCCAGTTCCCACCAGGCCGTGCACCAGGGAGGTCGCCGCCTCGGGAATGGCCGCGGCAGCCGGGCGCACCGTATTGATCACGACGTCCGCTGCGATATCACCGGCGTCAGTAGATGCGAGGAATGCGGGCCTCGTGGCTTCGCCGCGCCACACGCTGTCAAGGCCGCGTATGACCCGCAACTGTCCCGCGTCGGCGGCCGTCTGCAGCCGAGCCGCCGTCCTTTGCGGCATCGGGCTCAGCAAACTGACGAATTTCCGATGCCAGTGAGTGAGAAACCGTCGCCGTTCGCCGTCGGGCATAGCATGCCAAATGAGCTCGACGGACTCGTGCATCGCCTCGATGATGATGGGCTGCCATAGGGCGCCACCGTGGCGGCCCTGTTGTAGTTGGCGGCGCAGGCGGCGAGCGAAGGGCTCGCCAGGATCAGCCTCCGCGCATGCGCGGTTCCGATCCATGCCCACCTCCCGCAGTTCGGAGTCGAGCAGTGTCAGGAGACGATGACTGGTCATGACCGGGTTGGCTGCCAGTGCGGCGAGAACGGCCTCGCGGGAAAGGTGCCGTAGGGCCGGTGCGGCCGCGCTGGTACGCACGGTTGGCAACAGGCCATTCCGCGAGGCCATGCTGATTCGACCTCGGTGGCCGTTCTCCAGCAGAAACAGTACCGCGTCAACGGCGGTTAGGCCCGTTCCCAGCACCAGTACAGAGGCCCCCGCGGGTACGGCGGCCAATCGAGTCCACATCGGATAAGGGTCGTTGACGTATCCAAGGGCACCCGACAATCGGAACACGTCGACCGGCCCTCCGGTGCCCACGCATAGCACGACGCGGTCCAGATCGTAGAAGCGCTGGTTATCGGCCGTCAGCGCATGAAAGCCTGCTGGCCCCTGAAACAGTCGAATCACTGCCGATCCCACCGTGCGGAAGCTTTTCCCATGTTCGGCCAGCCGGTTGGCGATGTTCGCGACTACGTCGGTGAGATACTCGCCAAACAGCCGACGGGGGAGAAAAGCTTCCGGCGAGATGGACAGCGCGAGAGTGGGATCCAGACCGCCCTGATCCTTGATCCATTGCACGAAATGGCCAGTTGCATCCGGCAGTACGGACATGCGCTCGGCAGGAACGTTGAGCAATGCGGCATCAGAGTCCGCGAGATAGGCCCGCCCTGGTCCGGAGTTCTTTGCCGGCTCGAAGACCGTGATGTCTATATCCGGCACACGGTCACGGGTGAGGGCGGCGAGGAGCGCCACAGCCGCGCCGCCGCCTCCGATGATTCCCAGCTTCATATCGCCCGCTTCTTGTACGGAGGTACAGACGCCGTCTGAGGGCTGGGCAGCCCTGCTTGGCGCCAGGCAGTGCCCTCAATCGTCGGATCGTCCGGCTCGCCTAGCGCCGCGCCTCTCGTTGCTGGGTTACGAAGAGACTCGTGTAATCCCCCCCGGACCAGTCGGGAGGCATAAGACAGGGGCGAGGGTCGTGTACCGCCCAGCGAGCCGGTTCGCCGCGCACGATCTCGCCGGCGTGGCTACTGGGGAGCGGGTTCGCGGTGTAGGGCATGGAATTGGCCGCGCTGTATACATTCAGGAGCAGCGGACGGCCGAGGTCGGACTCGTTCTTGGCCGAGCAGTGCAAAGTCCGGCAGTTGTGAACTGTCACTGATCCTGCCGGACCAGGAAGATACACCTCGCCACCGGCGGGCAGTGCGGCACTGTCCGAATCAGATAATGCACCCGTCCAGATGCCATCTGCGTCGTAGAGATTGTACAGTTCTCCTTGATGGCTGCCCGGGAATACGCCGAGCGGCGCCTGGTCCATCGAACAGTCATATAGATAAGTACCGAATGTCAGCGAACTGTAGTTGGTGTGCGGCCAAAACTGAACGTCCTGGTGCCACTTCACTTCGGCGCCGCCGCGCGCCCATTTGAAATTCAATTTGGAATGATGGAATTTAACGTCGGGGCCTACCAGATCAGCCGCAATATCGGCAAGAATGGACTCTCGCGCGAAGCGCCAGTAATCCGGATGCTGATCGACCGGACTGGTCACCCGACGCAGCCGGGGAACCTCGGCGGTGTGGCCCGGCTCAAGATCGAACACCGAGTCTGGAGTGCTGATCGACCGGCTGCGCTCGATCATCTCGTCGGTCGCAGTTCGGAGCCGCCCCAGCCACTCGCTGGATATCACCTCTTCCAGGAGCAGGTAGCCATTGTGGAAGTAGAATTCTCGCTGCTCCTCGGTCAGGACCTTGGGGGCGATTCTTCGGACGTCATCAACCAGCATGGCCGTTCTCCTCTACCGTAGGTGCCGACTTAATTCGAAGCCGGGCAGAATGTATTGCGTCGAGCGGGCCTGATCCTTACGTATAGACGGACTGCCCGTCCTTGATGATCTGTGTCTAACGTCACGCCCGTCGTAGTGCTGGGGTGTGAAGTTGACGGGTGACCGCTTGCATCGATCACAGCGATTGAACCGCGCCGTGATCATCGGCGTGGAGCCTATCCCACTTTGATCAGAATTCCTAGAAATCTATCTGCTGGAGTGACGATCACCCCACCCGCTGTACGGACTGTCAAAATGTTATGACGTTGCGTGTCGGCAACGGAAAGCGACGTCACTGTACCTTCTAGCGCTGTGATGAAATTTTGCTGTGTAGTCACAACGTTCAGGGGCTCAAGGTGTGCATCCGCTCGACCCGGAGAGGCTGGACGGAGAATGTGCGGTGGCAGGGCCAAGGTGACGGTCACAGCAACTCCCGGTGTGACAGTACTCAACCAAGATCCGTGTTTAAGCCAGGCATGTCAACCGAGGGCCGCGATTTTTTCCGGCGTCCCGGCCGACGAAAACCGAAGCACGTCAGGCGGACTACGGTGACCACCTGAGGTTCTTATTGAGCCCGACAAGGTGGCGGCGCAAGTTTTTACAGGTGATGTTGCCACAGATTGAGTCGTCGGTCAGGCGCGTCCCCGGTCTTGCCGATGCCATCACACTGGCGAACGGCTACGAGGTCGCCCGCCTACGCAGAGGTCGGCCGGAACGCCTCGGCGCGACCTCCAGAGAGTGGCTTGACTCACCGCCTGACCATCGCTTGGCTAAGGGCCTGCAGAGAAACAACTCGTAGCATTCCGAGCCTGGGGCGGATGCTGTGGTAGGAGCGTGCTGTCAGAAACCATGGAGATGCTGACCCTGCTGGTAACTCACGAGTCGCGACTGCAGGTCGTGACCTGAGGTTTTGACGCCCGCGATCATGCGGTACGCGGCCGGCGCTTCCCCCTCCTCCCGGTTGTGGATGGAGTGGTTGGGGTCGATGCGGCTGGCGAGTTGTTCGCCGATCCGGGCTGGCTGAGCGTTGGATGATTTCAGGCGCGTGCGAAGCGATGCAGCGCGCCTTCATCGGCAACCCGCGGATGCCGCCGGTCGCGCTAGGCAGCTGACCAGCGCCTATCGCCCGCCGTTACAGATCCCTCTGAATGCATACCCATTCAGCCCACTGGTCAGAGCGGCGGACGGTTTGCGTATCCGGATGAACTGCTACACCATGCGCACGACCCCAATGCTACAGCTATTCGCTGCATTGGCTGCTGGCCTTTAGGAGAGGCCCGAAATGAGGTCCTGTACATTGAAGCAGATCTCCTTTGGAGGCGCAACGCCTCTTTATCTGACCAACTGTCGACACTGGTAGCAAGACTAGGTTTGACGTGATCACCTAGACGGGCGATCCTAGACGATGTAAGGCTTCCTATCTGGACATGGCGGATAGCGGTGTTGATTTACATCGCCAGGATCCGCCTGTCGCGGGATTTCATCCACATATGACACAGGCGACAATGCCTTTGGCATGTGGCCGAATGGGTGAAGTGCTGATACTGACCGGTTGCGATCTCAAATCGCACGAGTGCCGAGGAGAGCACAGGAATGATTTCGCACATCCGGAGCGTGAGTCTGGCGATGCCAGACCTGGGGGCCGCGCGCAAGTTTTACGAGGGGACTGGCAGCTTGAGCTTGTCGACGGCGACGATGACCGGCTCTATCTCGGTGACGCCTGTGCGGAGAGCTACGTCGTGCGCTTGCGCGCGGCGGAACCCCGCGTAGATCTCCTGTCGTTTGCGGTGTCCACCGACGTGGAGGTGGAGCAGGTTGCTGAACGTGTGGCCTGCCACAGCGAGGGCCGTTTGTTAGGCCCGCCGCATGAGCGTCAGGAACTCGGCGGTGGGTATGCCGTTCGGTTCCTGGACTGCGACGGTCGCACCGTCGAAGTCTCCAGCGGTGTGGCCTGCGCGAGTTTCAGCCCGTAAATATGACCGAGAGCCGACCACAGGCCATCAGCCATGTGGTGCTCAACACGACCGGTGTGATCCGCTCGAAGTCGTTCTATGAACAGGTCCTGGGCTTCCAGGTGTCGGACTGAGTGGAGGACTATTTTCGCTTTTTGGGCAGCGGCCCGGCTCACCACATGGTGGTGTTTGCCTTGGCCCCGTGATCGCTGTGAAAGACCGAGTCGGCCAGGCCGCCCCGGGTGGCCGCGGCCATCTTCAGCGCGTCGGCGACCAGGTCGGTGCGCATGTGGTCGGCGATCGACCAGCCCACCACCCGGCGGCTGAAGCAGTCCAGCACGGTCGCCAGGTAGAGGAAGTCCCCGTCGCCGAGCGGGAGATAGGTGATGTCGCCCATGTACTTCCTGCCCGGCTCGGGGGCGGTGAAGTCCCGCTGGAACAGGTCCGGCACCGGTGTGGTGGCCGGCTCGGGGATGGTGGTGCGAAATCGTCGGCGTAAGCGGGTCCCGACGAAGGCGAACATCCGCATCACCCGCGCGACGCGTTTCTCGTTGATCGTCATGCCCTTGTCGCGGAGTTCGGCGGTGATGCGCAGGGAACCGTAGGTGCCGTCGAAATCGGTGTGCACCGCGCGGATATGTTCGGCCAGGGCCGCGTCGGCGGCCTGTCGCGCGGCCCGCGGCGCAGCAACGCGGCGTGCACTCGCCGGTAGCCGTAGGTTTCGTGCGAGTCGGTGATGATGTCGGCGACCAGCCCGGCGAGCATGGCCCGGCGTTGCGCGGTGGCCGAGGCTGGCCGCTCGCGCCAGTCGTAGTAGCCCGAGCGGGACACGCCCAGCCAGGCACACATTTTCGCGATTGGGTGATGCGCCTTCTCCGCGTCGATCAGCTCGTACTTGGCGAGCGTCATCGATGATCGGCCGCGAAGAAGGCTGCTTTTTCAAGAACGCCAGCTTCTCTCGCAGCTCGGCGTTCTCCCGCTCCAGCTCCCGGATCCGGGCCCGTTCCAGCGCTGAGATCGGCTGCCTCGTCCTGCACGATCCGATGCCGATGCACCCGACTGCCCAGCGTGCTGGCGTTGATCCCGAACTCCCGCGCCACCGACGCGACCGTCCGCTCGCCCTCCAGCACCATGCGGACAGCTCTTCCTTGAACTCAGGCGAGAACTGCCTGCGACGCCTGGTCACCTACCTACCTCTTCCAGACTTCCGTCAGCTTATGTAGCCGACTGTCCGGAGTCTGCGAGGCACCTCAAGCGGCGAAGGACGCGGAGATCATGGTGTTGCGTCATGAGGTGGCGATGCTCCAGCGTCAGGTTGGACGCCCGAAGCCGGACTGGGCGGATCGGGCCGTTCTCGCGGCGCTGCGGCAGGGTTCAGGTCGGCTGTATGCTCGCCGGAAGCTTCGACCGGCCCTCCTTCGACGGCGTGCGATGGGTCGCCGTCAACGCGGCCACCGTGGTCAACGACACCGCCGACAACCTGGTGATCAATCAGAAGGGTGCCACCAGAGAGCTGTGTCCGTTCGTTCTCCGGTTCGAGTCGGAGCCGCAGGCGCTGGTGAACGCGGTCGACATCACCGATCTGACCGCTCGCTGACTCGATCAGCAGGAGTTGGCTCCGTGGTCTGCCATGGCTAACCGTTATGAGGCGGCCGAGCAGCGCGAACCAGTGCCGTGATGAAGCTGCGGGTCCTGCAGAAAGGTCGGAAGATAGCTGCCCATGGGGGGCCTAAGGGAGTGTTCGGGCGTTGGAGCACGTGACGAGCACAGCGACCCGCATCTATGTGTAGTGCCGACGTGCTTTGGGGTACAGGATTCCTGGTATGGCGTCACCTGCGATGATCAATTAGGGTACCCGCCGTGCTCGGTGCGTGCTCGCGCGCCCCCGTCACGCGCGGTCAGGGCCTGACACCGCCTGACACGCAAAAAGTGCTGAGGCGGCACGAAGCATCACCCACTTCTAATCCGACGGTCGCAGGTTCGAATCCTGCAGGGCGCGCTTCTCCACCTGCGGAAACTCCAGGCGTTGTCGCGTCTGTTGGCGGCATGAGGCAAATGTGGGGCAATCCTGAGTCAGCTGCCGAGCTGTCGCCCCAGTGCGGACGCCGCGTTCAGCACCAGCCGGGCTGTCTCCCGAGCGGCTTCGTGGGCCACTTCCGGCAGCACCGAGACGTAGGTGTCGGCGGTGAGCACGATGCTGGCGTTGCGCCTGCCGACAATTCCATCCATGCAGGTCAAGCCGCTTGCCAGTATTCATGGAGGACGCCGCCGAGCCGGTCTCGTCGGCGGACCTTCAGGTCGATGATTCGCCCGGGGGCTGTGATCGGATCGGGGATGGTGCGCAGCGGGGCTGCTTGGTTCAGGGCTTGATGTGCTCGGTGCTGGTTGTAGAAGTGTTCGTACTCGCGCAGGGCGTGCCGCAGGTGGTGTTCGTTTCAGATCAGGCAGCGGTCGAGAAGCTCGTGGCGGCATGACTGCACCTACCGCTCCATGATCGAGTTCATTCGCGGCGTCCGGATGCCGGTGAGCACCGTCTTGATGCCGGCTTCGGCGAGGACCTCGTCCATGAAGGCGGGGAACTTCCCATCCCGATCTCGGATCAGAAAGCGCGCCCGGCAGTCCGCATCGTGCAGATCCATCACGAGATTCCTGATCGCCTAGATGACCCAGCTCGCGCTCGGGTGCGCGGTGGTGCCGAGCACACGGACCCGCCTCGTGGCGTGCTCGATCACCGCCAGGATGTACTGGCGCTGCCCGTTCAGGGTGATGGTCTCGATGAAATCGGCGGCCGGCAGGGTGTCGGCTTGCAAGCGCAGGAAGTCGACCCATGTGGTGGAGGCCCGCTCGGGCGCCGGATCGAGACCTGCCTGCTTGAGGATCTCCCACACCGTGGACGGCGCGACCTTGATGCCGAGCGTGGTGAGTTCACCATGCACCCGCCGATAGCCCCAGCTCGGGTTCTCCCGAACCAGACGCAGGATAAGAACGCGGATGGAGCGGACCGTGGGCGGGCGCCCACGTCGCTTCGGCCAGCAGGTACGGGCATGACGCCGTCTCGTCAGATCGCGATGCCAGCGCAGCACAGTATCCGGTTGGATGAGCAGCCGCAGCCGACGCAGGAACTCCCGGGACAGCGAGGTCAGGAGTGCGGCCAGGAAGGCTCGGTCCTCGGGTGCGAATCTCACCCGGGTGTCGGCGCCGAGTTGGCGTTCAAGGACGGTGATCTGGTGACGCAGGGCGAGGATCTCCACATCCTTGTCTCGATCGCCCATGGGCAGCAACCGCAGCGCGGCGAACGTGTTCGTGACGGTCAGGTAGGCCAGGCGAAGCAGCACAGCCGATCATCTTGCCGTATGCGCTCCCGTCTCCTGAGAGACCGGAGCTCGCGTACTCCACACAAAGCCCTCGCAGGGCCACGACCTGGGCGGATGTAATTATCGGCAGGCGCAAAGCTCAAAGTGCTGTCTCGAATTCACAGCTCTTGTGCGTTCAAGAAAGCGTCATGCATGATCTGGCTGGCCTTCTCGAAGCTGCGGATCGTAGTGCTCTGCGCTCTTGGCTTTTTGCCAGGGCCGCGGGTTCGCATGCCAGAGTTGCACGCCAGCCAGGAACCGTGTCGCTATCGTTCGCGTACGCGAGAGATCGTCCTGTAGAGCCCACGCTTCCATGAGACGCCGCTCGTACTTACCGAGCCAGTCTCGAAAGACCTTATGGGGGTCCTTATGCTCTTCGGACTTGAGAATTGAGGTCAACTCGGTCAGCTTGCTTAGGCGCAGCCTGGCCTCCATTCGCTGCTCTCGGGTCATGTCGCCTTCCTGCCTGGTGGCGTTGAGAAAGCCCTCCAATTCGGTGCACACCTGCATCGCTAGATCACGTCGTCGGTCATCAAGCCGCTCTTCCCGCTCACGATTCATCAGCCTGTAGGCGACGGCGATGGCTACCGCAGCTCCGATGGCTGCACCGCCGAAGTCGCCGAATAGGACGTCCTTCACCCAGTCGATGGCTGGGTCTGGCGGTGCGATGATAGGCGCAGGGATCGAAGTCGGGACGATCACCGTCTCGGTCACGGTCACCGTGGGTGCGGGAACAGGTTGCGGGTCGAACGCGAACATTCGGGCAAGGTACTGCAGGCCGGAGCTGCGTGCATGGCAGAGCGTCGAACCTTCATGCGGAGGCATGGCAGCGATGGGACCTCGCCCGTTGCGGTAGCCAAGCACGTCACCATTGAACGGCGTACATCAAACCGGACGGCAAGCCGTTCACGAGGGGGTCACGGCCGCAGCCATGGCGTGTCCGAGTTGCCGGTCACGTCTACGGAGGTGGTGTATCGGTTAGAGCACGTGCCGAGCACTGCGAGCGACCTCTGTGGACAGTGCCTGGATGACTGGAACGCGGGATCTACTTGCGCAGGGCGCAGATGCACCACCGGAGAGGGTGGTGGCCGTGCTCGGTGCGTGCTCGTACGCCCCGTTATACGCCGTCAGGGCCCGGCACTGCTAGGCATGCAAACCGCGCTGAGATGGCACGAATCAACACCCAACGGCACAGCGCGGCAGTAAAAGATCTTGCTTCTAATCCGACGGTCGCAGGTTCGAATCCTGCAGGGCGCGCAACCGAGACCAGGCAATCTGCGGGTTGACCTGGTCTTTTGCATGATCGGTGGTCTTGGCTCGTAGGCAGGGCGAAGCGGCCGAAAGCAGCCCTGTGCCACTGGTCGCGGAACATACGCGGAATGCTCGCAGGCCCGTTTTCCCAGGTGGGCGCGGCGGTTTCGAGGCCCGGAACGGCGAAGGGACCCCGAGATGTCCCGGGGTCCTGCCAGTGGTTGTGGATCATGCAGCTAGCGCGCCCAAGATGCGCCGGTTGGCGACTTCTCGTTGGCCGTCGATGCACTTGGCGTAGACGCGGAGCATCACGTCCATGCCGTGTCCCGCCCGTTCGGCGGCTTCCGGGGCGTGCACGCCCGCGTTGAGCCAGAGCGAGACAGCCGCATGCCGAAGGTCGTACGGCCTGCCCGCCAGGGGAGAGGCGGCCTGGTCAGGTGTGAGGGCGTACGTCCTAGCCTCCTGCCAGACCTTCGCGTAGGCCGATCCGGAGATCACGCCGCCCGTGCGGGTGCGGAAGAGCCGGCCGTCCTCGCCGACCCCGAACGCTGCGATGTGATCGCGGAGGATGGCCACCAGCTCGGGCGGGATGGGAACAGTGCGTGTCTGCTTCACGTCCCGATGCTTCAGACCGCGCTCATCATGGGCCTGCCCGGAGTCAGTGAAGCGCTTGTTGCTCTGCGGCCTGGTCTTCTCCAGCGTCAGCAGACCCCAGCCCTCCGCTGGGAGGTGACAATCCTTCTGCCGCAGTCCGGCCGCCTCAGCCGGACGAAGGCCGCCGAAGTACATGCAGGCGAACATCGCGGCCAGCATCGGCCCGCGCGACCGTCCTACATAGGTCACCGCGGTGAGCAGTTCGCGGGCCTGCTGCGGATTGACCACCGAGCGCCGGTCAACCTCGCCGCTCACCTTGGCCTTGCGGAACTTGACCTTGTGCAGCGGATTTGCCGAAAGCTCTTCCAACTCCACCGCGTATTCGAGCGCGTGGTGGAAGACAGCCCGCTTGCGGCGATAGGTCGAGGTCGCCGCGGCCTTGCCGTTCAGGCACAGAGCCAGGGCTTCCAAGGCCGTACGAGCGTGCTTGGTCTCTTCCAGAGCGCTCAGGGAGAGCGACGCCGTCTCAAGCCAGCGCACAGCACGAGCGATCTCCGGTGTCGGAGTTGGCCTCCGGTCCTCGGGCAGAAAGGAGTACTCGCGCAGCGCTCTCCGGATGATCTCGTCGGACGGGCGGCCGGGCGCTTCGGTGACCAGGACGCGGGTGACGGTGGCGAGCGTGTCGGTCATGCCCTCGCGGGACTTGGCCGCCGCGTGAGGCCACCAGGCGTGGACGTAGGCGATCGCGAAGGAGTACCAGGTGCGGGCGTCCTTAGCCTTGACCATCGACGTCGGTAGGCCAGTCTCCAGGTCGAATGCCTCGCCCTTCTTGGCCGCCTGACGGAGGTCGGACAGGAAACTCTCGGCCAGGCCCTTGGTCTTGAAGGTCGAGGACTTCTCGCGGTTGCCGACTGTCCAGCGGACGGTGTGGGAGACGATCCGGGGTTTCTTGCTCTTGCCGTCTGATCTGGTGTTGGTGCGGATGTCCCAGAACTTGACCTTGTAGGAGGTGTTCATGCGGCGCTCCTGAGGGATTCGAGCCAGGCGTTGAGGTCGCTGCGGTAGATGCGAAGTTCGCCGTTGGGCAGGCGGATGCCTTGTGGCGCCTTGCCGATCTCGCGCCAGCGGTAGAAGGTGCGGCGGGAGACGCCGCCGAGTTCGTCGAGGACCTGGGCGACGGTGAGTAGTTCGTCTCGCTGGCTCATGCCGCCCTCCCCGTGTGCTCAGTTGCCGAGAGATCTTGGCTGTCTGCTTGGGCCTGGAGTTGGGCCATGTGGGCGCGCCAGCGTTGGCGTTCGGCTACCGCGCGGAGGAGGCGCACCGCCAGCGAGGGCACGTTGGCGTCTCCGGCCGGGACAGGTTTCCAGACGTAGCGGTGGGGGTCTGGTGGCTGGTCGGTCTGGCCGAGGGCTTCCAGGACCCAGGTGCGGCGGTCCTGCCTGTGTTCGGCCAGGGTCTTGTTCGACCACTTGCGGGAGACCAGAACGCGGCGACCGGCGTAGCCGAGGTGATCGGGCTTGTGCGCCTTGCCCCGGCACCGGCCAGGAACCATGCCCGGCTTGGCGCCCTTGGGCTGGATGCCACACCGCAGCCAGTTCGCGCACGTCGGCGAGCATGGCTCGAACCGCAACGCTTCCAGCAGTCGCGCCGTGTGTTCCCGCTGCGTCGGGTCATCAGAGTCGAGCCCTTCGCCGAGGGATTTAGTCAGGTACTTAGACAGGTACCGGATGCACTGGTCCGCGTCGGGGGTGCCGGCCAGCACACCCTGGACGTTCACCTGGTCGCCGAAGCGCACCACGTGCAGGGGTTCGGCCGCTGGGTCGGCGTCGAGCTGGTCGAGCGCTTCATACCAGGTGGGCAGGACCTCTCCGGTGTCCGGGTTGAGGTAGCCGACGCCGTTCTCCCAAACCGGTAGGTGATCGCCTTCAAAGACCACTTGATCGGCCGATGGCCACCACACCTGGTGGTAGGTGGCTGCCGCGATCTGCTTGACGTCCGCGCGTGGCAGCGTGCCCCGGATGGCTATGTGCAGGTGAGGGGCCAGTCGCCTTTGAGGCTCGACGGTGGCGAAGTACTGCACGTCGTAGCCCGCCACGCGGCGCAGGTTCTGCACGAACCGGTCCACCAGCTTGGAGAAATGCAGCGCATCCCGAGCGGCCCGCGTGTAGTCGTAGGTATCGGGATCGACGGGGACCCCGTCCTTGATCTTCCCGTAGGACGGCAGGGTGAGCGTGACGAACAGCGAGGGCCGGTAGACCTTGCCATCCGAACTGGTGAAGGTCCGCCCGAGCGTGGTGTTGACCATCTTGCGCTTGGGCAGGTCGGGAGCGTCCTGACGCCGCCGAGTCGAGCGGGTGCGCTTCGGCGTAGCCCGGCCCAGCACGTTGCCGCGCATACCTGCCGCGTTGATCTCCGCGTCCAGGTCGGTGGTGTCCTGGCCAAGGCGTTCGGCCTGGTCGCGTTGGGCCTGCATGTCGGCGCGGAACTCGATCAGCCAGCGTTGTTCGTCGTTGGGCTCGTTTGGCGTGATGGTCGGTTCGTGGTCGAGGTGCCATCCCTCCCGGCATTGGGCCATGCGGAGCTGGCGGTTGCGCTTGGCGCACGGCGGACATGTGCTGTCCAGGGTTGCCCCGCAGGGCACATCGATGATCTCGGTTTGGCCGGTGTGGATGTCGAGCCGTTTGAGCGGGATAGGCCGGATGCACACGCCGTGCTGCTTGGCGACCTCTTCCATGACGTTGCGGGCAAGCGGTTGGGCCATCCGCAGGGCACGAGGAGTGGACCGGTCTGTCATCGGCACCCCTCCTGCCTGGCCTCGCCGATCTCGGGGAAGATCAATGCCGACTGTCCGCACTCGCGGCACTCGACAAGCGCCCGAGACGGGTCGAGCCAGAGCGTGTTGAGGGTCTTGCACATCGAACAGCGCAGTCCGTCCAAGACGTGGGCCAGCGTCATCGGGCCTCACCGCCCTTGGTGGCGAAGCTGGCGACCATGGCGCGAATGTCGGTGTCAGAGACGTAGGCCGCGCGAACCCGTACCGGATCAGGGCTGGTTTCCAGACGGACGTAGCCGACGCCCGCGCCCAGTCCAGGGTTCGCGGAGATCCGGTCGGCCAGTGCGCCGCGGTCGCGTGCCCCATCGCCGAGGACCATGTCTACCTGTTCGGACTCGTCCAGCCTGAGAGCGATCTTGTCGGGGAACAGGTTGCGGATGGTCATGACCTCCTTGCGAGGGTCCTGCAGCGCTGCCAGGACGCCGACGCCGACCGCGCGGCCCTGAGTCGTCAGGGTGGCCAGTGCAGCCGAGACGCGCCGTCTGAGGTCTTTGTCGGCCTGGTAGGCGGTCAGGAACGCGACCTCGTCGACGAGGACCAGGATGAACGGGTCATCGACGGTGGGGGTGTGGGAGCGCTGGACGCCGCCGAAGCGTGCGGCGCGTGCTTGCATGATCTTGACGGCCTGTTCGAGTAGGTCGGCGCACTCTTCGGGGGTGGCGGCGTAGTGGGGGCCGAACAGGGCACGGCCGAATGAGAGTTCCATCAGTTTGGGGTCCAGCGCCCAGATCTCGACCAGGCCCGCCCGCAGGGCGGGGAGTAGTGCGCGGATGGTGGACCAGATGATGGAGCCTTTGCCCGCTCCGGTGGCGCCGGCTACCAGCACGTGTGTGCCGAGGATCTTCAGCAGCCAGGGGGAGCCGTCCTCTTGCCTGCCGATCTCGACCGGCCCCGCGGTCGGCACGGCCGGGATGGGCAGCGCTGGTATCGGCGTGGCCAGCGGATCGCGGCGGGGGAAGGTGAGCACCAGCCGACCGGCCTTGAGGATGGACACGCGGCAGGAGGAGGCACCGAAGCCGTGCGCAAGTGCGTCGATGCGGTCGGCCCAGTCCTTGACTGCTTGGCCATCCAGCATGCGCACGGTGACGGTGTCGGCCCAGGCGTTGCAGGTGACCTTGCCGAGCCGGGGCAGGTAGTCCCGGCCGCGCAGGTGCTTACCGAGGCCGGAGACGATCATGACGGGTTGCCAGTGGCGGCGGTAGATGAAGATGAGCCGCCACCAGGCCAGCAGCCGCCACCCGACCCACCGGGCGAAGCTTGCGCGATCGGCGACGGCCCAGGCGAGGAGCCCTGTGGGGACGGGCGCAACGAGGAGCAGAGCGGTTTGCCAGCCGTACAGGTAGTACAGCGCGACGGGAACGGACGCGGCCAGGACTGCGATGGGGTGCCGCCAGATCAGCCGTACCAGTCCGACGAGCAGTCGGCAGGCGAGGATGACGATCGTGACGATGGCCGGGGTGGTGACGACGGCCGGGCGGAAGACGATGGCCGTGTCGGGCGTGGTGGAGACGAGGTTGCGTGCCTCGTCACCGGGAAGCCTGCGGAACATAAGCTTGATGCCTCTCGTGATGTTGGGTCGTGGGAGAACCGAGGGGCCGCCGGAAGTTGCCGCTTCTGGCGGCCCCGCCTTGCCTGGTCAGGCCGCCGTGTCGGTGGCGGTCTTGGTGGCCGACTGATTGGTGTGCAGGCGCTCGCAGTCGGCCAGGTAGCGAGCGGCGGCGTCGAAGATCAGGCGGGCGGTGCTCAGGTCCGCGTCGGTGACGGGGCCGGCGCCGGTGGTCGAGATCGACACGTTCGCCTCGCGGGAGGAGATCTCCAGGTACGGGCGCGGCTTGTCGAGCATTCCGGCACGGACGTGCAGGTCCGCCGTGTGGAAGGAGATGTGCAGACGCGGACTGGAGCCGGGCTGCATCGACAGCGTGAGGTAGGTGTACGGGTTGAGGCTGCTCACGCCGCCGCCCTCCCCTGCTGCGTCATCTCGTGGTCGGCGGTCAGGGCGCGGTAGGTGCGCTCGACCGAGCGGGCGTAGCGGGCGGCCTCGTGGGCGAGCTGGCGCGCGAACGTCAGGTCGTCCGCGGTGACGGGTCCTCGCGTGGTGACCAGGACGCTGGCGGCTCCGAAGTCGAGCGCGAGCACGGGCTCACGGTGGCCGTAGGGGTGAAGCAGGGTTCGGGCGGTCCGGCCGGTGGTCAGCCGGATCACGCTGGTTCGAGGGGTACGGCGACGGGTCATCAGGCGGCGTCCTTTGCGGGCTTGTTCGGTGTGCTCTGGCGGGGTGCGTGCATCTCGTGGACCTTGATGGAGTAGGCGAGCCGTCCGGCGCCGTTGACGTACGGCGTGACGGACATGCCGTCGAACTCGACCGGCGTGAAGGGCAGCCCCGGCATCGGCTGCGGGGGCACCGGCTGGACCGGGGCGAGGATCTTGACCGCCACCGTCTTCTGGGCGGGCTTGAGAGTGGGGTCACTGTCCATGACCGCGACCTGCCAGACCAGCTCTCCGGTCTGCTTGTCGCGGGCCTGCACGAACCGGCCGTTGGACGAGGCGTCGAAGTCCTTGACGGGCTCGACCTCGCCGACGATGTAGCAGCCGTGCGGGAAGACCATGGCGAAGGTGACGGGGATGGGGCCTTGCAGAGCCATGATGGCTCCCTTCTTGGATGTCTGACACTTGACCTATCAAGTGATGCTCTGAGAGTACGACTGGCAAACTTGGTAGGTCAAGTGCCTAGGAACGGGTGACGGCGATCTAACCAGCCGGATACGTCACGATGCCAAGTTGTGTCACGGTTGGCGCCGAACGCTGCTGGGCTATCCGAGGCGTCAGAGGAACAATCCGGATCATGAAATCGGATCCGCCGGGCAAGGACGCCGCCTGGCTATGGCTGCTGTTCCTCTTATGGATCCTGGGCACGCCCCTCTTGGGAGTGCTGTGGTTCAGCTACGGCTTTGCCCTGATCGGAGGAGAGCCGAGAAACAAGCAGCTCTCCCAGATCTGCGGAACCGCCATGCTGATCGTCGGCTTCGGCGCGCCCACGCTGGGGCTCCTGCTCGCCCTCGTCTCCAGGCGACGCAGCGCCACCATTGTGTTCGGCGTGGCCCTGCTGGCGGTGGCCGCTCTCTGGGCGTGGTTGGTGCTGCGCAAGTAGCCGGAAGGGCCGGTCAGCTGATGGGGTAGGCGTCTTCCAGTTCGTGACGGTCTGCCGGAAGTAGTACCTCGACCACGACCAGGGGCCGGCCGGAGGCATCGCGAACGGCGCCGAAGACCACAAGGAGCGGGACGTTCTTGGGCATGCCGAGTTGCTTGGCCTCTTGAGTGGTGGGCATGCGGGCGGTGATCTGCTCCACGATGTGATCGAAGCGGACGCCCTTGCGAGTCTGGAGATGCTGCCGGATGCCCTCCCGCAACGGCTCGCCGCTGGTCAGATCTGTGCCCTCTGACAGCTCCAACAGCAGCCATAGCGAGACCAGCTCGCTCGGCTCGCCATCACGGACGACCAAGCGTCGGCGCAGGAACGCCTTGCTCTTGGGCTGTGCATCCAGCAACGCCGCCACACGGTTGGGCAGCGCAACGGCGCCGGCCTCGACCAGTTCGCCGGGGGCGTTAGTTTCCGGGTTGGTCAGGTACGCCTGGCCGGGACGGTTGGGCTCCACCGCTGCCATCGCAGGACGGCCCCGTACGAAACGTCCCTTGCCCTGCTGGGACTCGATCCAGCCCTGCTCACGCAGCACCCGCAGCGCGGCTACCACAGTGGGCCGGGAGACACTGAACTCCTGGATGAGCTGGTGTTCGCTGGGGAGGAGAGAGCCGGGCGGGTAGGTTCCCGACTCGATACGCCGTTGAAGCGCCTGCACAAGCTGCGCATACTTCGGTGGCACGGACTCTAGCGACATTCTGACCGTCCAACACCCGACAGGTTGTTTTACCAAGTTTGAGCGTATCCTGGCTCGGACCATCTGTCCACCAGGTTCAGGTAACGCAAGCCGCCCATGAACACGCCCCGGCAGGTCGGACCGGCAGCAACAGCCTGCCGGGACTATGAGACGCGACGAGGCAGGGGAAACGCATCGGCCCCGTCCGGCCGAGCACTGTCACCGCCTCGCCGCGTCCGTTTCAGCGACCCTTGATGTACTCGGCCAGGATCGAGGCTGCACCTTGCGGATCGTTGGTCGGGTGTCGCTTGTTCGCGTCCTGCCAGGTGTAATACGCGCCGCCATGCCCTACGACCACCGACAGTGGCAGCCCGGGATGGGGTCGAGCCACCATCAGCGCGCTGTTGTTGTCGCGCAGTTCGGCATTCATACCGAGGGCGGTGAGCTCATCACGCAGCCGCACCAGCATGCGCTCCGCAGCCCACCGCATGACGTCGGCCGCCAGTTCGGCCGCGATCGGATTCATCTTCCGCTCCCTTCGGCCCGGCCGCTTCCGAGGCAGTCGAGACACTTCTGCTCCCCAATCCGTTCGGGCTCCTCTCCGTCGTTGCCGATCAGGAGAGCGCGGCGTGAGCCCTTCAGCTTGCAACCGCGCCCTCGACACGCAGGGCAGAGCCTTGCCTCGCTGTTCTCGTCTGGCCGGGTCACCGTCGCCATCTCCTTGCGAGTCGTTCGGTACTCCCTGTGGCGGAAGTCCGCTTGACGTACCGTGGTTGATTGATGGCAAGTCCACCGGCAAAGCAGAATGAGGGGACCCGCTAAGAGGCCCCCCTCTTAACCCCCTTTTCGATCCACGTCGGAAAGAAGGCCAGGTATGCCCGAGGCAACGCCCAACGTGCGACTTCGGAACTGGCGGCAGCAGGCCGATTTGACCCGCGCCGAAATGGCGAAAATGGTCAACCTCACCAAAAGCGGTATTAGGTACAACCTCGCCTGTGACGAGGAGCGCATACGCCGCTGGGAGGCAGGCGAGGTCACATGGCCGCGCGAGCCGTACCGACTGGCCTTGACCGAGCTCACCCACCTGGACCCGGAAGACCTGGGCTTCGTCCCCACCAAGCGCGCCCGCCCGCACCTGGATTCCCCCAAAACGGTTGATACGCTTGCAAATGCACCACGCGCTGTGAATCTCGTCGAAACAGGAGAGGACGAGAACGACGTGCGACGCCGCGAATTCGTCGGCCTCACCGGGGCCGCCCTCTTCAGCTCAGTAATCAGACAACCAGGTCCCACCCAGGACACCGGCCTCGACATCGAGAATCTCGCCGCTGTACTCGTCGATTACTCGGCCCCCGCAGATGGCCTGATCGACCTCGACGCACTTGCCACCGCAGTCACCACCGCCAAGCGCAACTACCAGGCATGCCGATACGCCCAGGTGACCGCCAAACTGCCGGCCCTGCTCAGCAAGCTCCGTGCCGCCAGCACCACGCTGCACGGCGACGATCAGCTACGCGCCCACATGCTGTGCGCCGAGGCATACCACGTGACCGCCTCTATCCTGCTCAAACAGGAGGACAAGGGACTCGCCTGGCTCGCGGCAGACCGCAGCATCCAAGCCGCTCACGCCAGTCAGAGTCCCCTCATGATCGGCTCTAGCTCCCGCATCATCACCCACGCCCTGATGGACGGCGGGCACCACCGCGCCGCCACCGACGCCGCACGCAGCTCAGCCCAACGCATGGATGCCGACCTCACCAGCCCTTCCGCCGACGACCTGTCGATCTACGGGTCCTTGCTGCTACGCGGAGCCGTCGCCGCCGCCAACACCGGCAACCGGCACAACAGCGTCGAACTCCTCAACGAAGCTGCCGAAGCCGGTCACCGGCTCGGCCACGACGGCAACCACATGTGGACCGCGTTCGGCCCGAACAACGTCTTGTGCCACCGGGTCAACGTCGCCCTCCGTTTCGGGGACGCCGGCACCGCCATCGACTACGCCCGCCAGGTCCAGTTGGACCAGCTACCGATCAACGAGCGTAAGGCCACACTTCTGCTCGATACCTCCCGCGCGTTCCTCATGTGGAACCAGCACGACAAGGCGCTGCACATCCTGCGCGCCGCAGGCGAGATCGCCCCCGAGGAAATCACCGGCCGCCCCGCGGCTCTCCGGCTCGTACGTGACATCCTGGCAACCGCCCCGATCAGTGTCCGCCGTGAAGCCCGCGAATACGCGGCCACCCTGGGAGTCATCGCGTGACCCAACCCGGCAAGGTTCTCTACATCATCGTCTGCGCCGCAGGACCCGCCCCCGACGTCGGCCGCCTCGTCACCCTCGCCCAAGACAAAGGTTGGACCGTCCAGATCGTCGCCACCCCGCCAGCCCTGAACTTCATCGACATCCCCGCGTTGGAGAAGCAGACCGGTCGCCCCATACGCAGCCAGTACCGCAGCCCCGATGAGCCGAAATCACCCCGCGCCGATGCCATCATCGTTGCCCCGGCCACCTACAACACGATCAACAAATTCGCCCAAGGCATTGCCGACACCTATGCACTCGGCCTGCTCTCCGAAGCCCCCGGACTCGGCATCCCAGTCATCATCCTGCCCTTCGTCAACACCGCCCTGGCCTCACGTATCCCCTTCCAACGCAGCATTGACCAGCTCAAGGCAGAGGGCGTGCGCGTCCTACTCGGACCAGGCCAGTTCGAGCCACACCCGCCCAACTCCGGCGGGGAACGCATTGGCACCTACCCGTGGGTTCTGGCATTGGAAAACTTGCCGAATTGATCTCTTAGGTATCAAGCCGCGGCGCCGACGCGGCCCTGCGCTCGGCCGCACGCTGCGCGTGCGGCCTGGGGGCCGTTCTCGCGCACGGCCGTGCTCGGGCCGCTTGGTTTCGCTACTGTATGCATCCTTCATGCTGTACAAATCAACGCTGTGTGGCTGGCCAAGCCACCCTGGACGCGTCTCCGTCTACTCCCCGACACAATCCCCCCAAACACCCCAACAGGACATACACGGCGCGCTGGCCTGTAATGTTCAGCTTATGAGTGTTAGGATATGCCAAAATTTAGGAGGTCTTAATGATAGAACTGACAACAGCGATAAAAGAACTCCGCGCCCAGCTTACAGGGGCGATCGAGAATGCAAAGGACGAAGAGCTTAGATTCGAACTCGGCCCCATAGAGCTAGAGCTATCAATCGCGGCAACACAAGAAGACGGCCTAGGCGGGAAGATTCGCTTCTGGATACTGAGCGCGGATGGCAATACAAAAGAGACATCCGTGGCTACCCAGAAAGTAAAACTTACCTTGGAGCCTAAAGTGGCAAATTCCACTACCACCCCATGGATATCTGGATCATCTGGAGACCGCGAACGCTAATGACCTATGCGGTACGACGATGAATTCCCTGAACCACCCGAGCTGTATGCGCCAGATGAAAGCGAACTCGACGAAGCGGAGAATCCTCATCCGCAATATGAGAGAATCGCTGAAGTAATCGTCAGGCATATGGATGGCTCTGCGAAGCGGGGCAGTGGTTACCTGGTTGCCTTGGGAAGGGTTCTCACGTGCGCGCATGTTGTTAGTGATGCGTCTACTATACAAGTGCGCTTCAAAGGTGACACTGCTGAAGAATGGCTCGGCGTAGCTACGGTCGAACTATCCGATGAGAAAACAGATATCGCGGTCCTTGCTGTTGATTACTCCGTAGTAGATGAAGTAACTCCGATCAGTTTCGGGCTAATTGGCAAGAAAGCTGCAGTTCTGGCCTGCAGTGCCGTCGGGTTCCCTCGGTTCAAATTGCGTGACGATGATGTCGTTGCAGAGCACATTGGCGGGCCTGCACAGTATCGCGATAGCTTTCACCTAAGCGGAAGTGCTCCCTTGCTCTCCAATCAAAAGGAAGGAACCCTGGAGATAGATGTCTCGACGCCGCTGAATATCCCGCTATCAGGAGAAGCATCTCCCTGGGAAGGCATGTCGGGCGCGGCAGTGTTCGCCGAAAATGTGCTGATTGGCGTAATCGCCAGGCACTATAAGACGGAAGGTGCCCAACGTCTCACAGCGGTTAGGATTGACACTTCTTATCAACAAATGAGCCGCGCTAACCTTGAGCGGCTGCAAAACCTGATTGGGCTGCCTTCGGGAAGAGAAGAACTAACTGACCCTCTTAGCCCAAACCGCAGACCGACATCGAGCCCGAGCTACCTGGCGCGTGTCAAAAACTACGCTCCAGAGAACTTGGTGGATCGTGACAGCGAGATTGATCAGCTGATTTCTTTTTGTGCTGGCAATGAAAAATATCTTTGGATACAAGCGCCACCTTGGGCGGGGAAAACTGCGCTAGCATCGTGGTTTGTCCTCAATCCGCCCTTCGGAACCAACGTTGCATCCTTCTTTATTGCTCTGCGAATCAGCAGCGAAGCGAGTATTCATCCATTTCTTGTAAGTATGACGCGCCAGCTTGCCTATATCGCAAATAGGCATGTACGCATTCCAAACGACGAAGAGGGTCGGATAGGGCAGTTCAACCATCTGATCTCCGTTGCCGCCCAGTCAATACCGAAAACTTCACTGCTAGTTTTGGTTATCGATGGTCTGGATGAAGATAGCGGCAGCAGGCCAAGTATTGCTTCGGCTCTGCCGCGCAATCCGCCGGAGAATGTTCGAATTATAGTGACAGGCCGGCCGCATCCCGCTCTCCCTAGCGATGTGCCTGGCCAGCATCCATTGCGATCATGCCGACGATATGAACTTACGCCATCGCCATATGCCACGCTTCTTGAGATTGAAGCTGAAAATGAGCTTCAACAACTATTGGAGGAGAAATCTCAAAACCTGGAGATAGTGGGTTATCTGGCTGCTTGCCAAGATGGACTCACGGTTCGTGATCTCGCGGAGCTTACGCGCCGAAAGCACTTTGACATACGTAAGACCTTGAATACTCGCTTGGGGAGAAGTCTTCGGGTGGGTTTCAATGATGGCTCTCACGATGGGTATGTATTTGCGCATGATACGCTACGCCGTAGTGCCAACTTGATACTGGATGGTGACCTCGACCACTATCGCAGGAGGATCAATGAATGGGCGGATACATATAAGGCGAGAGGGTGGCCAGCGGACACGCCGAGATATCTGCTTAGCCCGTACGGGAGAATGCTGCTGGATGCAGATAATATTGAGCGCTATAGCGATCTAGTGTCTGATGCTAAACGCCATGATCTAATGCTTGCTAGAGAGGCCTCGTCTGCGGGTGCCATTAGCGAAATTATAGCATTTCAGAGTGTCGCGGACAGTCGCAGTCTCGATATCGCTGTTCTAACTAACGTGGCGATTGAGCGTGCGCGAGTTCTCGGGCAGAACAAGATAGTTAACACGCTCCATCGTGGCATTATGGGCATCGGTAGTTCTGGTGGAAAATGGAAACCTCCTCCAATTTCTGCACTCCAGTATGCATGCCTACTTGCCAGAATCTCCACGCTCATATCGGATCTAGACCGTGAACGTGCAAGAACTGCAGCTTTCGAGGGAAGAGATGCAGTGCTCAGAGCTGGCCATCCCGTTCGTCGTGCAGCCGCCCTTACGGACGTCTCTGTAGCTCTGGCTCGATCGGGAGACTGGGAGGCCGCTCGATCGCTTGCCTACGATATCGAAGATCTAGCCGGACGCAGCAGGTCGCTCAGACTTATTTCTGTACTGTTCGCCGAACATGGGCAAGAAGAGCTAGCTCTTCACACCACAGAAAGTATCGAGCCGCTCTCTGCACGGTTGGAATCCCAGATAGAGGTAGCGATGGCGATTGTCAATGAATCTCCAAAGCGAGCATTGGCGATCGTAGATCGCATGTTTGAAGGGAAAGGGGAATCGCGGCATCCACTACGTGGTGGAGTCATGGCGAAGGGAAAGGCATATGTGCTGACCAGATCTGGGCAATGGGAACGTGCTTTGAATACTGCTGCACACGTTGACCAGCGGCGATTTCAATATGCCATTATTGCTGATACGGCCAGCTTCCTTGCGCATCAAGGTCATATTGGCGCGTTTGATAAGTGTTTGCATCGCGTGGAGCGCTTGGAGATAAAGGATACTATTATCGCCGATAATGTAGCGGCTTTGGCCATGTATGACCAGGAAGCATACGCGGAACGGCTGATAGCCACAATATCTGCGTCTGAGGAACGTTCCAGAGGGCTGGGTACACTTGGGGCGTCGATCGTTACTCGGAATGTCGAGCAGGGAAGGCGCCTTCTCGGTGAAGCGCGTATGCTTCTGAAGGGGATGGACGAGCTATTTCAATCTTCTACCGCAAGGCATATCGCCAAGCTTTTGATTCGCGAAGAGTCTTTTGAACTTGCGAAGTCCTTCATAGACGATATCTCGGACCTTCAGGTCCGAGCTGGATTGACTGGCTGTCTCGGTGCATCTCTCATCGATCATGATGCCGAGTTGGGGGAGCGCTATGTGGGTGAGGCGCGCAATCTTATCAGAGGTTTAAGCGATCTTTTCCAATCGCCCACAACGAAAGAAATTATAGATGCTTTGATTCGTGAGGACAGATTCCTGCTAGCAGAAACTCTTATCGGCGACCTGGCTAATCATAAGCATCGAGTTAATGCCATCAATAGCCTGCTTCTCGGAATCGCGAACTCTCTCCAAGACGAGTTGGAAGGTGCCTCGCGCGATACACTATCAGAGTCCGCATATCGATTGACCGTCGATGCGCTACGTCACGATTACTGGCCGCTTCTTTTTATAGCTTTTATCAGGCTTTATCCAGACGCGTTCGACCTGCTTTTGGGCGAACTCAAGAACTGGCGTGCGAGGCTATAGTCTACATTGCGGAGAGGCTCCGCATGTCAAATTGGAATAGTTGCAGTTGAGCTTCTCTATTAACCTCAATCTATTCTCTTTCTTGGTGTGATTATCAAGGATGCGTGGGACGGTCTCCGCGGATGGCGTCGACGTTTTAGCACTCACGCAGATCAGATCTGCCACAAAGCCCTGAGTAGCACGCCTATAGAGCCGATAGCGATTGGCGCTGCACTCACGATCGCCCGCCTGTGACTGGTCGCCGTAAGAGGCTGGGGGCGATCGACGGTCTGGGACTTCGTTCCTCAGCCCCAGCCCCCCGGGTATGGTGGCTGGCCACGGGTAATATGACGTCACGGAGAACGTAAGGAGTGGTCGACGAGTCCCGTGAGCGGGCCGAATTTCAAGATCCGGACTATATCCGGATTACTTTGCCTAGGTGAGGATCAGGCAGTACCCAAAACACCAGTTCAGAGTGCTGCTAAGAGTCAGACATACCCTCCACTTCTAATCCGACGGTCGCAGGTTCGAATCCTGCAGGGCGCGCTTGATCATGGTCTGACCTGCGGTTATACGGGATCGGATGCGTTCTAGAACTTTTGTCTAGCGGTTGCGTGCTCCCTACGTGCTCGCGCGCACCAACCCCGCACACACCATGATCCATTCACCGTCTCCGACTGCTGCGGCAAGAACAGCGGCGCCGCCTCGCCGCGAGTAGGCGGCGAGTGCGGGGCCGGATGCTTAATCCGACTATCAGCTTCTCAGCGAGATGAGTTTCCCGGGCGCGGCCTGGTCTTCCTCGCCGAACAGCAAGGCCGCGGTCTTCTCGGCCGCCGCCGTGGCCACCTGCGGGTAGACGGAGGTGTAGGTGTCGGCGGTGAAGGCGCTGGATGTGTGTCCCAGGGTTTCCTGTACCACCTTCATCTCTACCCCGGCTGCCAGCATCAGCGAGGCCGCGCCATGGCGAAGGTCATGCAGTCTGACGGGCGGTAGCCCGGCCAGGTAGGCCAGCCAGAGGAATTGGTCGGAGACGTGCTGCGGGTGCAGGCGGCTGCCTGTGGGGTGCCAAAACGCGGACACGGCTGCTGAGCTGGGTGTTTGCCGGGTGATCAGGCTGCTCTGTGGTACTCGTTGATCAGTCCTGTGACGGTCCTTCGACGGTGGATCCGCAAAGTCATGTCGATCACCTTGCTGGGATCGTGCAATGGCGGGCGAAGCGAACGGCCCTGATGCGGGCGATGATGGTTGAAATGGCGCTCGTACTCGGTCAGGACCTTGCGCAGGTGCCGCTCACCATGGATGAGCAGGTGGTCGAGGCACTCACGGCGTAGCGTTCCCACGAATTGTTCGGCGAATGCGTTGGATTACGCCGTCGATTACACCCGATGGCGACGATCAGTACCGACGCGTTCGGGTGACCCACCCGTTTCATCCGCTGTCCGGGCGCGACTTC
>NZ_JBITMP010000071.1:0-49365 GCF_044466425.1 Nonomuraea sp. NPDC049400
TCGATCTCTCCCCACGCCCGGTGACCTACATCGATCACCTTGGCACACGAGGAGAGACCGACACGAGATAGATCAAAAAACACCAGCTACCTAGAGGTGTCGGGCGGTACCGCTGGTGGGAATGAGGGAAGGATCTTGTATGTGACAGGGAATGGTCACTTCCCTGTCACATCGGCCTGGCGTGCGACGGACGCTCAGTCGTCCTCTGTCCTCTGACATCGAATCTTGGGCCTGTGCCATCGAAGCTTGAGTGGCTCACGGCGCCGATGTGTTCGTGCATCGCAAATTCGACAAATGTCCAGAAACGCGATTAAAGATCACTAGGCTGCGACGATGGACCGCGTAACCAACGTGCCCGAGAGCTTCGCCCAGTCCGCAGATCGGGACCAGGTGAATAACTACGACAGCTTCGCCGAGGCGTACTCGACGGAGAACGAGAACAGCCTTGCGAACGCGTACTACGAGCGGCCCGCGATGTTGGCCCTCGCCGGCGACGTGGCTGGCCGTCGGATCCTGGACGCCGGCTGCGGCTCGGGCCCCCTGTCGGCTGCACTACGCGACTGCGGTGCGGTCGTCACCGGCATCGACTCCAGCGCCGCGATGCTGGCGTTGGCCAGGCGGCGGCTGGGTGGCGACGCGGACCTGCACGTGGTCGACCTGAGCGACCCTCTGCCGTTCCCCGACGGTGCGTTCGACGACGTGGTCGCATCCCTGGTGCTGCACTACCTGGAGGACTGGGGGCCGACGCTGGCCGAGTTGCGGCGAGTGCTCAGACCCGGCGGCCGGCTGATCGCGTCGGTGGACCACCCTTTCGTGGCCTACACGTTCCAGGATCCTCGGCCCGACTACTTTGCGACCACCAGCTATACCTTCGATTGGAGGCTCAACGGGCAGTCCACCCCGATGAGGCTCTGGCGCAAGCCGTTGCACGCGATGACCGATGCCTTCACCACCGCCGGTTTCCGCCTGGCCATCATCAGCGAGCCGCAGCCCGACCCGGCCGCCCGTGAGCTGTTCCCTGAGGGCTTCCATAACCTTTCGAGCAACCCCACCTTCCTGTTTTTCGTCCTCGAGGTACCGCCGTCAGATGCCAGCTCGGACGGCTGAGCCCCACTACACCAACGAGCGAGCATCTCACTCAGACATCGCTGTCACACGCCCAAGGTTCGGAGGACCATCGCGGCGAGTGAGTCTCACCCGAGCAGAGCTTCCCGATCGGCGTGCGCCTCGCTCAAGCGGTGGGTGACCTTTACTCGAGCGGCAGGGCGTGCCGTCCGGCGACCTGGCGGATCTCCTCCAGCGGGTACGGCGTCTTCCTGCTCTCACTCTGCAGATCGTGGTAGAAGTCGTTCAGCACGGTGGCCAGCGGGCTGTGCCGCGACAGCAGGGCCGCGACCCCGCCGGGCACACCGGCTGGCCGCTCTCCCGCCGCCCATTCCCGCACCAGCTTGCGACGTCCCGGCCAGTCGGCGCCGTGAAAGGCGCCGGCCAGCCAGTTCACCAGGTACGTCAGCGTGTAGGTGCGGTCATAGGTGAGGTGCTGGCGATAGAAGGCCCGTTCCTCCTCTGACAGGTCGAACCGGGTCGACACGGCCAGCCCGAAGTCGGTCAGGTAGAAGCGGCGCCCGTCGGTGAGGATGTTTTCGAAATGCGCGTCGAAGTGCAGGAGGCCGCCCGCGTTCATGAAGGACACGGCCTCACGCAGCCCCTGGTCCGCCAGGGCGCAGGCGCGGTCGGCGTCGCCCGCGCGCACCCGCTCGTCCAGCCACTGGTGCAGGTTGTAGGGAAAGTACTCCAGGAAGAGCGTCAGGCTCGCTGGAGCTTCTGCCAGCGCTTCGATGCGGCGGCGCACGCCGGGCGCGCCCTCCCAGAAGGTGACCGCCCGATCGATGTCGGCCAGCTCTCCGTACAGCGGGGCGGGCTCGGCGTTGGGTAGCACCCGCCAGTGATACAGCAGCGGGAAGCCGGGGAACCGGCCGGTCAGCACCCACTCGGTGGTCATCGTGTGCGCGGCCAGCTCGCGCCAGGCGCCGAAGCAGGGCGAGCCGATGCCGTACTGGCAGAAGGGCGGCAGCCCGAACAGGTCGGCCGTCGAGTGCGGGTGGCGCAGTTCGGGCTCGGTGAGGGGCACGCGTTTGACGAAGACCGAGGTGCCGCCGACCTCGAGCCGCGCGGACGCCCCGCCGATGCCGGTGCCGAGGGGCACGGCCTCGCGCTCCAGCAGCTCGGCCAGGTCCCGGTCGTCGTAGCGGGCCATGGCCGTGGAAACATCGCAGTGGGTGGTCAGCCTCGTGTCCAACATCGTGATCACTTTACTGGCCGATGATGGATGCGCTGCGGCCTGGAAGATCTCTGGCTCTCGCAAATGTGCCGCAGAAAGCGGTGGCGATGGTGATCACGCGGCGACTACAGTGCCTCGGTGCGAGCGGTGATGTTGGGCGGCGCTCCTGGCGTCGGCAAGACGACTGTGGCCAGGAGACTCCTGGACCTGGTACAGGCCGGGCAGCAACTGGTCCTGTGGCTCGACGTCGACAGCCTGTGGCAGCACCAGCCCTGGCGCGTCGATGAGCGGATGACGACCATGGTGCGGGCGAATCTGCGTGCCGTGGCCGAGCACGCCGCCACGGCCGAAGTGGACATCCTCGTGATCACCTGGGTGTTCCAGTCCGCAGAGATGCACCGACTGGTCGCCGGACTGCTTCCATCCGGTACGCCGGCCATTTCCGTTCAACTGCACGCCAGCCGTGAGACGTGGCACCAACGCTTCGAGTCGGACCCTGAGCGTCCGGGCCTGACCGACTTCTACAGGAGCAGGTACACACAGGCTCAAACAACCGTGGTTGATCACGTAGTTGACACCGACGGCCTCACCCCCTTCGAGGTGGCTCGGCGCGTGGCCGAAGTGACCGGAGTCCTCCAACCCGGACCTTCTTAGCTCAGGCCGCAGCCGGATCGGCATGACGAGAGGATTCGACACTCCCGCGCGGACAAACACCCTCGACAGATCAGGCGGACTCTCCACCAAGCGCAGGTCCAGACGTCGTCACCTGACACTGAACCGCGGACCCTACGCCTCGGCCGCCGGATCGGCCATCGTGCCCAGGCCCTCGCGGCACGCCCATCGGCCTCACTCCTCCTCATCAGGGCCACCGTTCGGATCACGCAGCTCGCGCAACCCACCGCCCAACTCCGGGCGATTGAAGGGGTAGAACCCGTGGAAGTTGATGTGCTCGAACAGCAGAGGTGAGAGCCGGCCACGGATCTCCGGGCCGACGCCCAGCCCGCCGGCCTCCAGGCGCTTCACCGCCGCGTCGATATACAGTGAATTCCACCAGGTGATGGCATTGAGACCCAAGCCGAGCGCGCCCACCTGGTCCTCCATACCGCGTTCATAACCGCGCACCAACCGGCCCAGGTTGCCGAAGAACACCCGCCTGGCCAGCGTGTGCCGGGACTCGCCGACGTTCAGCTGCGCCCCGATCATCCTGCGGTAGTCCTCCACATGCAGAACCTGCAGCAGATGGAGCGACTTGAAGATGCGGCCGTAGTGGGCGAAGGCGTTACCCAGCCCGGTCAGACGGCCGTCGGCGGTCATCATCTTGATCAGGTCGTAGGCGCGGACCTGGTTGGTCGACAGGGATCCGGCGACCCGGGCCATATCGTCCCAGTGCTGGACGATCGCGGGAATCGACACCCGGCGCAGCCCCAGGCTGTTGAAGGCGCCCCACCCGTTGGTGGCGCGCGACCCGGTGGTCAGGCCGCCCTCCAGCATGGCCGTGTCGATCCACCACAGCTGGGTGTCGGAGATGTCGGCGTGCCGGGGCGCGAACTGGTAGCCGCACATGGCGAACATGCCATAGACCAGGTCGCTGTAGCTGCCCGTGTCGGTCACGACCACCTCGGGCTGCTCGGCGGCGTCCAGGCGGTGGATGGCGTCCAGGATGTACAGCGAGTCGCGCAGCGTTCCGGGCACCACCAGCCCGCCTAAGCCCATCACCTTGTCCGAGACGACGTTCAACCAGGTAGCACCCCTTGGCCTTTTTCCGACACCAAAGTAAAGAGGTGACGGACGGGCATATAACGACCGAACGGGGACGACGAACCGCATCCCGTCCACCGACGCCACCAGTCCGCCGCCCCAGTCGGCGGTGATGTCGATCTCGGCCTGTTTGTCCACCAGCCGCCCGGACGCCGCGGCGATGCCCTCGCCGTGGAAATAGCCCTTCTCCGCGCCGATCAGCCGGGCCGCGGTCAGGGCGGGAACCCCGGCCTTGATCACCGGGATCAGGCCGACGTTGCACGAGCGGGCCACCGTCAGCGCGGCCAGGGTGATGTCGAGATCGTCGCGGCGCACGTGCGAGCCGGTGATGTGGGTGAAGTAGTCGAACATGCCGGTGCGGGCGTGCACCTCCAGCAGCAGCTCGGGGTAGTCGATGCGGGGCAGCATCGCGGCCACCGCGTCGTGCACCGCCGTGAACCCTTCCGGCTCCGGCGCCGCCTGTAGCCGGGACAGGTGCAGCTTGCCGCCCTTGATGGACACCGCCGCGTTCGCCGACAGCCCGGCGGCGACCTGCCGGTAGGCGCCGTCCAGCAGCTCGGCCAGCTCACGCAGGTGCACGGCCGGATCGGCGTCCAGCCCGAGCGCGGTCAGCACCGCCGCCCGCTCGCGCACCCACAGCCGTTCCTCGATCAGCCGGGCCCGCGGGTTGCCCCACTTGTCGGCTCCGACCGCGTAGACGTCGCGCCGCCGCAGGGCCGCGTGTAGGGCCTCCAGAATGCAGAAGGTGTAAGCGGGCCTATCGATCAAAGGCGGGTCCAGCTTCGGGTTGCCGAACACCAGGCGCCGCCAGGAGCCGGTCACCAGATTCTCGAATCCCTTGATGTGCTCGCGGCCGGGCTTGCGCGCGGCCATCAGGCGAGGCAGCGCATGCAGCGCGGCCAGGATCGGCGAGCCCGCCGCGGTGCACCCCCACGGGATCACCGAGGCCAGCATGTCGACGAACGGCCGGACCGTGCCGAAGCGGTCGAGGAGTTCCACCCGCCATTCCAGGTCGCCGTCGTCCTCGGTGCTGGGCAGCGGCAGCAGCTCCAGCACCGTCTCCACCGCGGCCGCCAGCTGCTGCCGGGAGACCACCTGCTCGATGTGGTCGAGCACCTCCGGCACAGTGAGCACGTGCTGCTCGCCGTCTGGGCTGTCGCCTTCGGGGCCGTCGCCTTCCTCGGCTGGGCCGCAGGGCGGCGCCTGGAGCAGGATCGTCCACGCCCGGGCCAGCCGGGAGGCGGCCACCCGCAGCCGGGGCAGGTTGCGCAGCTTCTCCTTGTCGGCCGCCCGGCCGGCCCGGGCCAGCAGCACCGTCGACATCAGCAGGTCGAACAGCAGCAGCGCGTCATCGACCGCAGTGCCCTCCAACTGCCGCACCGTGGCCAGCAGGGTGGCCAGGCGGCGGTCAGCCTCCAGCTGTTCGATCCGGAACGCCTTGGCCGTCATCCCGAAGCGGGCCAGCTCGGCCAGCTTCACCGGCGCCACCACGGTGCAGTCCACCGCCCCGGTGCCCAGCCCGAGCACGTACGCGGCGCGATCCAGCGCCTGCTCCATCCCGGTGCCTGACAGCTTGGTCACCGCCGTGCGCATCCACTCCAGGGTGGAGACCTTCTTGCCGTCCGGCACCTGCAGGGTCGCCACCAGCTCGACCCGCATCGGCGGAGGCGCGGCCTCGGCCAGGCTGCGGTTGATGGCCTCCAGCTCAGCCCGGCGCACCTCGGTGACCAGCCGGGACAAGGTGGTGATGCCCGGCAGTAGCACCCGGTTGTTGATCAGCCACAGCACCGCCCGGTCGAACAGCTCCCGGCGCGAGTCCCGGCTCTTGCGCACCCGGGAGGCAATGAACGTCGCCACTTCCTCCTCGGCGGACGAGAACTCGCGATAACCCAGCATGGTCCGGATCTTCGAGGCATGCTCGTACGGCGTCTGCGGGCGGTCGCCGTACAACTTCGCCACCGAGACGTCGGCGATCCCCAGCTGCTCGGCCACGTACTCCACCACCACCTGCGGCACGTCGGCCGGCCCAGAGTCGGTCAGGAACGTGCCGAGCATGCGCACCGTACCCCACTGGATGGACCAGCCCAGGCGATTGTGCAAGCGCCGTTTGTCCCGCGCTTCCTCCAACGCGGCGGCGTCCAGGAAGAAGAACTTCTCCAGCTCTTCCGGCGTCGGGTCCACCACGAACCGGCCATACCGGTCAACTTGCGCGGTGGACAAATACTCCTGTGCCACGCTCCGTCACACTACGCGCGCCCTAGATCACTAACAGTCGGTACGCCCAAATCGAGGCCGGCACTCGGAGGCTTAGCGGGAATTTCCGGCCGGATATGACCAGGACCCCGGTCCATCCAGGCGATGCGCAGGCCGCTGCCCGCGGTCAGCCGTTCCAGCCACTCCAGCCGCTCGTGGGTGGGATTCCACGGCATGACCAGCGTCCACGAGCGGACCGGCAGGACCGGCAGTGTCTCGGCGACGAAACGCCGCCAGGACTCCTCGACGTCGGCCACCTGCCGCGCGGTGAGCGGCCGGCAAAAGCGTTTGACCTGGTAGATGTCGAAGCCATCCGGACCGGCGATGCGGATGTCCACGCCGCGGTCCCCGCGCGAGGGGGTGATCCGGTTGCCGTGCGGGTTCCTCAGCAGCAGCATCGCCGCGACAAACTCCTCCACCGTCTCGCCCGGTAAGCGCTCCCAATTCACCGGTGTCATAGACCCCAGCCAACCATCCGCTACCGACAGTCACGCGGCGGTCTTCTGGCGCGGGTGGCGTCCATATGGCCGTCTTGACGCGGCCGGAAGGGGGGTGGTGCAAAGGGGCAGCTTGACGCCGGGCAGTCGCCTCAATAATTATTGACTCAATTATGACTGAGATGTTTGATGTGGAGCGGCGGGCCGCCGCTCACGCCGCGCTCGGAGACCCGATCCGGCTCGCGATGGTCGACGACCTGCTCCTGGGAGACCGCTCACCCGGCGAGCTCGGCGAGGCGTTCGGCCTGTCGTCCAACCTGCTGGCCCACCACCTCAAGGTGCTGCAGGAGGCCGGGCTGATCGTGCGGGCCCGCTCGGAGGCCGATCGGCGGCGCAGCTACGTCCACCTGGTACCCGCCGCGCTGGCCGGCCTCGTCCCCGCACCGGCGCTGCCGGCGATGGCACCGGCGCAGCGGGTGGTGTTCGTGTGCACCCACAACTCCGCCCGCTCCCAGCTGGCCGCCGCGCTGTGGCAGCGGCGCAGCCACCTGCCCGCCACCTCGGCCGGCACCACGCCCGCCCCCCGCGTGCACCCCCGCGCCCTGTCCGCCGCCCGCCGCCACCACCTGCACCTGAACCCGGCCGCCACCGCGCACATCACCGACACCATCCGCGCCGGCGACCTGGTGGTGGCGGTCTGCGACAACGCCTACGAAGACCTGCCCGCCCGGCCACCGTTGCACTGGTCGGTGCCCGACCCCGTGCCCGCCGACACCGACGATGCCTTCGAACGCGCCTACACCGACCTGTCGGGCCGCGTCGACCGGCTCGCCACCGCCCTGGCCCCCGCCACCACGCCCGCCGCCAGCGGCGACACCGCCACCGCCACCGGCAGCGACTGCGCCGCCAGCACCGCCGAGCACCACCGTCTGCCCGAGGACACGCCATGACGCAGCCCGCCTATCACCGCTCCGACCTGACCATCGACCAGCAGCACGCCCTGCTGACCGCCGCCCGTACGCTGGCGGGCGAGTTCGACGGCACCTTCGGTACCGAGACCATCGACCGGTTCCTGCACACCAGCTACGACCAGTTCGCCGGCCGCGCCACAGTCGCGAACTACCTGCCCCTGATCGCCGAGCGCTTCGCCCGCCAGCGCCTGCACGCCCTGGCCCGCGTCGAAGGCAAAGATCACTCCGGCACCCCGATCGTGCTGTTCTTGTGCGTGCACAACGCCGGACGCTCCCAGATGGCGCTCGGCTTCTTCACCCACCTCGCCGCAGGCCGGGCGATCGGCTGGTCCGGCGGCTCGGAGCCGGGCGAGCAGATCAATCCCTCCGCGATCGAGGCGATGCGCGAACGCGGCATCGACATCACCAGCGAATACCCCAAACCGTGGACGCACGAGATCGCCCAGGCCGCCGACGTCATCATCACCATGGGCTGCGGCGACGCCTGCCCCGTCTTCCCCGGCAAACGCTACGAGGACTGGGCCCTGGACGACCCGGCCGGCCAGTCGGTAGAAGCCGTCCGGCCCATCCGCGACGAGATCGAACGCCGGGTACGCGCCCTGCTGGCCGAACTCGGCGTCCCCGCGGGGAGTGGCGCGTGACCGCTCTGGCCCGGCGGGCGCTGGCCGAAGCCGTCGGCACCGGCCTGCTGGTCACCTCGGTCATCGGCTCCGGCATCATGGCCCAGCGCCTGTCCCCCGGCGACGTCGGCCTGCAACTGCTGGAGAACTCCACCGCGACCGCGTTCGCGCTGACCACGCTCATCCTCATCATGGGCCCGGTCTCCGGCGCCCACTTCAACCCCGTCGTCTCGCTGGCCGACTGGCTGCTGTCCCGCCGCACCGGCGACGGCCTGGACGGCCGCGCCCTGCTGGCCTACCTGCCCGCCCAGATCGCCGGAGCGCTCGGCGGCGCGGTGCTGGCCCACCTGATGTTCGAGCTGCCCGCCATCACCGCCTCCACCCACCAGCGCACCGGCACCGGGCTGTGGCTGGGCGAGATCGTCGCCACCGCCGGCCTCATCGCCCTGATCTTCGCCCTGGCCCGCACCGGCCGCGCCGCGCTGGCCCCGCCCGCCGTCGGCGCCTACATCGGCGCCGCCTACTGGTTCACCTCCAGCACCAGCTTCGCCAACCCTGCCGTCACCCTCGGCCGTACCGTCACCGACACCTTCGCCGGCATCGCCCCCGCCTCCGCGCCCGCCTTCATCGCCGCCCAGCTGGCTGGCGCCGCGCTCGGCCTGGCCCTGATCCGGCTGCTGTATCCGCAACCGATCCCGCAACCGGCGGCCGGGCCCGAGCACCTGTCCGCCGACCCCGCAACGCCAACCCGGGCATGACACCTGGGCATGACATCTGGACATGATGAAGGCCCCGTCGTCCGCGAGGACGGCTGGGGCCTTCAACGTGGGCGTACCGGTGTGTGTGTCGCCTCTCGGCGAAAGGCGCAACGCGGCTCCAGCCGAACGGTAGTCCGCGAGGGCGATAGGTGAGGCCCGGGGACACTGGGCACACCGGCCACGAGGCATGTAACCACCGGCCGGCCGCCGATGTTCCCAGGGGGAGAGTCTGAACGGCGGCTCAGGTTCCGGCGACGGTGCTGCGGCGTTCGATCATCAGCACGTTCCGCCAGACGCCGTGGTGGCACCCGATGCGTTCGCGGGTGCCGACCACGCGGAAGCCGAGTGCCTGATGCAGCGCCAGGCTGGCGGCGTTCTCGCCGAAGACGCCGGACTGGATCGTCCAGACGCCGGCGTCCTCGCTGGCGACGATGAACGCGCTCAGCAAGGCCCGGCCGATGCCATGGGCCTGGCAGCCGGGGTGGACGTAGATGCTGTGCTCGACCACCCCGGCATAGACGCACCGGGACGAGACGGGGGAGGCGGCCACCCAGCCCACGACCTGCCCGGTGCCGGTGTCGGCGGCCACGTAGCGCAGGTGCGGCAGCCTGGCCGCGGTGAAGCCCTCCCAGCTCGGCGCGACGGTCTCGAAGCTGGCCTGCCCGGTGTCCAGTCCCGCCTGATAGATGGCCAGCACCTGGGCCGCATCCGACTCGCGCATCGGCCGGATCTCCAGACCTGGGCCAACGGCGGGCTTGACGGCCTGGACGATCGCCGAGTGCACCCCGTCACCGTGATCGGCCGTCAGCGTGATCTTCGCGCCGACGAACCCGGCCGCCAGCAGCAGCGCGCGGTAGTCCGCCATCGACAGCGCGCCGGCCACGCAGCCGATGCGCTGCTCGGCTGACCGCCGCCGCTCCTCGCCCGCCTCGCCGCCTGCACCGCCGTCGGTTACGCCGTCGGTCACGCCGTCGGTCACGCCGTCGGTCACGACGTCGGTCACGACGTCGCTGACGCCGAACCGGCCGCCCGGCCGCAGCACCCGGAACGCCTCGGCCAGCACCGCCGCCTTGTCATCGGACAGGTTGATCACGCAGTTGGAGATGACCGCGTCCACCGACTGATCCAGCAAGGGAATCCGCTCGATGCCGCCCTGCAGGAACTCGGCGTTGGTGATGCCCGCCTGCGCGGCGTTGCGGCGGGCCAGCGCCAGCATGTCGGGGCTGGCATCCAACCCGTACGCCTTGCCGTACGGGCCGACCCGGCGCGCCGACAGCAGCACGTCGATCCCGCCGCCCGACCCCAGATCCAGCACCGTCTCCCCGCGGCGCAGCTCCGCCACCGCGACCGGATTGCCGCAGCCCAGGCTGGCCCGCACCGCGGCCTCCGGCAGCCCGTCAGTGTCGTCGTAGCCCGCCGCGCCGAAGCAGCCCTGCTCGAAGGCGTCCTGCCCGCAGTCCGCGGCCCGGGCCAGAGCGGAGTAGTGATCGATGATCTCTTCGTGCGCCATGACGACGCTCCTTCACTCGCAGGTGGGCGCGGCCGGCGCCGGGTTGCCCATGACGACGTCGGCGGCGGTCGGGAAACAGCCCACACAGTTCTCGTTGATCCGATACAGGCTCGAGGTGCCCTGCTTCTCGACCAGCACGAACCGCACCTCGGCCAGGATCTTCAAGTGGTGCGAGACGGTCGACTGGCCCACCCCGGACGCGGACACGATCTCGCCCACGCTCATCGGCGCGCGCCGCCTCGCCAGCAGCGACACGATCTGGATGCGGGTGGCATCGGCCAGCGCCTTGAACCAGCTCGCGTACTCTTCGGCCTCCGCACGCGGCAGCGGCCCCTTCTCCTCATTCATCGTTAATCGACGATAGTCGATACAGATCGAGAGCGGAAGTCCGCGCCATCAGGACGATCTTCATCTGTGAGTACCTCGCGGACGAGGAACTTCGCCGGGAGATCAACGAGGGTCTGAACGTGGTGGAGAACTTCAATTCCGCCAGCAAGGACCTGTTCTACGGCAAGGCCGGCGACCTGACCGGCGACGACCGCGAGCACGCCGAGGTCTCGGCGCTGGCGCTGCACCTGCTGGCCGCCGCGATCACCTACCTCAATACGCACCTGATCCAGATGGTGTTGCGCGATCCTGTCTGGAAGAAGCGGCTGAGCCCGGCCGACCGGCGGGGGCTGACCGCGCTGTTCTGGTCGCATCTGAACCTGTACGGCCGCTTCGAGCTCGACATGACGCGGCACCTGGACCTGGACGCAGTTCCCGCCGTTCTGCGTGGGTCACCCGCCTGACGCGCTCGCATGCTGCCGCCCGAGGTTGGGGTAGAGGTCGGCGATGGCCGCCAGCACGCGTGCCCGGGCCGTGGCTGCAGGGGTGACGCCGGTGAGCACATAGGCGGCGAGCCCTTCGGCCAGCGCCACCAGCGCCAGTGCCGTGTCGCGGGGGTCGAGGGCGGCGGGGATGCGGCCAGCCTGCTGTTCGCGGGTAATGAGGTCGGCCATCTGGCGATGGAAGTCGGCGTACAGGACGCGTAGCCGGGCGGCGATGGCCTCTTCGGCGAAGGCGAAGGCGTGAAAGGACTGCCGCACCCGCATGTGCGCCTCGGTGGCGGCGTCGTAGGGGATGAGCTCGCCCAGCACCGTGGTGAGCACCAGGCGCGGCTCGGCGGCCTCCAGGTCGGGGCCGACCCGCTGGCGGATGCGGGCGCTGGACAGCTCATTGCCGCGCTCGAAGGCGGCTTCCAGGAGTTCCCGCTTGGCCGGGAAGTAGTGCTGTACGCGACCGGGTGAGATGCCGGCCTGGGCGCCCACCTCGGTCAGCGAGACGGCGGCCAGGCCGCGATCGGCGACGATGGCCAGCACCGCATCAGCAATCTCCGCACGCCGCTGCGCATGGTGCGCTCCCGGTCCCCGGCCCATGGCCCCTCCCAAGCTTTCCGATGTGTCCACATCGGATTATATGCTGCAGTAGGGCTAAGGCAATGTGATCACATCGCGATGTGAGAAGGGAGGGCGGGACGGGTGCCGGTCGTGTTGGCGCTGTTGTGTGCCGCGCAATTCATGGTGGTGCTGGACGTGTCGGTGGTGAACGTCGCGCTGCCGTCCATCCAGGCCGCACTCGGCTTCGACGCCCGTCACCTGGCGTGGGTGGGCAATGCGTATGCGCTGGCCTTCGGTGGGCTGCTGCTGCTCGGCGGGCGGCTGGCCGACCTGTACGGGCACCGGCGCGTCCTCGCCGCCGGCCTGGCCCTGTTCACTGTCGCGAGTCTGGCTGGCGGGCTGGCGGCCGCGCCCGGCGCTTTGATCGCCGCCCGGGCCGGCCAGGGGTGGGGGCGGCGGTGCTGGCGCCGGCCACGCTCACGATTTTGACGTCTTCCTTTCCCGAGGGGCCGCGCCGCACCCGCGCGATCGCCGTGTGGACGGCCGTCAGCCTGGCCGGCGGAACGGCGGGCAACCTGATCGGCGGGGCGCTGACCGAGCACCTGTCGTGGCGGGCGATCCTGCTGATCAACGTGCCGATCGGGCTGGCCTGCCTGGCCGCCAGCCGTCTGCTGACCACCGGTCCTGATCTGGGCGGCGAGCGGCGGCTGGACGTGCTCGGCGCGGTACTGGCCACCGCAGGGCTGGCCGCGTTGGCCTACGGTCTGTCCGGTACGCCCGTCGTGGCGCTCGCCGGGCTCGTGTTGCTGGGGTTGTTCGCGCTGGTGGAGGTGCATCTGGCGCGAGCGCCGCTGATCCCGCCGCGCCTGGTGCGGCCGCGGCCGATCTGGCTGGGCAATATCGCGATGCTGCTGGCCGGGGCGTGCCTGAACCCGATGTGGTACTTCCTGACCCTGTCCCTGCAGCACGTGCTCGGCTACGGGCCGCTGCAGACGGGGCTGGCGTTCCTGCCCCACACCCTGCTGACCATGCTGGTCGGCCTGCAGGTCACGCCGTGGCTGATGCGGCGCGCCGACCATCGCGTGCTCATCGGCGTCGGGGCACTGACCGGCGCCGCCGGCTTCGCCTGGCAGGCCACGCTAGGGCCAGGCCAGTCCTATGCGACGGCCATCCTCGGCCCGGCCGTGCTGATCTCGCTCGGCGCGGGCCTGCTGAACACGCCGCTGACCGTCACGGTCACCTCCGGCGTGGCCGCCGCCGATGCGGGAGCGGCCTCCGGGCTGATGAACACCGCCAAGCAGATCGGCGGCGTCCTCGGCCTGGCCGCCCTGGTCACGCTGACGGCGACGCAGAGCGGCGAACCCGCCGGCCCGGCACCGGCGCACGTTCTGGCGGCCGGCTACGGGCAGGCGTTCGCCGCCATCGCCGTGGTGCTGGCCGCCGTCGCCCTCCTGGCGGCCGCGCTACCGAAACGGCGCGACGCCGCCCCAGCCGCACCCGGCGCCCCCGGCGAGCCCGCGGATCGGCAACCCGCCGACTGAACGGGCCGCCCCTCTCCGCCGGCGGGTCAGGCAGCAGTCAGCCGCAGCAGCGGCCGGAATCGCTGGAAGGTGGTGGAGGTCAAGCCCAGCCAGGCGTGCGCCTGTCGCCAGCGCGGGTTGTCCTCCAGTTGCGGTGGCCGATTCCCGATCGCCTCCTCGTGTGCGTCCGCCGACGTCCACAGGGCGTAGTTGAACACCTGGGAGCCGTCCAGGCTGACATAGAAACTGGCGCGGATCAGCCCGCGGGCGGGCGGCGTGTGGGCGCTGCCCTCGAACACCGCCTCCACCAGCGCGTGGGCCCGCTCGACGTCCGGGTCGTCGAAGTCGCGAGTGACCAGCACGACGCATCCGGCCTGCTCGGTCGGGCCGTAGGCGGGCGTGCTGCGTTGCAGCCGGGCGGCGGTGATGCCGGACCGCTCGATGCCGGGCACGGCCTCATCCACCTCCTGCTTCCAGCTCAGGTCCTGCCCTCGGGCTCCGCCGGGATCGGTGACCTGGGCAACGTGCAGCAGGGTGTCGCCGTCGTCGCCGGCCAGCACGGCGTATGAACGCAACCCCGCCCCTGGCCACGGCCGCGCCTGCCACGCCGCAGCGGTGACCTGTGCCGCGGCCTCTTGCCGGTGCGGCGAGCCCACCCGCCACGTCCCGAACAACGCCATGCCGTCGGCGTCCGGAACCGCGGCGATGCCGGCCTGTACCTCGATCACACCTGACCTCCTTCGCATCTGCCTGCAGGCAAATCCCTCAGGCCCATCCTCAAATCTCAACCGCGGTAGAGGTCAAGGTGGCCAGGTGAGCTCGGGGCTGCTCAGGCGGTGCCACTGTCAGGCGGTGCCACTGTCAGGCGGTGCCGCCGGTCAGCTGGCCGGCGCGGCGCTGCAGGTCGGCGGCGAACTCCTCGGCCCGGCTCAGCTGGGTGCGCAGCGCCTCGCAGCGTTCACGGGTGGCCTGCTCGAACCGGCCCAGCCGCGCCAGCAGGTGCTCACGCTCGGCCGCCTCTAGTGCTGGCGTGCCGCTGTCGTCGAGCCGGTCGGTGATGGCCAGCAACTCGCCCATCTCCTCCAGCGTGAAGCCGAGCGGCTTCATCCGGCGGATCACCATCAGCCGGGCCACGTCCGTCTCGGTGTAGAGGCGGAAGCCGCCCTGGCTGCGCGCCGACGGCCGTACCAGGCCAACCTCGTCGTAGTGCCGGATGGTCCGCAGCGACAGCTCAGTGCGCGCCGCCACCTGCCCGATGTGCATGTGATCCCCGCTGTGACCTTTGCCACTGCTCGCCGGAGCCGGGACTTCGCCCTGGGTGGCGGATAGCGCCGATCCGTCCATGTCTCGCACGACCTCACTGCTCAGCTTGGTAGGGCGGTGCGGGCAGCTCACCGACCCCACCGAATCTCTACTCTAACGTTAAGGTAGAGTTGCCGATGGCTGGACCGCATCAGGGTGTCCCGGCATCGATCGGACATTCCGCCACCCTGGCGTATCCGGCCCATGACACGTACCGGCGCCGGCCGAGCGCCACTCCACACGAGGTAAGGAACATCGACGCGCGCATGCCTTTGATCACCATCGCCTGCTGCCCGCCGTGACTTGCCCGCGGCAGCGCCCCTGACATCATCGTCCAGCCTGCCGCCTTCTTCGACCCCGGATCCGCCCGCGAGCGTGCCCCTGCGGCCGCCCCTCGGCCGGCTCCTCTCCCTGCTGCCGCCTGCCCCGGCCGACGGCATGCTGCCCGCTGCCCCCGTTGAGGCTGTTCCACCCGTGAAGGACGCTTGTTGCCTAACTCATCTGTGCCTGCCCGTCCGTCCGCGACCCTGGCCGCCCGGCTGCGGCCCGGTCGCCCCGCCTGGCTGACTCCCTCGGTGGCCCGCACCGAGATCCTGTCAGGCCTGGTCGTCGCGCTCGCCCTGATCCCCGAGGCGATCTCGTTCTCCATCATCGCCGGGGTCGATCCCAGCGTGGGGTTGTTCGCCTCCTTCACCATGGCCGTGGTCATCGCGATCGCCGGCGGCCGTCCCGCGATGATCTCCGCCGCCACCGGCGCCATCGCTTTGGTGGTCGCCCCGCTGGCCCGCGAGTACGGCCTGGGATATCTGGTGGCCACCGTCATCCTCGGCGGCCTCATCCAGATCGCGCTCGGCGCGCTCGGCGTGGCCAAGCTGATGCGCTTCGTCCCGCGCAGCGTCATGGTCGGCTTCGTCAACGCTCTCGCCATCCTCATCTTCATGGCCCAGGTGCCCGAACTCATCGACGTGCCCTGGGTCGTCTACCCGCTGGTGGTCGGCGCGCTCGCGCTGATGGTGTTCCTGCCCCGGCTGACCAAAGCGGTCCCAGCCCCGCTGATCTCCATCATCGCGCTCACCGCGCTCACCATCGGCGCCCACCTGGCCGTGCCTACCGTCGGCGACCGCGGCGCGCTGCCGTCCACGCTCCCCGTACCCGGCCTGCCCGACGTGCCCTTCACGCTCGACACGCTCACCCTGATCGCGCCGTACGCGGTCGGCTTCGCCCTGGTCGGGCTGATGGAGTCGCTGATGACCGCCAAACTGGTCGACGACATCACCGACACCCACTCCTCCAAGACCCGCGAGTCCATCGGCCAGGGCATCGCCAACATCGTCACCGGCTTCTTCGGCGGCATGGGCGGCTGCGCCATGATCGGCCAGACCATGATCAACGTCAAGAACGGCGCCCGAACCCGCCTGTCCACCTTCACCGCCGGCGTCATGCTCATGGTCCTGTGCATCGTCTTCGGCCCCTGGGTGTCGCAGATCCCGATGGCCGCCCTGGTCGCCGTCATGATCCTGGTCTCCTTCGGCACCTTCGACTGGCACTCCATCGCCCCCGCCACGCTTAAGCGCATGCCTGCCGGCGAGGTTGGCGTCATGGTCGTCACCGTCGGCGTCGTGATCGCCACCCACAATCTGGCCATCGGCGTCGTCGTCGGCTCGCTGACCGGCCTGGTCATCTTCGCCCGCCGGGTGGCGCACCTGGCCAACGTGACCGCCTGCCTCGACCCCGACGGCGGCCAGGTCGTCTACGCCGTCACCGGCGAACTTGTTCTTCGCCTCCAGCAACGACCTGGTCTCCCAGTTCGACTACACCGGCGACCCCGACGACGTGGTCATCGACCTGACCGACGCCCACATTTGGGACGCCTCCTCCGTCGCCGCCCTGGACGCTGTGGAGACCAAGTACGCCGCTCGCGGCAAGACCGTCCGGATCATCGGGCTGAACCAGTCCAGCGCCCGCATGCACGGCGCCCTGTCCGGGGAACTGTCCGGCAGCCACTGACGCCGTCACACAGCCTGCCGTCCGTCCTTACGCTGGCGCGCCCCCGCAGGGGGTGCGCCAGCACTGTTCAGCACGCCGCCTCGCCCCCAACCGTGAGGATCCGATAGACGCTGGCCACCGAGGGATGGCCGCCCTTGTTCTTGCCCGAGGGAATGACCAGCTTGGCCGCGATCTCCGGGACGGGCACCCCGCGCTCGCGCAGGCTGCGCGCGTAAGCGATCATGTCGTCGTCGAACACCTTCGGCCGCCCGCCGTGCCGGCCGCGCTCGCGTGCCGAGGCCTGGCCTTCGAGGGACTTCTCCCGGATGTACTCCCGCTCGGACTCGGCCATCCCGGCGAAGAACGCGAACAGCGCCGCCCCGTGCCCGGAGGGGTTGTAGATGCCCTGCAGCGGGCCGCTCAGCAGTTCCAGCTCGATTTCGTGGCGGCGTAGTTCCTCGGCGATGGCGAGCAGTTCGGCGGCACCCCGGCCCAGGCGCTTCGTCTCATGCACCGTAAAAATCACGCGCTGATGCGGGACGGCCTGCTTGATCGTTCGGGCGTAGTCCATCGCCTTGGCGAACTCCGGCCGCAGCTTGATACGCGTGCTGATCTTCTCGGCGAAGACCGGTTCGCAGCCCGCCTGCGTCAGCGCGTCGAGCTGACTGTCCAGTTCCTGCTGCGCCGTACTGCACCGCGCATAGCCCACCCGGGTTGGCCTGGCCGCCGCCGGGACCACCACGTCCAGGGCCGGGCCCGTCTGCCAGATGCGGCCGGGCCCGCGCTCGGCGGGAGTACGCACCTCCAGCTCGGCACGCAACTGCGGCACCAGCATGAAACGCGGCGTGTGGTACTTGGGCGCGACCTTGCCGCCCCGCGTCCGACAGGCGCTGCCCGCCGGAGCCTCACACATCGGGCAATCGAACTGTTCGACGACGGCCGGATCCGCGAGCTCGGTCATGTCGCAAAACCTATCGCGGATGGCATTCTGAGAAGATGGTTTTGCGAGAGGTTCTGAGAACGAAGATCGAGGACAAACCGGACACCGCCGTTGCGATTGATCACCTTCGCAGAACTGGTCATTTATGGGAACACGAACAGTAGCGATGATTACACAGAGCTACTTTGGGGCTGATGGCGCGAACCCGAGCGGTGTCATGGCCACCGCCGCAGCTCCGCCCCGCCGAGGCACTCAGGAAGCCGGCACGACAGGGACAAGCCTGACGCGGGCGAGCCCGAACGACGTGTCCATCAAGGCCGCACCCGACGGACCGGTTCAGGCCGTCGGTAGGAGTCGATGAGCCGTGCGAGATGCCTGCCGGCGATCTCCAGCGGCGCCTCGTTCTGGGACACCTGTGCCGCCAGCTCCGCGCCCTCCAGCATGTTGATCACGCTGTGGGCGAGGTCGTGCGCCACGTCGTCGGCGAAGCCGGCACGGCTGAGTTTGTCGCGGACCAGCGTGCGCCACTGCTCGTAGACGTCCTCTGCTGCCTGCTGGATCTCGGGCTCCCGGCCGGCGCTCTCCAGCGCGGTGGTGGTGACGGGACAGCCGTCCAGCCAGCCGGACTCGCGCAGCCCCTCGGCCAGTTCGCGGGTGCAGGCGACGATCGCCGCGGCCGGATCGTCCTCCTGGTCGAACGCCGCGCGCAGCAATTCTGCGAACTCTCTGCCCCCGTGACGGACCGCCTCGACCGCCAGTTCCCGCTTGCCGCCAGGGAAGAAGTGGTAGACCGAGCCGAGTGTGGCCTGGGCCTCCTGGGAGATCTGCTTGAGGCCCGTCGCCTCGTACCCCTGCCGCTGCATCAGGCGAGAGGTGGTCAGGACGATCCGTTCCCGGGTGCCGATCTCGTGCTTGGTCCGCATGGCTCCCATCATACTGGATAGAGCGTTCATTCCAGTCGTGTGCTACTGTGCCGCCTAGATAGAGCGTTCGTTCTAGTGATGAGGAGAGTCGGATGAACTCCGTGACGGTGATCGGTTTGGGCCCCATGGGGCAGGCCATGGCCAGTGCCTACCTCGACAGCGGCTACGAGGTGACCGTGTGGAACCGCACGCCTGCCAGGGCAGACGAGCTGGTGGCGCGGGGCGCGAGGAGAGCGGAATCCGTCGAGGCGGCACTCACCGCCAACGAGCTGGTCGTGCTGAGCCTGACCGACTACGACGCGATGGATGCCATCCTGGCGCAGGCCCCGCCCACCGCCCTGGCGGGACGCACCCTGGCCAACCTCACCTCCGACACCCCGGACCGGGCACGTCGGGCGGCAGCGTGGCTGGCCGAGCGCGGGGCCGTGCAGATCACCGGGGGTGTGCAGGTGCCGCCTCCAGGCATCGGCACGCCGGACGCCATGACGTACTACAGCGGCCCCAAAGACGCCATCGAGGCGCACCGGCCCGCCCTCGAGGTGCTGACCGGGATCGAATACCTCGGTGAGGACCAGGGGCTGGCCGCGCTGTACTACCAGATCGGGATCGACATGTTCTGGACGGCGCTGGCAGGCTACCTGCACGGTCAGGCGGTGGCGGAGGCCAACGGCATCTCGGCGGAGGAGTTCCTGCCGCGCGCGGTGAAGACCATGGACCTCCGCTATTTCCTGGAGTTCTACGCGCCACGCATCACCGCGGGCAACCACGAAGGGGACGTCGAGCGAATCTCCATGGGCGTGGCCAGCATGGAGCACGTGCTGCACACCACGCAGGCATCCGGCGTGGACGGCTCACTTCCGGCTGCCGTCCTGGAGCTCTTCCGCCAAGCCGTCACCGCCGGCCATGGCGAGAACAGCCTCACGAGCTTGATCGGCGTGCTGAAGCGGCGCTGATCTCGTCGCCGGCATTCCTGTGTGTGGTGCCTGGGAGTGCCGGCTCACAACAGCTGTGCGGCAAGCTCCTCCCATTGACGCAGTGGCGGCTGATCCGGTGTGGCCGTGAGCACGTGCAGGCTGATGTGATCCGCACCGGCGTCGAGGTGGTCACCGACCCGCCGGGCGATGTCCTCGGGGCCGCCGGTGGCCACCAGCGCTTCGACCAGCCGGTCGTCAAGGGCCGCGGCGTTGTGAAATCCCAGCCCGCGCAGCAGCGTCAGCCGGTTGGGCAGGGCTGCGGCCGCGTGGGTGCGGGCCAGCTCGGCCGCGCGGGAACGGGACGGGTCCACGACCACGAGCTGGGTGACCGCCAGCAGCGGCCGCGGTCCGAGCAGGCTTCTTGCGTGGCGGGTGTGCTCGACCGGCATGCCCAGAGGGTGGGCGCCGCGGGCTCGTTCGGCGGCGAGCCTGAGCATCCCCGGGCCCAGCGCGGCCAGGACCCGAGGCGGTGCGGGGATCGGCGGGCCGAACGGGGCGGCGTCCATCGCGTCCAGATAGCGGCGCATCGTCGCCAGCGGCGGGCCGAAGCGGTGGCCGCGCACGCCGGTGACCAGGGCGGGATGGCTGATCCCGAGGCCGAGCAGGAACCGGCCGGGAAATGCCTCCGCAAGAGTGCGCTGCGCGGCTGCGGTGGTGACGGCGTCCCGGGCGTAGACGCTGGCGGTGCCGGTGGCGATGACGGTCTGCCGGGTGGCCGACAGCAGCAGGGCGGCCTGGGCCATGGCCTCGCGGCCGGTCGTCTCGGGGAACCACAGGGCCGGGTAGCCGAGGTCCTCGATCAGCGCGGCTGCCCGGCGCAGGACGGGGGCGGGATGGCGGTCCATCTCGCCCGCCCAGATGCCGACCCGTCCGAGGTCGGGGGCGCTCATCGGTCCTGGTCGGCCAGGAAGCCGGCGATCTGGGCCGCTCCAGTCCGGGCCAGCCAGGTATGCAGGTCCATCAAGCCGGGGTACAGCGCGCGGGCGAAGGAGACGTCGGCGCGCCAGCCGCGTTCGTTGAGCCAGGTGTAGGCGAAGGCGAACTCCTCGCCGGCCTGGGCGATCACCTGGAGCGGGAGCTGCACGTACGGCAGCGGCCGGTCGATGGCCTCGGAGATGGCCGCGGCGATCTGCACCGGAGTCAGCTCGTCCCCTGCCAGATCCACCGCCCGGCCGATCCACTCGCCCGGCCGGGCGAAGGCGAGGGCGGCGAAGACGCCGACGTCGTCGACGGCCATGATCTGCTGCGGCACGTCGGCGGCGAACGCGGTGGCCACGGCGCCGTCGTGCAGATGGTACGAGCCGGTGTAGTTCTCCATGAACGAGACCGGCCGCAGGAAGGTCGCGGGCAGGCCCAGCCGGGTGATGTGCTGTTCGATCCGCCACTTGCTCACCACGTTCTGCGGCAGTTGCTCGGTGTTGTGGCGGCCCGCGCCGGCGACCGAGGCGTAGACCAGATGCCGCACACCGGCGGCCTGTGCCGCCTCGGCGACGTTGCAGCCCCAGCGGACCTCGTCCTCGGCGGAGAAGCCCGCCGGCGTGCCCGGGGAGCCGACGGTGGGCTGCACGCTGAACAGGCCATGGGCGCCTTCGGCCACGGCGATGAGCGAGGCGACGTCGTCCATCTCGGCGCGGACGAGCTCGGCACCCGCCCGTGCCAGCGCACGGGCCCCAGTGGCGTCCGGATCGCGCGTCACCGCTCGCACCCGCCAGCCGTCGGCGAGCAGACGCGCCGCCACGGTCCGCCCCTGCAGGCCGGTCGCCCCCACCACCACGATGGTCTTCACGAAATGTCTCCAGAAAGTAGGCATGCGGAGGCCACCCACTTAAGTGGGGGACCCCTCCGGTTCTGGTTCAGTACGATATGGAGGGATACCCCGTTTTCGCAAGCTCGCCGGAGATCACATGAGGCAGGACAGCCGTACGACGTCGCCCGCCCGGCCGATGCGTGCGGACGCGCGCCGCAACTACGACCGCATCCTGGCCACGGCCGCCGAGGCCATCGCCGAGCACGGAGCCGAGGCGTCCCTGGAGGAGATCGCCCGGCGCGCGGGCGTCGGCTCGGCCACGCTGCACCGGCACTTCCCCTCCCGGCAACGGCTGCTCGAGGCCGTCTTCTGGGGCAAGGTCGAGGCGCTGTGCGCCACAGCCGGCGACCTGGCCGCCGGGCCGGATCCGGAACAGGCGCTGGTGACCTGGCTTCGCGCCGTCGCCACACACGCCGCGTCCAACCGCGGCCTGGCCGCCTCACTGATGCGGGGCGCCCAAGACGGCGACCCCACCCTGGGCGCCACCTGCCACACCATGATCGTGAACGCCGGAGAGGGCCTCCTGGTTCGCGCCCGCCAGGTGGGCGCCGTACGGGACGACGTATCGATCACAGACCTGCTCACGCTCGCCAACGCCATCTCCCTGGCCGTCGAGCAGGAACCCGACGGCGTGGCACAGGCCGGCCGGCTGCTCAACCTCGCCCTCACCGGAGTGCACCCTGCCGGGCCGAGATGACACCACCGTTCCTAGGACTGAGCATGAGTTGCGCATGCTCGGCCGAATGCTCCGAACGGTGTTGAGTGTTCTGGTTGCCCGCGTTCGTGCCGCGTCCGGCGCCAGCGGATCGTGTCCGTGGCCCCGGGGATGCGGGGGCGGGGTCCCTCACGCCCGTGGGTTTTCGTTCCGGCCCGGATGGTCCGATGCCTCTGCTCATCGCTCCGGTGAGCAGGGGGCGGTGCCGTCCGACGACGACGACCTCCAGGCTCCGGTGCGTAAGGTTCGCCACTCGTTGGACCTGCTGGGTCACTCCATGGAGCAGTTCCTGCGGGCCGTCAGCGCCGGTAACCGGATCACGGCCGCCTACTACCTGGAGAGCTTGAGGCGCGACGTGGCCAGGGGCGCGCTCAGTCTGGCTGACATGCACACCACACCGACCCCAGCCATCCCCTGCGCCGTTCTCCAGCTCCCGCGCCCTTCCGGGGTTGCGTCCACGGAAGTGGTGTACGAGTTTGACCTGGTCACAGGCGTGGCGTCGTGCAATAGCGACGGCCATCGCGTGATCTTTCGAGTAGCAAGATCAAGATTCGAAGGGAACCAGGCGATGGCCGCGGACAACAGTGTGACGCCCGAGCAGTGGCTGGCGAAGCAGATCGAGACCGGCGACCCGGATCGGCCGTTTTCTCCCGGATGTGCCCCCAGCCGCCAAGTAGCTCTCCGGTAGATCACGGTCGCAGTTCGTGATCGTCACGAGTCGGGCATACCAGCCGGTAGCGGTGCTCGGAGGTTCGACGGTGTTCCCGATCTCGGGGACCGGTCGAACGAGGGAGCGCGCAGGTGCGTCGGGAATGGGAACCGGAAGAGCTGATTGCGGCGTGGACGCTACGTCGGGAGATCCACGAAGGGCTGCAGGTGGTGGAGAACTGGAACTCGGCCAATGCCGACCTGTTCTACGGCAAGGCGGGCACCATCGGTGGCATCGACCGGGAGAACCAGGAGGTGTCCATGCTGGCGCTTCACCTGCTGCAGCCGGCGCTGGTGTTCGTGAACACGCACCTGGTCCAAGCGGTCCTCAAAGACCCCAACTGGGCCGAGCGTCTCAGCGACGCCGACCGGCGCGCCCTGTCCCCGCTGTTCTGGTCGCACGCCAACCTGTACGGCACCATCCAGATCGACATGGACAGTCACCTGGATCTGGGCTTGGCCGCCTGATGGCGGGTGCCGTGAACCGCTGGCCACGATGAAGGCGCCGCCTCGCGCTATGCGCGAGGCGGCGCGGTGCTGTTGCGGATCACGAGCTGGGTCGGCACGACGACGGCCCGGTCGGTCTCTTGGCCGCGCAGGATGTCCAGGAGCATGCGTCCGGCGAGTTCGCCTTGCTGGCGGACGGGTTGGCGCACGGTTGTCAGGTCGGCCAGTTCGGCGAGGGGGTGGTCATCTATGCCGATGACGGACACGTCCTCGGGGATGCGCAGGCCCGCGCGGCGCAGGGTGCGGATTGCGCCCAGGGCGACCTCGTCGGAGTGGGCGTAGACGGCGGTGGGCGGCTCGGGCTGGCTCAGGAGCCTGGCCATGGCGTCGGCGCCTTCGCTGCCGCCCCAGTCGACGGTGACGACGAGCCGGTCGTCGACGGGGATGCCCGCGTCGCGCAGGGCGGCGTAGTAGGCGTTGGAGCGGCCTGATGGCGCGAGCTCTCCCGGCTGGTCGGGGTCAACGGCGGCGATCATGGCGATGCGGCGGTGCCCGAGGAAGATCAGATGGTTCATCGCCTGTCGCCCGGCTGCCTCGTCGTCGATGCACACGCTCGGGTAGGGGGCGTGCTGGCCGCCTGCGGCGATGATGGTGACGCCCATGAGCTCCAGTCGCCGCTGCTCTTCTTTGCCGACAGGGAAGGCCAGGACGACCACGGCATCGACCTTGCGTCTGGCCGGCAACCGGTAGAAGAAGTCCTGCCGGTCCTCGATGCCGCCGACGTGGTAGAGCAGCACATCGAGGTCGGCGCCTCGAAGGACTGATTCCAGCCCTTCGAGGAGGGCTGCGAAGAACCAGCGGGAGATGTGCGGCACGACGACCGCGACCCGGCCCGTGGCGCCACCGGCAAGACGGGACGCTTCCGGGGAGACGACGTAGGAGAGCCGCTCGGCGACGGCCAGTACGCGTTGCCGGGTGGCTTCGGCGACTCCCGCTCCGTTGTTCAGCGCACGTGAGGCGGTGGCCATCGAGACGCCGGCCGCTCGGGCCACGTCCTCCATGTTGATCTTCCGGGGGCTCTGGGGCATGGCAGAAGCCTAACCCACTTTCGGAAACGCTTCCATAGTATCGAAAGACCCCTTCTGGAGATGCGGCATGTAAACGCGCGGCTGCGGGGCTCCTTCAATCAAGTGCACCTCTACTGACCTTGTGTTACTTATTCGTTACTTGACATGCCAGTCCGGCAACTCCCAGGCTTGCGGCAACGGAAACGCTTCCGAAACAAGCCTGCGGATTCCTGCAGCCCCGCCGAGAAGCGCACCAACCCCCCTGCCTGCCGACCGTGAACGGCAGCCGCATGGATGCAAGGGAGGCATCATGCTTCAGCGCCACACCTCCAGAGCAGGCGCCCTCAGCCGACGTCTACGTGCCCCGCTGGCGGGCATCGCCGTCGGGTCCGCGCTCGTCACGCTGGCGGCGTGCGGTGCACCGGGGTCGGGCGGCTCCGGCTCGCCGGCCGAAGCGTCACCGACCGCGGTGAGCACCGCCGTGGCGGACACCCCGGCGACCCTGACGTTGTTCTCCGCCGCGGGGCTCCAGGCGTATGAGCAGGGCTTGGCCGATGCCTTCCAGGCCAAGTACCCGAAGATCACGGTGAAGCTGCGGGTGGAGCCGGACAACAACTACAACACCGTGCTGCCCCGGCTGCTCGCCTCCGACTCCCCGCCCGACCTCGTCCAGCCCGCCGACCTCCTCGGCGGCGTCAAGGACGGCCTGCTCACCGACCTGGACGCCTATGACAAGGCCTACGGCTGGAGTTCCAAGGTCCCGGCGTCGGCTCTGGCTCCCGGGCGGGTGTCGGACGGCGTGATCGGTTCGGGGACGCTGTATCAGGCGGGCGGCTCGGCCGGACCCCTGGTCGGCGTCTTCTACAACAAGGAGCTGGCGGCCAAGATCGGCATGACGACGCCGCCCGCGAGCATCGCCGAACTCGAAGCCCACCTGGCCAAGGCCAAGCAGGCCGGCATCACCCCGATCGTGGCCTCCAACCAGGACGGGCTGATCGGGCACCTGTACAACCTGCTGCTCGGCGACTACATGGGCGCCCAGGCGCTCAGCGACATCGTCTACCACAAGCCGGGCGCGACCTTGGACACCCCGGCAGCGGTCCAGGCGACCGAAGTCCTGCAAAAGTGGATCAAAGCGGGCTACTTCGCCTCCGACGTCAACGCGCTCAACCAGGAGGCGTCCTACGGGCAGTTCGCCGGTGGCAAGGGTCTGTTCTTCTTCCAGGGCAGCTGGATCGTGCAGACCCTGGACAATACCTTCGCCGGCAAGTACGGCGTCTTCCCGATGCCGCCGGCCGACAAGGGCGGCAAGTACGCCGGGATGACCAGCAACACCTTGGCCTTCTCGATCGCCGCCCGCTCCAAGAACAAGGACGCCGCCGCGCTGTTCCTGGACTTCCTCACGACGCCCGCCGCTGCGGAGGTCGCGGTCAAGAACGGCTACGCCGCCCTGACGCCCGGGGCCGGTAGCGCGGGCGAGCCGTCCCTGTCCGGCACACTGTCCGAGCAGATCCAGAGCGGCTATGCGGCGATCGCCGCGGACAACGGCTTCGACAGCTGGCTGCAGAACGCCGCCCCCGCCGTCAACACCAAGCTCACGCAGCAGCTGCAGCTCCTGGTGGCCGGCAAGGTCGCCCCGGCCGCGATGGTCAAGACCCTGCAGGACACCTACGCCAACGCCCTCAAGGGCAGCTGAGCCCGGCAGAGGCCACACCATGCATCTGATCAACCCGACACGCAGCCGCCCTGGAGATCACACCGCCGCGTCCCGGAGCCGTCGCACGCTCCGGGCGCGGCGCTGGGCCGGATGGCTGTTCGCCCTGCCCGCGCTGGCGTTCTACGCCGTCTTCGACTTCCGGCCCATCCTGCTGTCGATCCAGTACTCCTTCTACGACTGGGACGGCATCGGCGCGTCCACCTGGGCCGGGCTGGAGAACTACCGCGAGGTGTTCACCGATCCCGAACAGCTGTCCTCGCTGCTGCACGCCTTCTACCTGATCCTGTTCTTCACCGTCCTGCCGGTGACCCTGGCCCTGATCAGCGCCTCGGTGATGCGGCAGATCCAAGGCAAGTTCACCGGGACGCTGGCCCGCACCATGCTGTTCCTGCCGCAGATCATTCCCGGCGCCGCCGCCGGAGTCGCCTGGACCTGGATGTACTCCGACAACGGCGTGGTCAACCAGCTGCTGCGAGCCGTCGGCCTGGAATCGGCCGCACGGCCCTGGCTCGGCGACTTCACCTGGGCCCTGACCGCGGTCGGATTCATCGGCACCTGGCTGTCGACCGGACTGTGCACGATGCTGCTGCTGGCAGGCATCGGCAAAATCGACGGCAGCCTCTACGAAGCGGCCCGCATCGACGGAGCCGGCGCGATCAGGCAGTTCCGGTCCGTCACCCTGCCCGGACTCCGCAACGAGATCGGCGTCTGCGTGACCATCACCGTCATCGCCGCGCTCGCCAGCTTCGACGTGGTCTACCTCGCCACCCAGGGCGGCCCGGGCACCCAGACGATGGTGCCCGGTGTCATGGTCTACAACCTGGCGTTCAACGAGAGCCGCCTCGGCGCGGCCTCCGCCCTCGCGGTCGTCCTCGCCCTGATCGTGATCGCCGTCATCGTCCCGCTCCAGCGGCTGTTCCGGGAGAGATAGCCATGCCCACCTCGACGCCCGTACGGACACTGCGCCGACGCGCGCCCGGTCTGCTGCTCATTGCGGCGGCGTCGCTGTACTCGATCGTGCCACTGCTGAGCATGATGAGCGCGGCGCTGGCACCCCAAGGGTCCTTCCCGAGCGGCCTGAGCTGGCCCAGCGACCCGCACTGGCACAACTTCATCGACGCCTGGAACGTCGCCAACATCACGACGCTCCTGCAGTCCAGCACCATGATCGTGCTGGGCGTCGTGCCGATCGCGGTCCTGATCTCCACCATGGCCGCCTACGCGATCGCCATCCTGGCCATCCCGCTCGGCCGCATCTTCTACACGGTGCTCGTGCTCACCCTGACCCTGCCGTACGAGATCGTGATCGTCCCGCTGTACGAGCAGAACAAGGACATGGGCCTGCTCGGCAGCCAGTGGGCCCTGATCCTGCCGCTGATCGGACTCAACATGCCGTTCGCGGTCTTCTGGATGCGAGCGCACTTCGTCAACGTTCCCCGCGAGTTGTCCGAGGCCGCCGGCCTCGACGGCGCCGGCCCCTGGCAGGCGCTGCGGCACATCCACCTGCCACTCGCCCGCCCCGCGATCGCGTCCCTCACCTTGCTGATGTTCCTGTCCACCTGGAACCAGTTCCTGCTCGCCCTGGTGCTCATCGACGACCCCACCAAGCGCACCATGGCCGGCGCCCTGCAGGCCTTCACCACGAAATACAGCACCGACCAGGTGCTCCTGAACGCCGGCGCCCTGCTCATCATGGCCCCCACGATCATCGTGTTCCTGTTCCTGCAACGCCACTTCGTCAAGGCGCTGCTGCAGGGCGCCGTCAAGGGCTAGGACGCCGCCGCACCCACCCCCCGCCGAGAAGACACGTACACGCACCGAACAGTCAGGAAACCGAGGAACGTGAGCAACGCAACCGACAACTGGTGGCGCTCGGCCGTGATCTACCAGGTCTACATCCGCAGCTTCGCCGACGGCGACGGTGACGGAACGGGCGACATCGCCGGGCTCCGCTCCCGCCTGCCCTACCTGGCCGAGCTCGGCGTCGACGCGATCTGGATCAACCCGTGGTACCCCTCCCCGCTGGCCGACGGCGGCTACGACGTCTCCGACTACCGCGACATCCACCCCACCTACGGCACCCTCGCCGACGCCGAGAAGATGATCGCCGAAGCCCACGCACTCGGCCTGCGCGTGATCCTGGACATCGTCCCCAACCACACCTCCGACCAGCACCCCTGGTTCCAGCAGGCCCTCGCCGCGGGACCCGGATCCCCCGAACGCCGGCGCTACCTGTTCCGCGACGGCAGGGGCGAGGACGGTTCCCTGCCGCCCAACGACTGGCACGCCGCCTTCGGCGGTCCCGCCTGGACCCGCGTCCCCGACGGCCAGTGGTACCTGCACCTGTTCGCACCCGAGCAGCCCGACCTCAACTGGGACCACCCAGCCGTCCACGCCGAGCTCGACGACGTTCTCCGCTTCTGGTTCGACCTGGGCGTCGACGGTTTCCGCATCGACGTCGCCCACGGCATGGCCAAGGATCCCGCTCTGCCCGATCTCGGCCTGACCGAGTTCTCCGTCCTCACAGCAGAAGGCCAGAACGACCATCCGCACTGGGACCGCGACAGCGTCCACGACATCTTCCGCCGCTGGCGTGCCATCGCCGACGGCTACCCCGACCGGCGCGTCTTCGTCGCCGAGGCCCACGTCCGCCCCGGCCGCCTCGCCCACTACCTGCGCGACGACGAGCTGCACACCGCCTTCAACTTCGACTTCCTCAAATGCCCGCTGGAAGCGGGCCCCCTGCGCGAGGTCATCGACCGCAGCATCACCGGCCTGGCCGCCGTCGGCGCGCCGCCCACCTGGGTCCTGTCCAACCACGACGAGACCCGGCACGTCACCCGCTACGGCCGCGCCTACACCGGCGTACGAAGCGCACTCCTCGACCAGGGCGCCCCCTCCGACCATGCCCTCGGCACCCGCCGCGCCCGCGCGGCGGCGCTGCTCATGCTGGCCCTGCCCGGCGGCGCCTACATCTACCAGGGCGAGGAACTCGGCCTATACGAAGTCGAAGACCTACCCGAAACAGCCCTCCAAGACCCCACCTGGGAACGCTCCGGCCACACCATCCGAGGCCGCGACGGCTGCCGCGTCCCCATCCCCTGGTTGGGCACCACACCGCCGTTCGGCTTCGGCCCGCCCCGATCCGTACCCTGGCTTCCCCAGCCGCAAGACTGGACGGCCTACACCGCCGAAGCCGCCTCCGCCGACCCTGCCTCCATGCTGCAGCTCTACCGTGCCGCCCTACGTCTGCGCCGAGCGGTTCCGGCTTTCACCGGGGAAGCGTTCAGCTGGCTGGACAGCCCGCAGGGCACACTCGTCTTCGAACGCGGAGCCGGACTGCTGTGCGTGGTCAACCTCTCTGACCTGCCTCTCCCGCTTCCGGACGCCTGCCAGGTCCTCCTCGCGTCAGGCCCTGTGGACGACCGCATCCTGCCCACGGACACGGCAGTCTGGCTCCAACGGGACTGAGCGCTGTAACCGGCCGCGGCCATCCATCGCACCCGACGACCGCGGTCCTGGTTACGGCCTCAAGCGGGAGAGCGGTACGTGGTCATGCGCCTCCAACACCGTGGCCGCAGCCGCCTGCTCGGCATGCTCGCGCAGCATGTTGCGATCCATGGTGAAGACCATGGCCGAAGCGTTGATGTCGGCCGAGGCCGACAGCCTGTGCGGCGCCGGCTACGGCGAGCGCAGCGACGAGCGGACCAACCGGCGCAACGGCTACCGCACCCGCGAGTGGGACACCCGCGCAGGATCGATCGAGCTGGCCATTCCGAAGCCGCGGTCGGGCTCGTACTTCCCGGACTGGCTGCTGGAGCGGCGGCGCCGGGCCGAGCAAGCGCTCATCAGCGTCGTGGCCACCAGCTACCTGCTGGGCGTCTCGACCCGGCGCGTCGACAAGCTCATCGAGCAACTCGGCATCAAGCACATCTCCAAGAGCCAGGTCTCGCAGATGGCCAATCGGGCTGGAGGTCACCAGCGCCGAAGACGGCGCGGGCTGGCTGGCCTTCCTGCGCGGCCTGGTCGCCCGCGGCCTGTCCGGCGTGCAACTGGTCATCTCCGACTGCCACGCCGGTCTCGTGGCGGCGATCGGAGCCACTATGGCGGGCGCGTCCTGGCAAAGGTGTCGCAGCCACTACCTGCGCAACCTTCTGAACTGCGTCAACAAGTCCGCGCAGCCGTTCGTGGCCACCTTGGTGCGCACCATCTTCGATCAGCCCGACAGTGCCTCGGTGCGCGCTCAGCACGCCTGGGTGGTGCAAACGCTCGAGGCCAAGCATCCGGCCGCGGCCGAGCACCTGGACGCCGCCCGGGAAGACCTGATCGCCTTCGCCGCCTTCCCCCGCGAGATCTGGCCGCAGCTCTGGTCGGACAACCCGCAGGAGCGGCTGAACAAGGAGATCCGCCGCCGCACCGACGTGGTCGGGATCTTCCCCGACCGGGCCTCGATCATCCGGCTGGTCGGTGCGGTGCTGGCCGAGCAGACCGATGAGTGGGGCGAGGCCCGCCGCTACATGGGGCTGGACATCCTTGCCAAAGCCCGCGTCCGGCTCGTCGCCAGCGACACACCGACCCAGAATCCGCTCCCGCAGACACTTACCGCTTGACCTGCAGAAACAGGATCACGCGAAGATCGATTCATACACCGCGTCCGTGGACGTGACCGCCCAGACCACCAAGACCCGCTATCAGATTCGTCGGCAGTGCTCCGGTGTTCACGCTGGGGGTGAAGCCGACCAGCCCGCGTAGCGGGGCAGGAATAGCCGATTCGCCGCCAGGCGAACCGGGGTCTGCTTGGCTCAGTCCGGACGATTCTGCTGTTCGATGTACTGGCGCAGGACGCTGATCGGGGCGCCGCCCCACTGAGCCGGCGAAGTAAGAGCCTGACCACAGCTTGTTCGCCCGGTAGTAGTGGCGGGTGAGTTCGGGGAACTCCTGACGCATCCGCCGTGATGACACTCCTTTGAGGCTGTTGACCAGCTTGGAGAGGGCGATCTTGGGTGGGAAGTTGACCAGCAGGTGGACGTGGTTGTTCTCGCCGTTGAACTCGGTCAGCTCGGTTTCGAAGTCGGCGCACACGGATCTCATGATCTCTTCCATGCGGGTCAGGTGGGTGCCGGTGAAGACGCGGTGCCGGAACTTTGTCACGAAAACCAAATGGGCGTGGAGGAGGAAAACGCAGTGTCTGCCGGTCCTGATTCCGCTGTATTCGTCCATAGGCCAACTGTAGGATGAGGTCGTGCAGCTTCGTTACTCCTTCCGGCTGGACCCGACCCCGATGCAGCGGATCGCGCTGGCGCGGGCGTTCGGGTGCGCGCGGGTGGTGTTCAACGACGCGCTCGCGGCCCGTCGTCAAGCGCACGCGGACGGCCTGCCGTTCATCAGTGACGGGGACCTGTCCAAGCACGTCATCACCGAGGCCAAGCAGCGCCCGGACCGGATGTGGCTGTGCCAGGTGTCGGCGGTCGTGCTCCAGCAGGCCCTGGCCGACGCCTGCATGGCCTACCGCAACTTCTTCGCCAGTCTCAGCGGGAAGCGGAAGGGGCCGAAGATCGCCGCGCCTCGGTTCCGGTCCCGCCGAGACCAGCGGCAGGCGATTCGCTTCACCAGGAACGCCCGGTTCAAGGTGGGGGAGAAACTGACCTTGCCGAAGATCGGCGATATCGCGGTGCGCTGGTCGCGCCGCCTGCCGTCGGTCCCGTCCAGCGTGACGGTGATCAAGGACGCGGCGGGCCGGTACTTCGCCTCGTTCGTCGTCGAGGTCAACCAGCACCCCCTGCCTCAAAAGCAGGCCGAGACCGGCATTGACCTTGGGCTTGAGCACTTCGCGGTGCTGGCGGACGGCCGGAAGATCGACTCCCCGCGGTTCCTGCGCCGGGCGGAGAAGAAACTGCGCAAGCTGCAGAAGGCGTTGAGTCGTAAGCAGAAGGGATCATCCAACCGGGCCAAGGCCCGGATCAAGGTCGCCTGCCAGCACGTGAAGGTCGCCGACGCGCGGCGCGAGTTCCACCACCAGGAATCCACCCGGATAGTTCGCGAGAACCAAGCGATCTTCGTGGAAGACCTGGCGGTCAACGGACTGGCCCGCACCCGGCTGGCCAAGAGCGTCCACGACGCGGACTGGTCGGCGTTCACCGCCATGCTGGAGTACAAAGCGAAACTGTACGGGCGGACGTTCGCCAGGACCGACCGGTTCTTCCCCTCCTCCAAGCTCTGCTCGGTCTGCGGGACACTCGCCGAACAGATGCCACTGGCGGTTCGGGAGTGGGAGTGCTCGTGTAGGGCACACCACGACCGGGACGTCAACGCCGCGATCAACATCCTCGCCGCTGGACGGGCGGAGAGACGAAACGCCTGTGGAGGCCAGGCAAGACCATCGCTCACGGTGGCACAGGCCAATGAAGCAGGAAGCCGTGGAAGTGCCGCCGCATGAACGGCGCGGCACAGGCCAGAACCCTCGACGTTCACGCCGGGGAGCGCGTCAAATCAACGGCACTGTCCCCCTTCCGGCACCGTTTGGAGTCCGGGGTATGCCGGCGTGTGGTCCCAGAGCACAGTGGGTTCGTGCGGCGGCCGAGGGCAGGGACGGACGGCCTGAACGAAGGTAGGCCGGAGCCGACGTTGGCCGTGCCCGGTGAGGCGCGGCCAACGCTCATCGCTTACGAGCCAGGGAGCCGATCGGCGAGCTGCGCCAGGTAGAGGGAGCCAGGTGCCAGCCCCGACCGGTTGGTCCCCTCCACATAGCCGGTCTGGTGGTTGGTGTACCAGTTCTGCCCGGTGACGATGCCGGTAGTGCCGATGGCGAAGTTCTGGGCGGTCGGTGGAGTCTGCACGCACAGCTTCTTGCCGTTGTCCACGGTGCAGTTCCACGCCACGCTGTTCACCGAGGACCAGCCATGCCCATCCCCCCTGTCTCCGCGATTGTGCAGGGCCAGGACCCAATCGTTCTCGCTCTGGTTGGACAGTTCCTGGATGTTGTCGTACAGGAGCCCCTGACTCCACCGGTGATGGCCGCCGGTCTCGTTGTAGCCGAACTTGCTGTACCCGTTCAGCCACACATTGCCAGAGCAGGTGCTCGTCCCCGTGCCGATGAAGGCGTGCCGCGCATGGAACGCAATCAGGTCGTTGAAGAGCACCTGCTGGGCCATGCCACCGGCGCAGAAGCTGTACCGCCTCCCTCCGATGATCTCGGAACGAGGTTGGACGGCCCGAACCCGCTGCACGGTAACCCGCGTGCTGCGCTGCACCCAGACGCCGGAGACCGAGAAGTGCAGGAGCGCGGCGTTCATGACCCACGCGTCCTCGACCCTGCTGACGAAGATGCAGCTCTGCGGGTGGTCCTCGCTAGTGCTCGACGGATCGCCCATGTCGATGCGGAGGTCCTCCACACCCACATTACGGACGAGCCCGGCCCGGTCCCAGACGTATACGTAGGACTGGGACAGGGACCGTCGCAGATCGTTGAAGACGGGGGCGCAGATGATGATGTCGTTGCCCACGATCTCCCGGATGTATCTGTTGTACATGATAAGCAGCTCGCCGGGGGCCCAGGGAGCTTCGTTCACCACGCCCCCGCCGTTGATCGCCTCGGTCCACTCCTGGGTGTGCGGGTGATAGATGATGATGTTGTCGCCGACCTTGAGGTTGGCCGTCGATGCCAGGGTGATCCTGCGCTGTCCGGTCGTGACCAGGCTGGAGGTGATGCCGGTCTTGGTGCCGGGCACCTGCGATTCCCAGCCGCCGGACGCACCACCGACGAAGAGGACCGCGCTCCTGCTCCCGTCGCCCTTACCGGTGATGACCGTGTTGACCGACGGGTCGGCTTCCTTGCCGACCCCGCGCAACACGACACCGTCGCGCTTCATCCGGAGCGTGCCTTCGACGATGTAGTGACCGGCCTTGAGGAGCAGCGCCCCTCTGAACCCGTTGGCGCCGAGCGGCATCGCGCCCACCTCGTCGAGCGCGGCCTGAATGTGCGCGGTGTTGTCACCATCGACAGGGCCGATCTCCTTGACGACTGGGACGGACGGGATCGGCGTCTGACCATTGCGGTACCCGGCCCAGCTGAAGTCCGGGATCACCTTCCCTCGCGAATCCGGCTTGTAGACAAGCCGGCCGTCGGCGCCCGGGTAGACGAGCTGGGAATGCCATGTATCCGCATGCGCCGCGTCGGGGGCCAGCACGTCACGGGTCAGAGACGCGGCCGCCCCCGCGACCACGGCCCCGCCACCGATCCTGAGCAGGCTGCGGCGCGATAGAGATCCGGGCATAGTGTGTTACTCCTCCAAAGGGGCCCCGGACCCAACTCTCCGACCACCGAGGCGGGGTCTGAGCTTGTCCGTTGAGTCAGTGAAAGACATACGGAGGGTAGAGGAGGCCGGTATGTTTCCCGTATATCGCCGGGTGCATCCCGAAGCTGCACACCTCGCCGGCCGCGTGCGGGGGCACAGCCGGGTGAACGAGGAAGCCGCCGAGCGTCATGAGATGCTGCGCTCAGGCCGGTAAGGGCTCTTTCTTTTTGTAACGCGGCAGCGGGACATGGTGGGCATTTGAGCCCAAGAAGAGACGTATCACCCAATATGCGACTCTGTCTTTTGTCGCACTTGCGTGGTTTCTGTGGATAAGGACATGAGGGCGGGCAGCGCGCCGTAGTAGCCGGCGTTCAGCGCAGAAGGTCTTGGACGTGGTACAGGTGTTTTCACCTCGACGAAGCGCTGCAGCCCTTTCGTCCCCGATGAGACCTCGGCAGACGCCAGGGCGGGGGTCGTTCCGCCCATGAGCGCAGCCGCTGCGAAGATTCCCCTGCCAAGGTGCCGATCTTACGTCCTAGCAATTTATGTTCTCCCTTTCCGAGGCGCCCAGTGGGTCGTCGCTGGGATGGATAATGAACTTCGGCCTAGGGATCGGCGGTATATCGCCGGTATGTCACCCACGCCACCGGCACTGGCCTCGCCGGCCTGCTGTTCTGGTGGATCGCCCACCACTAAGCCGCACATCGCCACGGATGGTTTGGTACGCCCGCTGAGGCGTACAGACCATAAGAGCACACGCTCACCCGAGGCGAGGGCGAGTCGATGACTTTCCGCCTGTACGAGCACCGGCCCGACGTACACGATCGAAGAGCGGTGCCAGACCCACGACGGCTCCGGCGTCGAGATCTCCGAGTCCGGCCAGGACGACGAACGCGCCCACGTGGCGCTGACCTCGCCCCCCAGCGCCGCCGCCGGGGCCCAGGCGTCGGCGGCGGCCTCGAACGCCATCCGCATCGGCTACGCCCGCGTCTCCACCCGGGGCCAGGAGCAACGCCGCTCAGCTGGAACTGCTGAACGCGGCCGACTGTCGCGAGATCGTTGAGGAGACCATCTCGACCCGCCACAAGGGCCGCCCCGAGCTCCAGGCCACCGTGGCGGCCTGGAGGTGACCGTGGTGGCGTCGATCATCCTGCGTGCGAGCGGGGGCGGCGTCGAGGGTTGCGGCCCAGCTCGCGAGCAGGCGCAGGGCGTCGTGGGAGGGGCTGTCGGGAGCGGCGGTGTAGACGGTCAGGTTCAGGCCGGGGTCGGCGTGCAGGTCCATGGACTCGTAGTCGAGGGTGAGGTCGCCGATCGCGGGGTGGTGGAAGGTCTTGGTGCCGGTGTGGTGCAGGCGCACGTTGTGCTGGGCCCAGCGGCTGCGGAAGTCGGCGCTGCGGGTGGACAGTTCGCCGATCAGCTGGGTGAGTTCCTTGTTGTAGGGGTCGCGGCCGGCTTCGGTGCGCAGGAGGGCGACGGTGACGTCGGCGGCGCTGTCCCAGTCGGGGAAGAAGTCGGGTCCGGCCGGGTCGAGGAACTGGAAGCGCGCGATGTTGGCCGGCTGGCCGCGTGTGGCGCCCGGGTGCGGGCTCCGGCCGGGGGCGGAGTGCTGGGCCTGGAAGACCGGCCAGTACATGGCGCGGCCGAGGCGGTTTGCGGCCACGATGTCCATGCGGCCGTTGCGGATGATGGCCGGGGCGTCGGTCATGGCGTCCAGCATCCGCTGCAGCCCGGGACGGACCCTGTGGGCGAGGCGGCGGGGGCGGGGGCCGGTGCCCGCGGCGCGGGCCAGGTCGAACAGGTGAGCGCGTTCGGCGTCATCGAGCTGGAGGGCTCGGGCCACGGCGTTCAGGACGTCCTCGGAGACACCGCTGATATGACCTTTCTCGAGACGGGTGTACCAGTCGGTGCTCACGCCGGCCAGCACGGCGACTTCCTGTCCCCCCGATAAACGCGACCTCCCGCCCGTGCGATGGAACCGGTTTTCTGGGTGTTGTCATATGGCGTGACGGCCTGTCGTCAACGAAAGCTGTCACCGGGTACACGCAAGGAGCATCAACGATGAACATGAAGTCTGATAACGCGGGGCGGAACCTCCCACGCCGTGGCCTGATCAAGCGGGCCGGCGCCGGTGCCGCCGTACTCGGTGTGCTTTTCGCAACAGGGTTCACTTCGACCGCCCAGGCAGCCACGTCCTCGGCACCGGTGGCCCATTCAACGCCGGACCTGCCGCCTGGGGACACGTCCAACGGCGCGGACAACTTCTACACCAGCGACAGGGTAACGGTCCAGAAGGTTTCCTTTAAGAACCAGTACCGGATGAACGTCGCCGGGAACCTGTTCGTCCCCAAGAACATGAATCGCCGCGCGAAGAACCCGGCGATGGTGGTCGGACATCCCATGGGTGCGGTCAAAGAGCAGAGCGCAAACCTGTATGCCACGAAGATGGCCGAGCGGGGATTCGTCACCATGTCCCTTGACCTGTCGTTCTGGGGCAAGAGTGACGGCCGGCCTCGCAACGCTGTCTCGCCGGACATCTATGCCGAGGACTTCAGCGCCGCGGTGGATTTCCTGCGCACCCGTACCTTCGTCGACAAGGAGCGGATCGGCGCGATCGGGATCTGCGGCAGCGGGAGCTTCGTCATCAGCGCAGCCAAGATCGATCCGCGCATCAAAGCCATCGCGACGGTCAGCATGTACGACATGGGCGCCGCCAACCGCAACGGGCTCAGGAAGTCCGTCACCCTCGAGCAGCGGAAGGACATCCTCGAGCAGGCAGCGCAACAGCGCGATGTGGAGTTCGCGGGTGGCCAAACTGAATACGCTGTCGGAACACCTGAACAGCTAAACGAGAACTCGACTCCGGTCGAGCGCGAATTCTATGACTTCTACCGCACCGCCAGGGGGTACAGCCCGAACACCACGACGCATCGCACGCTCACGAGCAACGTCAAGTTCATGAACTTCTACCCGTTCGCCGACATCGAGACGATCTCTCCTCGCCCGATGCTCTTCATCACGGGCGAGAAGGCTCATTCCCGGGAGTTCAGCGAAGAGGCCTACCGGCTTGCCGGTAAAGGCAAGGAGCTGTTGGTTGTTCCCGGCGCCGGTCACGTGGATCTCTACGATCGCGTCAACCTCATCCCCTTCGACAAGTTGACGACGTTCTTCCGGAACAATCTGAAGTGACCCGGAACGGGCGCTCCTACGGGCTGATCAGCATCCGAATGAGAAACTCACATCCGCCAGGAGGGGACACGATATGAATCCCACCTACGACTTCACCGGCCAGGTCGCCTTCGTCACCGGAGCCGGCTCCGGGATGGGACTGGCCACCGCCCGCGCCTTCGCTGAGTCCGGGGCCGCCGTCGCCCTCACCGACATCAACGAAACCGCCCTGAACTCCGCCGCGAAGGACCTCGCCGACGCGGGCCACCACGTGCTCGCCCTCACGTGCGACGTCAGCGACGAGGACCAGGTCGCCGCCGCCGTCGACCGCACCGTCGAGACTTTCGGCCGCCTCGACATGGCCTACAACAACGCGGGCATCCAGATCCCGCCCAGCGACGCCGCCGACGAACCCGCCGACAGGTTCGACCGCGTCAACGCCGTCAACCTGCGCGGTGTCTGGGCCAGCATGAAGCACGAACTGCGGCACATGCGCACACAAGGCAGCGGAGCCATCGTCAACTGCTCCTCCCTCGGCGGCCTCGTCGGCCTCCCCGGCCGTGCCTCCTACCACGCCACCAAACACGGCGTCATCGGCCTGACCACCAGCGCCGCCCTCGAATACGCCCCGCGCGGCATCCGCATCAACGCCGTCTGCCCCGGCACCATCGACACCCCCATGGTCAGCGACATGATCGCCAAGGGAGAGCTCGACCGCGCCGAGGCCGAAGCCAACCAGCCCATCAACCGGCTCGGGACCGCAGAGGAGATCGCCCAAGCCGTCCTGTGGCTGTGCAGCCCGGGAGCCGGCTTCGTCATCGGCGTCGCCCTTCCCGTCGATGGCGGCTACGTCGCCCGCTGATCAGCCGCCCACCCGGCATGTCCTGCGGCATCCCCGTCAACCAGCCAGGCGCGCCTATCCCTGCTTGCCGCCGGTGAAGGGGGCCTCGCCGTCCTTTAGCGCGCGAAAGCGCAGCGCCGACCACACCTCGTCCACCGCCACCTGCCCGTTGGGACGCAGCCCGTACTCGCCCACGATCGGCCACAGCGTGTCCCGGTTGATGTCCGCCTTGTTGCCCTTGGGGTAGGCGACCCACACGACCGGCGGCGCGGTGACCTGGTCGCGGTGCCGGTCCAGGAGCTGCCGGGCCGAGGCCGCGTCGGCGGCGAAGACGAGCGCCACGTCCGCCTCCTCGAGGTCCTCGACGTGACGCGCGCCCTCGGGCAGCGGCCCGACGAGCGGCAGGTGGGCGGCGTCGGAGATCCACACCTTGGACTCCGGCTTGATGAGCAGCTTGGCCGCGACGGTCTTGCTCATGACGGGTTCAGCTCCCTTCGTCGGTGGAATGCCCCAACCATTCCACCGACAAATAAGATTGTCAAGACGACTTCGATTGTCAGGACTTCAGGAAGTGCAGCACGGCCAGCACGCGTCGGCTGTAACCGGTCGTGTGCGACAGGCGCAGCTTGTCGAACAGGGAGTTCACGTGCTTCTCCACCGCGCTCTGCGACACGTGCAGCGCCTGGGCGATCGAGGCGTTGGTCAGCCCCTGCGCCATCAGCTCCAGCACCTCCCGCTCCCGCGCCGTCAGCCGCGCCAGGGGGTCCACCTGCGTGGTGCGGGCCAGCAACTGGCGCACCACCTCCGGATCGAACGCCGCCCCGCCGGCGCCCACCCGCTCCAGCGCGTCCAGGAAGTCGCCCACCTGCGCCACCCGGTCCTTCAACAGGTAGCCGACGCCTTCGACGTCCGCGCTCATCAGCTCGGTGGCGTACCTCTTCTCCACGTACTGCGAGAGCACCAGCACCTTGACCTCGCTCCAGCGCCGCCTGATCTCCAGCGCCGCCCGCAGGCCCTCGTCGGTGTGGGTCGGCGGCATGCGTACGTCCACCACCACGATGTCCGGCCGGTGCTCGGCCACCGCCGCCACCAGCGCGTCGCCGTCGCTGACCGCGGCCGGCACCTCGTGGCCCTCCTCCAGCAGCAGCCGTACCAGGCCCTCGCGCAGCAACGTGGAGTCCTCGGCCAGGATCACCCGCACGGCAGCACCGCCGTGATCGTCGTCGGCCCGCCCGCCGGGCTGCGCACCTCGAACGAGCCGTCCAGCGCCGCCACCCGCCTGGCCAGCCCGGACAGGCCGCCGCCCGACGCCTGCGCGCCGCCCGCACCGTCGTCTCGCACCCGTACGACCACCGCGGTGTCCTCCTCGTGCACCTCGACCGTGATGAGCGTGGCGCCGGCGTGCTTGGCGGCGTTGGTAACGGCCTCGCACACCACGAAGTACGCCGCCGTCTCCACCGCCATGGGCGGCCGACGCCGCAGGTCGCAGGCTACCCGCACCGGAACACTCGAGCGCTCGGCCACCCCCGCCAGGGCCTCGCCCAGGCCGAGGGAGTCCAGGCCGCTCGGGTAGACCCGCCAGGCCACCTCGCGCAGCTCGGCCAGCGCGTGCTGGGCCTCCTGGTGCGCTTGCCCCAGCAGCTCGGAACGGCCCCGCCGGGCGCGCCCGATCAGCATCGACAGCGCCACCAGGCGCTGCTGCAGCCCGTCGTGCAGGTCACGCTCGATGCGGCGGCGCTCGGAGTCGACCGCGGCCACGATCCCGGCCCGGCTCTCGGCCAGCTCGGCGATCCTGCGCTCCAGCGCCTGCGTCGGGTCAGGACCCAGCATCCGCAGCGCCAGCCGCCGCTCCAGCGCGTGCACCCCCACCACGCCCGACAGGGCCAGGAACAGCAGCACGACCCCGGCCACCCCGAAGTAGGCGACCAGCGGGACCGACGGCCGCATCCCGTCGAACGGCTCGCCGCGCCCCCACGCCGCGAGGACGAGGACCACCACGCCGGCCCCGAACACGAGCAACGTGATCACCAGCCCGCCCAGCACGCCCACCGGGACGCGGGCGGCCAGGTAACGCACCGGGCTGCCCTCCTGCAGGGCGTCGGGGTCCAGGCGCAGGCGGCGCGCCTCGAGGCGGGCCAGCCGCCGGGCCGCCGCGCCGACGTTCGGATTGCTCAGGAACGGCAGCGCCAGCAGCAGGAACACCAGCTCGGCCGGCGCGGTGAGGCCGCCCAGCGTCACCGCGCCCAGCAGCCGCAGCCCCTCAGCGGCGAGTCGCATGCCTGCCCTTACGCCGCTCGGCCAGCCGCACGCCGACGAACACCAGGACCGCCAGCACCACCACCGCGATCACCACCTTGGAGCCGATGCCCACATAGGTCTCCACCACCGACCAGTTGTCGCCCAGCAGGTAGCCGGCCATCACGAAGATCGTGTTCCAGATGAGGCTGCCGGCGCCCGTCAGCAGCGTGAACGTCACCAGCGGCATCCGCTCCACGCCCGCCGGGATCGAGATGAGGCTGCGGAAGAGGGGGATCATCCGGCCGAAGAACACCGTCTTGCGGCCGTGCTTGAGGAACCACGCCTCGGTCTTCTCGATGTCGGACGGCTTGACCAGGGGGAGCTTGGCGGCGATGGCCAGCGTGCGCTCGCGGCCCAGCAGCGCCCCCACCCAGTACAGCGCCAGCGCCCCGACGACCGAGCCGAGCGTCGTGCACACCAGCACGTCCAGCAGGTCCATCTGGCCCCTGCCTGCGGTGAAGCCCGACAGGGGCAGGATCACCTCGCTGGGGATGGGCGGGAACAGATTTTCCAGCGCGATCGCAAGCCCCGCACCAGGCGCTCCAAGGCTCTCCATTAATCCAACCAGCCAATCAGTCATGGACTCAAGGCTATGGATCACGGGATATGCCGGGAATGAGGCAGGCTTCTGATCGGAAGGTGTGGGAAACCCCACCCCGTCGTACCGTACTCTGTACGGCCGTGAGCTCGATGACGGATCTCGTACGGCACTCCGCAGTCTTCCAACCCGGCGACCCACCCAGGTCCGGGCACATGGTCTTCCTCGACCCGGACGGGCCGTCCGCGGTGAGGGTGGCCGAGCCGCACGGGGGCACCAGGCAGGTCGCGGCCAGGCTCGTCCCGGTGGGCGAGGCGGTGGCGGCGCTGGCCAGGGCGCGCGTGGACCCGCAGGCCCACCCGGCGGCCCGCTTCTGGGGCGCGGTCGCGCTGGTGGCACTCCAGCTCGTCACCCGGGGCCGCATCCTGCCGGGGGTGACGGCGGGCGATCACGACTCCTGGCGCGCCGGCCCGCTGGACGCCGCCGACGCCCAGCGCATCCGCGAACTGGCCGCCGCCATGCCCGCCTCCGCCCGCGCCCTCCCCCTCGACGGGCCACCCGGTCCTGCCGCCGCCGCGCACGGCCACGCGGGACCGGTGGCACAGGCCGCCCGCGTGGCTGAGACGGGCAGCCGCGCCGGGGCCGGGCAGCCGGGTGAGGTGTGGCTGCCCGAGGCGGAGCCGCTCGTGCGGGCGTTCCTCGACGCGGTCGCCGACGCCATGCCCCGCTCCCCCGGCGCCGTGCGCGCCACCGGACTGACCGCCTACGCCGCCGCCAAGCCCGTCAAGGTGCCGCACCTGCGCCCCTGGGCCGAGGAGGTGGCGGCCGGGCTCGACTCCGGCGTACGGCTGTCGCTGCGGCTGGAGGCCGACGACCTGGCGGCCGCCGAGTTCCGCGCCGTCCTCCAGTTGCACAGCCTGGCCGACCCCGCACTCGTCGTGGACGCCGCCGACCTGTGGCGCGGCCACGACCAGGGCTTCGGCCCCCGTGCCAGGATCGAGACCACCCTGGCCGTGCGCCGCGCCGCCCGTACCTGGCCCCGCCTGGAGCGCCTGCTCGACAGCGCCGTGCCCGACGAGCTCACGCTCACCGACGGCGACGTCGAAGACCTGCTGGCCGGAGCCGCCGAGCGCCTGGCCGCCGCCGGGGTCGAGGTGCACTGGCCCAAGGCCCTGGTGCGCGGCCTGAGCGCCCGCGCCGTCATCGGCGAACGCGACAGCAAGCCGTCCGATCTGCCGTCGTTCCTCGGCGGACACCACCTGACCAGCTTCGACTGGCAGCTCGCCCTCGGCGGCCGGCGCCTGACCGCCGCGGAGATGGACCGCCTGGCCGAGGCGCACCGCCCCGTCGTACGGCTGCGCGACCAGTGGGTCCTCATCGACCCCGACCTGGCCCGCAAGGCCCGCCAGCGCGATCTCAAGCCCCTGACCGGCATCGAGGCCCTCGGGGCCGCCCTGACCGGCACGGTCGAGGTCGACGGCGAGCAGGTCGCCGTCGAGCCCACCGCCTGGCTGCGCGAGCTGCGTGAACGCCTGTCCGAGCCCGCCGACGCCGACCCGCCCGATGGGCTGGCCGCCACGTTGCGCGACTACCAGCTGGCCGGGCTGCGCTGGCTGGCCCGGGTCACCTCGCTCGGCCTGGGCGGCTGCCTGGCCGACGACATGGGCCTGGGCAAGACGATCACGCTCATCGCCCTGCATCTGCACCGCTCAGGCACCGGCCCCACGCTCGTGGTGTGCCCGGCCTCGCTGCTGGGCAACTGGGAGCGGGAGATCGCCAGGTTCGCGCCCGGCGTGCCCGTGCGCCGCTTCCACGGCTCGAGCCGCGCGCTGGCCGAGGAGGGGTTCGTGCTGACCACATACGGCACCATGCGCATGGACGCGGCCCGCCTGGCCGCGCACCCGTGGGGCCTGCTGGTGGCCGACGAGGCCCAGCACGTCAAGAACCCCACCTCCGGCACCGCCAAGGCGCTGCGGGAGATCCCCGCCGCCGCCCGCGTCGCGCTGACCGGCACCCCCGTGGAGAACAACCTGTCGGAGCTGTGGGCCATCCTCGACTGGACCACGCCCGGTCTGCTGGGGCCGCTGGCCAGGTTCAGGGCGCGCTGGGCCAAACCCGTCGAATCCGGCGACAGCGAGGCGGCCGAACGCCTGTCACGGCTGGTCGGGCCGTTCCTGCTGCGCCGCCGCAAGAGCGACCCCGGCATCGCGCCCGAGCTGCCGCCCAAGACCGAGACCGACCGTCCCGTCGCGCTCACCACCGAGCAGGCCGGTCTGTACGAGGCCGTCGTACGCGAGATCATGGCCCAGATCGCCGACGCCCGCGGCATGGCCAGGCGCGGCCTCATCGTCAAGCTCCTGACCGGGCTCAAGCAGATCTGCAACCACCCCGCCCAGTACCTGCACGAGAGCGAGCCGCGCCTGACGGGCCGCTCGGGCAAGCTGGAGCTGCTGGACGAGCTCGTCGACACCATCGTCGCCGAGGACGGCGCGGTGCTGGTCTTCACCCAGTACGTCACCATGGCCCGTCTCCTGGAACGGCACCTGACCTCCAGGGGCGTGAGCACCCAGCTCCTGCACGGCGGCACCCCGGTCGCCCGCCGCGAGGAGATGGTCGCGCGCTTCCAGGACGGCCGGGCACCGGTGTTCCTGCTGTCGCTCAAGGCCGCCGGCACGGGCCTGAACCTCACCCGCGCCGACCACGTCATCCACTACGACCGCTGGTGGAACCCGGCCGTCGAGGACCAGGCCACCGACCGCGCCTACCGCATCGGCCAGACCCGGCCGGTCCAGGTGCACCGCCTGATCACCGAGGGCACGATCGAGGACCGCATCGCCGAGATGCTCGCCGCCAAACGAGCGCTCGCCGAGGCCGTGCTCGCCTCAGGAGAGGCCGCCCTCACCGAGCTGACCGACGCCGAACTCGCCGCTCTCGTGGAGCTGAGATGACCGCCGCACGTGGATTCCCCGCCTTCCCCCCGCAGCGCGCCGGGGCCCGCTTCGCCACCTCCTGGTGGGGGCGCGCCTGGCTCAAGGCCATGGAGGACACCTCGCTCGACCACGTCCTGCTGCGCAAGGGCCGCGCGTACGCCAAGACCGGCCAGATCGGGCCCATCACCGTAAGCCCCGGACGCATCGCCGCCGTCACCGAGAGCGAGTACGACACCGTCGTACGCGTCGAGCAGCTCACCGACGCCGCCTGGGAACGCTTCCTCGACCAGGTCGCCGCCAAGAGCGGCCACATCGCCGCCCTGCTCGACCGGGACATGCCGCACGACCTGGTCGAAGCGGCCGAGGACGCCGCCGTGCCGCTGCTGCCCGCCGTCGGCGACCTGGAGCCGGAGTGCTCCTGCCCCGACTGGGGTCACCCCTGCAAGCACGCCGCCGCGCTGTGCTACCAGGCGTCGTGGCTGCTGGACGCGGACCCGTTCGTGCTGCTGCTGATGCGCGGGCGCGGCGAGCGGGAGCTGGTCGAGGCGCTGCAGCGCCGCGGCACTTCCGGCGACGAGACACCGGCCGCGCAGGAGACCGGCGGCGTGGCGGCGGCCGAGGCGTTCGCGGCAGGCGTGCCACCGCTGCCCGAGCCCCCGCCGCTCGAGGTCGCCTTCGCCCCGCCCGTCCTGGAGGCGCCCGCGGACCGGACGCCGGGCGTGGACGTGGCCGCCCTGCGGGTGCTGGCCGCCTCGGCCGCCTCCCGGGCACGCGAGCTGCTGCTGCACGGGCGTCTGCCGGAGCTCACCGAGTACCAGGACCGGGTACGCCTGGCCGCCGACCACGACCTCGACCTCGGACTCGAGGCGGCCGTGCAGGCATGGAGGTACGGCGGCACGCACGGCCTGGACGTGCTCGAGCGCCCCTGGACGCCGCCCCGCCCGGACCTGGCCAGAGCGCAGACCCGGCTGGAGGCCGGATGGGAGGGCGAGCGCCCGCCGCAGGTGGAGGCGTGGCGCAACCGCTGGACCCTCGGCCCCCTGCAACTGCGCTACGGCCGGGACGGCCGCTGGTACCCCTTCACCCTGCGCGACGGCGCGTGGTGGCCCGCCGGCCCGCCCGAGCGCGACCCTTCGGCGCTCGTCACCGGATAGACCGGGCTAGGACGCCACCGAGACGACGTGGCGGATCGAGGTGTCGTCGCCGATCAGGCCGAGCATGCAGTGGGCCAGGTCGGCGCGGGTGGTGCTCATGCCGCCCCTGATGTTGAGGTCGCGGGCCGTGCGGTAGCGGGCGCTGCGTCCGCCGTCGGTCAGGCGCGAGGGCCGGACGATCGTCCAGTCCAGGTCGCTGGCGCGCAGCAGCCGCTCGGCCTCGGCCAGGTCGGCGTAGTTGTGGCGGAATATGCGCTGCACGATGAGCGGCTTGAGTACGTACCGCGTGAACGGGCCGTCGCCCGCGTCGGCGGCCAGGCCGCTGGCGCTGACCAGGAGCAGCCGCCGGGTCCCCGCCTGGGTCACGGCCTTGGTGATGGCGGCGGTGCTGTCGAACAGCACAGTGGTGGGGCCGCGGTGGCGCGCGCCCATCGCCGTCAGCACCGCGTCGCGGCCCTTGACCGCCGAGACGATGGCATCGGGGTTCATCACGTCGGCCTCGGCGACATCCAGGTGGCCGCGCAGCTCGGCGGGCAGCCTGGACGCGTCCCGCACGACGGCGGTGACCTCGTGGCCGAGGTCGAGTGCTTGGCGCAGGAGCTGCTGTCCCGTGCCACCGGTCGCTCCGAAGATCGCGAGTCTCATCGGTGTCGCCCTCCTCGGTTCGTGAGTACTCACTCACCATAACGCGCCGGACCTCGGCCCGTGCAGGCGGGTGACGCTCACCTCTGACCTGCGGCAATACGCGGCGGGCACATCGCGCCCGCCGTAAAGATCTTCTTCCTCCTGCCCAAACGTGGCGCGGCATGCGTGAAGCAGCGCCGTACGCTCAGGACTGAGCCGGGCACCCCAGTACGGTGAGTCTCGGGGTGCTCGGCGCCTGCTCACGAGGAGACCGGCGCCGGCGAGGCCGAGGGGTCGCGGCCGGCACCGGCGTGAAAGCGAGCAGTCCTATCTATCTCACCCGATAGGTATCGATGTGCAGACGTTTCCCGACTTCTGCGTGAAACTGCCATCGCTGTTGCGCTGAAAGAATCGGAGACAGATCAGTTCGCCTTGCGCGAAGTTCCGGCCAACGTTAATGAAGCGGACCGGATCCGACGTAGTAATGTCGGTCTTCTTCCAGTTGTTCCGGGCGAACACCTCGAAGAACCCGGTCTTCCCGAGGAGCCCGCCACCCCTCTGCGCTTCGACGAAATCGACGTAGGCGCCGTTTCCCCACGTGAGATTGCATAGATCGCCGTCGCCGCTGCAGGCCCGTTCGTACACGTTGGCCGACGAAGCGCTTGTGGCTGCCGACGATGCTCCTGCAGGCACAACTGCCATGGCGATCAACAATGCGCACAGGATGCCCACACGGGCGGCTGACCTGGCGGTTGTCGACTTCATGTCTCCCTTTCCCCTGCATTGCAGCTCTACTGGGCGTTCATAGTCACTCGTCCTGCGCAAACTATTCCGCCACGCGGCGAGCAGAAATGGCAACACGCCGCCGTGAGACCTCGCAACTGAACTCAATACCAGGCTTCGCGCTGCAACGCCAGGGGATGCTCAAGCCATGGCGGCTGCGAAGCCGGTGGTGACCTCCGAGCATCTCCTAACCGACGCGTGCGATCTTCCGGGAGACCCCTGTGATCATCGATGATCTTTCCGAGACGGAACGCGTCCTCTGGGAGGCGTTTCCCGCAGCACATCCTGTAGCGCTTCCCGGCGCTCCCGTCCGGGCTGCGATCATCGCAAAGCTGCTGCTCGGCGCCCGCGAATGCCTTCCCGGGCAGACGCCCGGCCTGCATCTGACCGGAGCCCGGATCGCCGGCCGGCTGGACCTGTCCTACGCCGAGGTACAACACCCGCTGATCATGACTGAGTGTGATTTCGAGGAAGCGCCCGTCTTCACCGGCGCCCGCACCGGCCTGATCGACCTCGCGGCTTCCCGGTTGCCCGGACTACAGGCTGCAGATGCTGTGATCGGTGGGGGTCTGCGTCTGGAAGGGTGCCGGATGGACGGCCCGATTCAGCTCGGTGGAGCGCACGTGTCCGGGACGCTGGATCTCAGCGATACGGAGAGCCACGAAGATCTGGCCGTCCATGCCGACGGCCTGACCGTCAACCGGGATCTTCTGTGTGCGAACGCCGTCATCGACGGTGAGATACGCCTCGCGGGCGCCAGGATCGGCGGGACGATGATGCTCGACGGCGCGCGGGTCGGGCGGTCAGGCGGCTACAGCCTCTCCGCCGAAGGGATCGTCATCGACGGCGGGTTGTTGTGTCGTCACGGCTTCCTTTCGCACGGCGGGCTGAGCGTGCAGGATGCCAGGGTGGGACGCCGATGCGTGTTCAGCGGAGCTCGGCTGTCGAACCCCGACGGCATTGCCCTGAACGCGGAGAGGCTCACTGTCGAGGGTGGTCTGCTCATCGATGAGGGCTTCGCCGCCGAAGGCGAAGTCCTTTTGCGCGGAGCCCACGTGGCTGGTGCACTTTCATTCAGTCACGCGACTTTGGTCAATCCGGGAGGACGCGCGCTGAACGCGCCGCTGATGGAACTCGGCAGCGGACTGCGAGCCACACCGGGCTTCGTGGCGACCGGGGAGGTCTTCCTGGACTCGACGCAGGTCCGCGGATCGGTCAACGTCGACGGCGGAAGGCTCTCCAACCCGGGTGCAACAGCGCTTTCACTGCGGCGGCTGGGGGTCACCGGCAGGCTCAGCTGTAGCGAGGGCTTCAGCGCCGATGGCGAGATCGTGCTCATCAACGCCAAGATCGAGGGCAGCTTGGAGTTCCACGGCGCCGCCCTCAACAATCCCGGGGGGCGCGCGCTGACCCTGTGGGAAGTGATCGCGGGCAGTGGCATCGACTGCTGCGAAGGCTTCACGGCTACGGGAGCCGTCTCGATCAGAAATTCCCGGATCGCCGCCACACTGTGCTTTGCCGAGGCCACAATCGACGGTGACCTTCACCTACGTGGCGTCGAAGCGGCTTCGCTGAAGATCGGGCCACAGACCCTCCTGCTCCGCACCGTCGACCTTCGCCACACCCGAGTCGGCGTGCTCGATGACGTTCCTGGCCGGTGGCCCGCTCAACTCCTGATGAATGGCTTCACCTACGACAGTCTCGAGGCCCCTCTGCCTGTCCAGGAGCGTCTTGACTGGCTGGCCAAGGAGGCCTACCAGCCGCAACCATACGAGCAGTTGGCCGCCGTCTACCGCAGGAATGGTCACGATGAGGCCGCTCGGGACGTGCTGCTGGCCAAACAGCGTCGCCGCCGGACGGGGCAACGGCTCGGGACGCGGCTTTGGGGTTACCTGCAGGACTGGACCGTTGGGTACGGTTACCGCCCATTCCGTGCCGCGCTCTGGCTCGCCGCCCTACTCCTCATAGGCACGATCGCTTTCACCATCCACCAGCCACCGGCCTTCAAGCCAGGCGAGGCACCCCCCTTCAACGCCTTCCTCTACACCCTGGACTTGCTCCTCCCCATCATCGGCTTCGGGCAGGAGACCGCCTTCGGCCCGCGTGGCTTACAACAGTGGCTCGCCGCCACGATGATCGCTGTGGGGTGGATCCTTGCAACGACCATCCTGGCAGGCCTCACCCGCGCGCTCTCCCGCCAATAACCCCGACCATCGGCTCCCGAGGCGGTGCACTGGACGTTCGAACTGGTGGCGAAGGACGGCCCGGTCACGCGGATTTGGGTCCGCTGTTCGCCGCGCTGGAGCAGGACGGGCGCTGCGCGGTGGCCCTTCGACGCCCCGCTCCGTCAGTACGTCGTTGGTGGCGTGCAGGAAGTCGAAGACCTTCGCCATGCCCACGTACGGCACCGCCTGATAGACGATCTCCTTCGACTCGACCGGGGTGATGCCTGCCGTCAGGGCCGCCCCCAGCATGACCCGGTACTCGCTCACCGCCTGGCAGGCGATCATGGCGGCGAGCTGGACCATGAGCCTGGTCCGGGCGTCGAGGTTCCCATGGCGCAGGACTTCACAGGGCCACGACGTGCGCACCGCGGTGGCCGGGCGGGCGGTGCGCCGGGCCCCCGCCCAGATCGCCGCGCAGCTGCGGCTGCGTCCCGGCGACA
>NZ_JBITMP010000072.1:0-44845 GCF_044466425.1 Nonomuraea sp. NPDC049400
GGTACTGCACTCGGGAGGGTGTGGGAGAGTAGGTCATCGCCGCACAATTCTTGTGAGAGAGGGCCACCCTTCGGGGTGGCCCTCTTTTTTTGTTTTTCGTTGCGGCGTCGACGTACCGCATGGCGGGCATTACGGCGGCCTGAACGGTGTGAATGGCGTAGCTGGCCTGCCCGGACCGGACCGCACGCCCCGCTGCACAACGTTCCGCTCGCCCTCCCCCGGAGGGCGAGCGGAGCGTTGGCGCATCAGCAGATGCTGGCTCCGTCGAAGGTTCGGACGCCTCGGGCCACCTTGCTGGAGATGGTCTCTCCGGGGTTGACGGTGTAGCACTGGCCGTCGGCGCCGTGCGCCCACACGATCTTCAAGTGCAGAGTTTCGCCGCAGTCGTTGCGCGCGTATCCGGTTTTGGTGACGGTGCCGGTGGTTTGCCAGACGGTCACGCACGAAGGTGCGTTGCCCGCGGGGGCGGCGGCCTGCGCTGGGAGGCTGGAGGCGAGAGTGCTGCAGGTGATGGTGAGGACGGTGAGGGCTGCTCTGGCGGACTGGCGCACGAGGCGGTTTCCTTTCTGCGGCGAACACTCCATGGCGATTAGTAGTCGAGCAACTACTGAAAGTCAACATGAGGGCGAAGATCCGCCATAGCGTCTGCAATTCGGGTGGCCGTCAGGGGTGGTGCGTGGTCGACGATCCGCTGGTCAGTGGCGGCGGGAGAGTGGTGCGTGGCCTACCACTGAACCGGGCACGGGGGCTGCCACGGGCGCCTGCGCCTCGCCGCAGTCATGCGGCCGCTGCGTGTAAGCGGTCACCAGGAAATTCTCGTCGGCGGACATGCTGTTCCAAGCAGGTGGCCACATGACCGCTGGTGGACGGTCACCAGAGATCCCGGCAGGCGGCCTCGGAGCCCGCGGCAGTGTCGGTTTCGAGTCCTGTGCCCGATTGAGGTCTTCTCCCGCCTGTCCGCGTAGCCCGCCCGGATCGGTGAGTGGAGGTCGTCAGCTGTAATCAGCGCGCTTCGAGCACCGCGATGTCGCGCACCATGTAGCGGCGATGCTGCACTCCTCCTCCATCGCCACGCGCAGGCGACTGCCGACCGAGCGCGGTGCTTCGGGATAGCCGGGCGCAGGTGCGCGCGTGCACATCCGTGCAAGCTCGGTGTCGGTGAGGTTGTCGACGATGCCGCGCACCAGCGCCATGCGGCCGGCGCGCGCCTCCGTCACCGTTGCGTACGAGGGGCGCGCATCGAGGTCTATGCCGAGTGTCGCCGCGTCCGTGGGTGGATAACCGGTGTGGGTGAGGCCGAGCCGGTGGAACGGCATCGGCTCGTCGAGGATGGTCCGGCTTGTGCCCGAACGGCCGTGACGGTACAGCGTCGATGCCGCCCTCTGCACGGTCTGAGAGTCGCTCTCGACCCAGTCACGAATCGCCGACGTACGAACGTGCAGCCACCATGGCGAACCGATCCGCCGCTGGCCACGGAGCCGGAGAATTCATGGCCGCCCGTCTGGAGAACTGGTGTCCGCGTATCTGGACCGGCATGTCCGTTCACCTGGACTTCTCGGTGTCCGTTCACCGGCTGCGTGTGTCCGAGGAGTGCCTCGCCCGGGCCGAGGCGGCGGTGGGACCGCGGTCTCGGGCGAGGCGCGTATCCCCCGGGCCAGGCACGTATGGCCCGGGCGTGGCGCGTATGGGTGGTGTTACTGCGGCAGGACCAGGAGTGCGTCGCCCACGCCGCGCTCCGCGCCGTCCGAGGGACGGTTGACCAGCTTGTTGCCGACCACCATTGCCGTCGAGCCGCCCCCGTCCAGGTTGACGGCCTGCTTCGCGCCCAGCCACCGCATGAACTGGGCCGCCTCGTGGAAGTTCGCCCCGACGCTCACGCCTGGGTTGCGGCCGTCGAGGGTGGCCAGGATGAGGCTGCCGTTGCTGGTGACGCCGAGGAGGGTGCGCGGGTGGCGGCGGAGGATCATGTTGACGGAGTCGTGGCCGTCACGCTTGGCGGTGATCTTCACCTGGCCGTTGCGCACGAGGCCGACGTTGCCCGCGATCACGTGCAGGTCCGGGGTCAGCTTGAGGGCCTTCTTGGTACGCAGGTCCACGACCTTGGCGTCGACCTTGACCGTCCAGTCCTGGAAAGCGTGCTCGTTGAGCCAGTCGCCGGCCAGGCCGTTGCCGTGCAGCACCCGCGTGCCCGCGGCCACCGCCGCGCCCGAGGCTCGCATGCCGACGACCTTGCCGTTGGCGTCGAGCACGGCGTCGGTTCCGCCGGCGGGTGTCTTGGCTCCGTACTCCTCCGTGTACAGCACCAGCTCGTCTGTCGCGGCGGCCCGGTTGACCCCGTTGACCTTGGTCTTCTGGCCGTCCTGCGAGGTCGCGGTGACGCTGGTGTCCAGCTCCGTGATCTTGGCGGTGCGGCCCTTGAGGATCACGGCGGAGCGGCCGGGGACGGCCTCGCTGAGCAGCTTGCCGCCGACCACCGAGGCGCCGACGGGCTCGCCGCGCAGCGCCTTGTCGGTGTGGATGTTGAAGAAGCCGCCGTTGATCCCGACGAGCGCGTGCCGGGCCTTGGCCATCGACGAGACCGTCTCGCGCTTGGCCACGCTGGCGCCGAGGGTGGCCGCGTACGAGCCGCGGAACGCCCTGGCGTCGATCATCACGACCTTGGCGTCCCAGGGTCCGGTGGTCTTGAGGCCGTCGTCGCCGAGGTAGTCGACCTTGACCTTCAGCCCCGCGTCCTTGAGCTTCTTGGCCGTCTCCTCGGCCTTCTTCTTGTCCTCGAAGGACCAGAGGCCGACCCTGACCATGTACACGGTCTGGGTGGGGGCGTCGGCGACGCTCGGCCGGATCACCTTCTGCACGCTGGGGGTCTCCCCGGCGGCCTCCACCTCGGCGGCCTTGGTCTCGGCGGTCGACTGCATCCCGTAGTCGCGGCCGCTCGGCATCAGCACGGTCACCGTGTAGCCGTCGGTGGACGTGCCGGCCTTCACGTCGTACAGGTCGATGCCCTGAGCGACGGAGGTCGCCGTCTTCGTCGGCACGGGCCTGTTGCCCAGCGGGAACTTGGCCGACGGGAACCTCACCGACACCTGTCCCGCGGAGGCGGGCAGGGTGGTGAGAGCGAGGGTGGCGGCTATGGCCAGGCCGCCGGCGAGGGTGCGTCGAGACATGGATTCTCCAGAGGGCGGAACAGGGACCGCACCATAGTGACGAGATCATGGTCTCCGAGTCCGCCGAACGCGCTAATCGGCCGAAGAGGTTACAAGATTGACATCGCGTGCGGCTTTGGTCAGATACAATTCGTGCATGACACGCATCAGCATGTGGTGGCGGCCGACAGACGGCCGCTGATTCCCCATGCGTGGGCCGTCCTCGAGACGGCCCACTGAGCGTGCGGGTCCTCTCCGGGACGGCATGACCTGAAGGAGAGAGATCCGGAATGAACGACGTCGTGCTCACCGGTGACCGCCCGACCGGGCCCCTGCATCTGGGCCACTACTTCGGCTCGCTGGCCAACCGGGTCCGCCTGCAGGACGCGTACCCGATGTACGTGTTGATCGCCGACTATCAGGTGATCACAGACCGCGACCTGCCCGGCGAGATCCAGCGCAACATCACCGAACTGCTGCTCGACTACCTCGCGGTCGGGATCGACCCGGCCAAGGTCACGATCTTCCAGCACAGCGCGATCCCCGAGCTGAACCAGCTGCTGCTGCCGTTCCTGAGTCTGGTGTCGGTGGCCGAGCTGGGCCGCAACCCCACGGTGAAGGACGAGATCGCGCACAGCTCGCAGCGGGCGGTGAGCGGCCTGATGTTCACCTATCCGGTGCACCAGGCGGCCGACATCCTGTTCTGCAAGGGCACGCTGGTGCCGGTCGGCAGGGACCAGCTCCCGCACGTGGAGGTGACCCGGCTGGTGGCGCGCCGCTTCAACGAGCGTTACGGCGAGGTGTTTCCGCTGCCCGAGGCCATGATGGGCGAGGAGCCGCTGCTCAAGGGGCTCGACGGCGGCAAGATGAGCAAGAGCCGTGGCAACGCGATCGCCCTGTCGGCCACCGAGGACGAGACGGCCGCCCTCATCCGCAAGGCCCGCACGGACTCCGACCGGCTGATCACGTTCGACGAGGCGCACCGCCCCGAGGTGGCGAACCTCCTCACGCTGGCCGGCCTCTGTCTCGGCCGCCCGCCGCAGGACATCGCCGAGGAGATCGGGTACGGGGGAGCCGCCACGCTCAAGGGACTGGTCACCGAGGCGGTCAACGAGTTCCTGAGGCCGATCAGGAAACGCCGCGCCGAGCTCACCGAGGCCGATGCGCGGAGCATCCTGGCCGCCGGCAACGAGCAGGCCAGGGAGCGGGCGGTCACGACGCTTGAGGAGGTGCGGGCCGCGATGGGGTTCTGAAGGGGATCCGGGCGACAGCCAGTTCGGTGGGCACGGCGCGCAGCGGGCGGCGGTGCCGGGGTCTGCGGAAGCCCGCCGCCCGGAGCAGGTGCGACACCTCTTGAAATCCCCGCACCCTGCCGCCCGCCGCGACCAGGAAGTTCAGGTCGAGCAGGTGCAGCAGGGTGCGGCTGGCCCGGCCCGGCATGACGCTGTCCCCGAACTGCTCGCCCACCACGATCGTCCCTCCCGGCTTGAGCGCCGCCGCCACCCGCCTCAGGAGCGTGGCCGCCTCCTGGTCGTCCAGCCCGTGCACGACGTTGAACAGCAGGACGACGTCGTACCCGTCGCCCAGGTCGTCATCCAGGAACGACCCGGCGCGCACGGTGAGCCGGGGATGGCCGGCGGCGGCTTCCAGCGCCTGCGGCAGGTCCAGCACCGTGGCGTGGAGCCGGGGGTGCCGCCGCAGCAGCTCCACGCTGAACTGGCCGTGACCGCCGCCCACGTCCAGCACCCGCCTGGCGCCGCGCGGCACCGGGATGGCGCGGGCGGCAGCCGGGGCCTGCTGCCTGGCCAGCGCCGCCGTCCATGCCTGGAACGACCGCGACAGCTCGGGATCGGCCTCCAGCAGGGCGTAGAACGGTGTGGCGGGCGCGCCGTGACGTACCGCCTGTTCCAACCTGGGCCAGATCACGCACGCGGTACGTTCCCAGAACTCCAGCCCCGCCACCAGCGACGTTCGCGAGCCGGTCACGAACCACAGCCGCGACGCGCGGGTCAGGCGATACCGGCCGCCCCTGGCGCGCAGGTAGCCAAGCCCGGCCAGTGCGCGTAACAGCACGTCCGTGGAGCGGGGATCCAGGCTGAGCGCGGCGGCGAGCTCCCCGCCGGTTGACGGGCGCTCGCTCAGGGCGTCGAAGACGCCCAGCCGGGCCGCCGCGACGAGCGTGTGCAGGCCGAGGGCGCCGAAGTAGTCGAACATCGGAGGCACGATCGACAGCCGGTGCGCCGCCGCCTCGAGGGCGTTGAAGAAGAGGGGCACAAATGCGACGTTAAGTCACTCCGCCCGGGAGGCCCGCCTCGCGGGCGTCGGCCGGAGTCCTCACGAGTCTCTGCTAGCGGGTTTCGCGGCGGAAGGACTCCAGGGCCAGCAGGGCCACGTGGAGCGACATGCACGACTCGACGTCGTCGAGGTCGGTGTCCAGGATGCGTTCGAGGCGGCGCAGCCGGTCGTAGAAGGCGGGCCTGGACAGGTGGGCCTTCTGCGCGGCGACGGCCTTGTTGCGCCCCGCGTCGAGGTAGATGCGCAGGATCCGGGTGAGGTCGCCGCCCCGCTGCGCGTCGTGCGCCAGCAGCGGCCCGAGCTCCCGTTCCGCGAACGTCTGCAGCCTGGCGTCATCGCGCAGCAGGTGCAGCAGCCCGCGCAGGCGCAGGTCCGGCAGCCGGTAGAAGGGCCGGCCGTCGGGCTGGCGGACGGCCACATCGGCCACCTGCTCCGCCTCGAGGAAGCTGCGTCGTACGTCCCTGATCGACTCCACCACGGAGCCTGCCGCCAGCACGAAGGACGAGCCCGGCCGCCACAGCACGCGCAGCCGCTCGGCGAGCGCGGTCAGCGCGGGCTCGGCCTGGCTGCGCGGCGGGAGGGGCAGCAGCACCCCCACTCGCTCCTGGTCGAGCGCGCCGACCAGGGCGGGCAGGCGGGCGTCGCGGCAGGCGGCGGCGGTGGCCTCGGCCAGCTCGCCGAGCTGCGCCTGGCCGTCGAGCGCCTGGTCGGCCGGCTCGGTGGGCCTGATGACCACGCTGATCAGCTTGCGGCCCGTGAGCGGCACGCCGACGGCGCGGGCGCGGGCGGCGGCCTCGTCGGGGTCGGCGTAGGCGTGGGTCAGGATGCCGGTGATGATCGTGCCGTGCGCCTGGCGTTCGAGCGACTCCTGGTGGCGCTCCAGCAGGCGGCCCAGGGCGAGGGTCGTGGCGGCGCGCTCGGCCAGCACCATGTCGCGCGGGGTCGGCGGCGAGTCGCAGATCAGGATCAGCCGCCCCCAGTCCTGCCCGCGCGCCCCGACCGTGGTGACCAGCCATCCGGAGGCGGCGTCGTACGCGGTGCGTTCGGACGTGGCCACCGCACGCGACCTCGTCTCCCAGCCGGCCAGCAGCGTGCCGGCGTCACGACCGGCGGACTCGCAGGCCAGCACCTGGTGCGCCAGGTTCTCGAGCAGCACGGGCCGGTTGGACAGCCTGGACACCTGAGCCAGCACCTCGGCGGGCGACGCGCCCTCGACCGACAGCTCGGTGAAGACCTCGTGAAGCTGCTCGGAGGCCCGCAGCTCCTCCAGCTGGATGTCGATGATCCGGGCGTGCACGGACTCGGTGATCTGCACGAACGGCGTCTCGCGGGTCAGCACGATGACCGGCAGACCGTGCGCCTCGGCGGACTTGACCACGGCGCTCGGCAGCTCGCGGACGAACCTGCGGCCCAGCTCCACGATCAGCCCGGAGGCGCCGACCGAGGAGAGCTCGCCGATGTAGTCCGCGAGCTTCTCGGGGTCCTCGGGAAGCGCGACGCCCGTGGTGAGTACCAGCTCCCCGCCGCGCAGGAGGTGGGCGATGTCGGCGATCTCGCCGACGTGCACCCACCGCACCTTGGTGTCGAGCCGGTCGGCGCCCGCGACCACGTGCGGGCTGCCCCGGCGTACGGTCTCCAGGGCGAGGACGTCGGCGATGGTGGGCAACACGGGGCAGAGCCTAGCCGATCAGAATGTAAGAACGGCCATGCGCCCATTTACGCTTTGTCACTGGTTGAGGTCCTCCTCCCGGTATTCCCTCCGAGGTTCGCGCACCCGTAGCTCGACCCGGCGAATCTTGCCGGAGATCGTCTTGGGCAACTCGCCGAACTCCAGCCGCCGCACCCGCTTGTAGGGGGCCAGCTCCCTGCGGCAGTGCTCGAAGATCGACCGTGCGGTCGCCTCGTCCGGCTCGAACCCGGGCGCGAGCGTCACATAGGCCTTCGGTACGGCCAGCCGTACCGGATCGGGGGCGGGCACCACCGCCGCCTCGGCCACGGCTGCGTGCTCCAGCAGCACGCTCTCCAGCTCGAACGGCGAGATGCGGTAGTCGGATGCCTTGAAGACGTCGTCGGTCCTGCCCACGTAGGTGATGTAGCCGTCCTCGTCCCGGGTGGCGACGTCGCCGGTGTGGTAGAAGCCGGCGCGCATCGCATCACTCGATCCACCGACATATCCGGACATGAGGCCCAGGGGGCGGCGGTCGTTCAGTGGCAGGCAGATCTCGCCGTCGTTCCCGGGCTCGCCGGTGACCGGGTCGATCAGCACGACGTCGTAGCCCGGCAGCGGGCGCCCCATCGATCCGGGTCTGACCGGCTCGTCCGGCGCGTTGCCGATCTGCGCGGTGGTCTCGGTCTGGCCGTAGCCGTCCCTGATCGTGATGCCCCACGCCTTGGCCACCTGGTCGATGATCTCGGGGTTGAGCGGCTCGCCGGCGGCGACAGCCGTACGCAGGGGCAACTGCCACGCCGCCAGGTCCTCCTGGATGAGCATCCGCCAGACGGTCGGCGGCGCGCAGAACGTGGTGACCTGCTCGTCCCGCAGGACCTCGAGCAGCGCCGGGGCGGAGAAGCGCTGGTAGTCGTGGATCAGCACGGTGGCGCCCGCGTTCCATGGGGCGAAGACGTTGCTCCACGCGTGCTTGGCCCACCCCGGCGAGGACACGTTGAGATGCACGTCGCCGGGCTTGAGCCCGATCCAGAACATCGTCGACAGGTGCCCGGCGGGGTAGGAGGCGTGGGTGTGCTCGACCAGCTTGGGCTGCGAGGTCGTGCCCGAGGTGAAGTAGAGCAGCAACGTGTCGCCGGCGCGCGTCGGCGCGTCGGGGGAGAAGTGCTCGCCCGCCTCGTACGCCTCGTGGTACGGCAGCCAGTTGTAGGCGTCACCCACGGCGATCTTCGTGTATTCGCCGGCCCCGAACTTCCCCGCGTCGGCGGCGTTGGCGATCACATGGGAGACGCCGCCCCGATCGATGCGTTCCGCGATGTCCTTGGCCGTCAGCAGCGTCGTGGCCGGGATGATGACCGCGCCCAGCTTCATCGCGGCCAGCAGCGACTCCCACAGCTCGGCCTGGTTGCCCAGCATGAGCAGGATCCGGTCGCCCCGGCGCACGCCCTGCTGGTGCAGCCAGTTCGCGACCTGGTTGGAGCGGGCCGACAGCTCGGCGAACGTGTAGCGGGCGCTGCTCGCCCCCACGATCTTGAGCGCGACGGTGTCGGGCGTCTCGGCGGCCAGCACCCCGTCGAACCAGTCGAGCGCCCAGTTGAACTCCGCAAGCTCCGGCCAGCGGAAGTCGCGGCGGGCGGTGGCGGCGTCGGCGCGGAGGAGGAAATCGCGGGCAGCACGGAAATCGCTCATGCCCGGATCCTGCTACGTCGCCAGCCGCCGCTCAAGGCCGTCGAGCACCGACAACAGCCCGAAGTCGAAGGCGACCGCCTGGACGGCGCTCACGTCTTCGTAGACCGACATGTCCAGGCTCTCCAGCATGTCGGGGAAGTCCCGGGCCGCCGTGACGACCATCTTGCGCATCTCGTCGGGGTCGTACGGGCGGTCGGACATCGAGGTGTTCCAGGCGATCTCGGGCAGCGTCTTGCCGTAGACGTAGGCGGTGAGCGTGCTGCCGGCGTAGTCGATGTCCATCCCCTTGAACCCGGCGAGCTTGAACATCCTGCGCATCCCACTGGCCACGCGCATCGCGTTGGGGCCGAGCGCGGGCAGGCGGCCGAGGAGGTCGGCCGACCACGGGTGGCGCAGCATCACCTGGCGCATGCTGTAGGCCAGGATGGAGGCCGCTTCACGCCAGCCCACGTCCTCGGGCCGGGGCATGGTCATCTCGCCCCACACCTCGTCATAGACCAGCTCCAGCAGCTCGTCCTTGTTGGCGACGTACCAGTAGAGGCTGGTGGCGCCCGCGCTGAGCTTGGCGCCCAGTTTGCGCATGCTGAGCCCGTCGAGGCCCTCCGCGTCGAGCAGCTCGATGGAGGCCTTGACGATCTCCTCGCGGCTGCGCCCCGGGCTGGTGGCCTTGCGCGGCTCGCGGAGCCAGACGGAGGAGAACTGCTTGGCGCTCATTCTCCAAGGATAAATCCACTCGCACAGTGTACGAGGATTATCGTACGCTGTGCGAGTGAACTCGAACACTGTACGAGATCCGCGCCGCTGGTGGATACTCGTCGTACTCTGCCTGGCGCTTTTGGTGCTTGTCGTGGACAACACCATCCTCAACCTCGCCATCCCCTCGCTGAACGAGGAGATGGGCGCGAGCCCGTCGGACATCCAGTGGATCATCGACGCGTACGTGCTGGCCTACGCCGGACTGCTGCTCACCTCGGGCAGCCTGTCCGACAAGTACGGCCGCAGGTTGTTCCTGATCATCGGCCTGGTGTTCTTCGGCGGCGCGTCCCTGGTGGCCGTGCTCGTCACCGAGCCCTGGCAGCTCATCGCCGCCCGTGCGCTGATGGGCATCGGCGGCTCGCTCGTCATGCCCTCGACGCTGTCGATCCTGATGACCGTCTTCGACGAGGAGGAGCGGCGCAAGGCGATGGCCGCCTGGAGCGCGGTGGCCCTGGTCGGCATGGTGTCGGGCCCGACGCTGGGCGGCCTCATGCTGCAGCACTACTGGTGGGGCTCGGTCTTCCTGCTGAACATCCCGATCGCGGCCATCGCCGTCGTGGCCGCCCTCGTGCTCATGCCCGAGAGCCGCAGCAGCGGGCGGAAGATCGACCCGGTGGGCGTGGTGCTGTCGAGCGTGGGGCTGACGGCGGCCGTGTACGTCATCATCGAGCGCGAATGGAACGTGATCGGCATCGCGATCGCGGTCATCGCCCTGGGTGCGTTCGTGATCTGGGAGCGCAGGCAGGAGCAGCCGATGCTGCCGCTGCACCTGTTCGCCAACCGCAACTTCAGCGGCTCGTCGTTCTCGATCCTGCTGATGGCCTTCGGTGCGGGCGCCGTGATGCTGATGCTGACCCAGTACCTGCAGTTCGTGCTGGGCTACGGGGAGATGCAGGCGGGCCTCGCCATGCTGCCCTACGGCGTGGCCGCCGCGATCTTCAACGGCGTGGGCGCCGGACTGGGCAAGAAGGTCAGCAACCGGGCGCTGATCGGGGCGGGGCTGCTGGTGATGGCCTGCGGGTTCGTCGTCATGGCCACGACCACCGGATACCTCCCGCTGCTCACGGGGCTGGTGATCATGGGTGTGGGCGGCGGGCTGGCCGGGCCGTCCGCGTACTCCTCGCTCATGAGTGCCATCCCCGTGGAGCACGCCGGCGTCGGCTCGGCGCTCAACGACACCGTCCAGCAGGTCGGCATGGCGCTGAGCATCGCGATCCTGGGCAGCGTGCTGGCCGGGCAGTACACCTCGCAGATGCCGGCCGACCTGCCCGCCGCCGCCAGGGAGTCGATCGGCGGCGCGCATCTGGCGGGCTTCGCCGAGGCCGGCAACCAGGCGTTCACCTCGGCCATGCACCTGGGCTCGTGGGTCGGGGCCGCGTTCTGCGTGGCCGCCGCGCTGCTCGCGGCAGCCGTGCTGCGCCCGGCCGCGGCGACCCCTGAACCCGTGAAGGTCTAACGGACACGGGGCTCCCGCATGCTCTCCAGGCTGTCGAGCTTGTGGGTGCGCTCGTCGTGGCCGATCTGCCTGAGCAGGTCGGCCACCGAGCGGTAGCGGCCGTACTCGGCGGCGTACGTGCCGGGGTCGGGCACGAACTCCAGCTCCGGGTTCTCGGCCACGAAGGTCATGTACTCGTGCTCGGCGTGGTCCTCGAACTCCGCGTTCAGCCGGTAGCTCCACTCCGGCCTGACCAGGAACAGCATCCAGGAGACGTGGTAGTAGAAGAACGCGATCAGCCACGGGGCGGCCCTGTGCAGCAGCCAGCTCTGCTTCTGCCCGGTGCGCTGCACGAGGTCCTCCATGATCAGCAGGTGCCACTGCTCGTTGTCCTGGTCGGCCCGGGCCTCCACGATCCGCTCGAAGACCCTCCTGGCCAGCGCCGATCGTCCCCGGTAGCGGTGCACTGCCCAGTAGCCCATCCGCTCCCACGCCTGGTACGGCACCCGGGCGATGATCTCCAGCATCGCGAACTTCGTGTACGAGCCCTTCTTGCCGTACATGATGTCCACCGGCTTGAACATCATCTTGGCGAGCAGGCTGTACCGCATGCGCGGGGTGTCCAGCGTGTCCTGCTGGGCCCGGCGCAGCTGGTCGCGGTCGAGCTTGGGCGGGCCGGAGGGGGCCTCGGGGCGGCGGTCGATGGTGACGGTCATCGCAATCTCTCCTTCGCGTTTCTGGATGATCCGATGGTGGTCGACCGGCATGGCCCCGGTCGTCGGCCGCCAGTGGTCATTCGCGGTGCCTCCCGCGGCGTACCGGCCCGGCGCGACGTACGCCTCCAGGCGGACGGGGAATCCCCTAGGGGGCGGGTCAGGGGTCCGGCTTACCTGGCCTTTTGGGTAGTCCATGTAGTTTGCACGATGTAAGGGATTTTTCCCCTACGCCGACAGGTTGCGGGTGGGAGTGCACGGATGGAAAAAGGGATACTCGGTAGCATGTCGGAGCTTCTCGCGCGCCACCGGGCAGTGATGCCCAACTGGTTGGCACTCAACTACAACGACCCCATCGAGATCGTCAGCGGCAAGGGCAACCGCGTCATCGACGCCGACGGCAAGAGCTATCTGGACTTCTTCGCCGGCATCCTGACCAACATGATCGGGTATGACGTGCCCGAGGTGCGTGAGGCCGTCGAGCGCCAGATCGCCACAGGAGTGGTCCACACCAGCACCGTCTACCTGCTGCGCGGCCAGATCGAGCTGGCCGAGAAGATCGCGCGGGTCTCCGGCATCCCCGACGCCAAGGTCTTCTTCACCAACTCCGGCACCGAGGCCAACGAGACCGCCCTGCTGCTGGCCACGTACGCGCGAAAGACCGACCAGGTGCTCGCCATGCGGCAGAGCTACCACGGGCGCAGCTTCGGCACGATCGGCGTCACCTCCAACCGCTCCTGGAAGAACAACTCGCTCTCCCCGTTCAACGTGCACTTCCTGCACGGCGCCGACCGGCATCTGGCCCAGTTCAAGGGCATGTCGGACGCCGAGTACATCCAGGCGTGCGTGGACGACCTGCGCCACGTGCTCGCCACGGCCGTCTCCAACGACGTGGCCGCGCTGATCGCCGAGCCGATCCAGGGTGTGGGCGGGTTCACGATGGCCCCCGACGGGCTGTTCGCCGCGTACAAGGAGGTCCTGGACGAGCAGGGCATCCTGTTCATCTCCGACGAGGTGCAGACCGGGTGGGGCCGCACCGGCAGCGCGTTCTTCGGCATCCAGAACCACGGCGTGACCCCCGACATGATGACCTTCGCCAAGGGGCTGGGCAACGGCTTCGCGGTCGGCGGCGTCGTGGCGCGCGGCGACCTCATGGACGCACCGCACGCCGTGGGGCTGGCCACGTTCGGCGGCAACCCCGTTTCCATGGCCGCCGCCAACGCCACCCTCGACTACGTGCTCGACCACGACCTGCAGGCCAACGCCGCGCGTACCGGTGAGATCATCATCAACGGCCTCAAGGACGCCGCCACGCGGCTGCCCGTGGTCAGGGACGTGCGCGGCAAGGGCCTGATGTTCGCCGTCGAGCTGGAGAGCCCCGCCCAGGCCGCCCGCTTCATGGAGGAGACCAAGAAGGCCGGGCTGCTGGCGGGCAAGGGCGGCCTGTACGGCACCGCCATCCGCATGGCACCGCCTCTCACCCTTACGGTGGACGAGGCCATCGAAGGCCTCGGCATCATCGTGACCGCCCTCGAAACCATCAACGCAGAGGCAGCAGCCCAGTGAAGTCCGTCAAGCATTGGATCAACGGAGCTCTCGCGGACGGCGCCCCCCGCGCCGCCGAGCTCTACAACCCCGCGACCGGCGAGGTCAGCGGCCACGTGGCCCTCGCCTCCGTGGCCGACGTGGACGCGGCCGTGGCCGCCGCCGTCGCGGCGTTCCCCGCCTGGCGGGACGCGTCGCTGGTCAAGCGGTCGCAGGTGCTGTTCCGCTTCCGCGAGCTCATGTACGCGCACCGCGACGAGCTGGCCGCGCTGATCTCCGCCGAGCACGGCAAGGTCCACTCCGACGCGCTCGGCGAGGTGGCCCGCGGCCTGGAGGTCGTGGAGTTCGCCTGCGGGATCCCCCACCTGCTCAAGGGCGGCTTCTCCGAGGGCGTCTCGACCAGGGTCGACTCCTACTCCATCCGCCAGCCGCTGGGCGTCGTGGCCGGGATCACGCCGTTCAACTTCCCGGCCATGGTGCCGATGTGGATGTTCCCGGTCGCGATCGCCTGCGGGAACGCGTTCGTGCTCAAGCCGTCAGAGAAGGACCCGTCGGCGTCGCTGCTCATGGCGCGGCTCTGGCAGGAGGCCGGGCTGCCCGACGGCGTGTTCAACGTCGTGCAGGGCGACAAGGTCGCCGTGGACCGGCTGCTCGAGCACCCCGACGTGCGCGGCGTGTCGTTCGTCGGCTCCACCCCGATCGCCAAGTACGTCTACGAGACCGGCACCGCGCACGGCAAGCGCGTGCAGGCCCTCGGCGGCGCCAAGAACCACATGCTCGTCCTCCCCGACGCGGACCTCGACCTGGTGGCCGACTCGGCCGTGTCGGCGGGCTTCGGCTCGGCGGGCGAGCGGTGCATGGCGATCTCCGTCGTGCTGGCCGTGGACCCGATCGGCGACGAGCTCGTACAGAAGATCGTCAAGCGGGTGGACGAGCTGGTGATCGGCCCGGGCGACGACCCGAAGTCCCAAATGGGGCCGCTCGTCACCGAGGTGCACCGCGACAAGGTCGCCTCCTACCTCGACCTCGGCGTCGAGGAGGGCGCCAAGCTGGTCGTGGACGGCCGCGAGACGGCCGTGCTCGGCGGCGGCAAGGCCGCGGAGACGCCCGGCTTCTGGCTCGGCCCGACCGTGCTCGACCACGTGCCGGCGGGCTCGCAGACGCACACGGACGAGATCTTCGGGCCGGTCCTGTCGATCGTGCGGGTGTCCTCCTACGAGGAGGGGCTGGAGATCATCAACGGCGGCCTGTACGGCAACGGCACCGCGATCTTCACCAACGACGGCGGCGCGGCCAGGCGCTTCCAGAACGAGGTCGAGGTCGGCATGGTCGGCATCAACGTGCCCATCCCGGTGCCGATGGCCTTCTACAGCTTCGGCGGCTGGAAGTCCTCGCTCTTCGGTGACACGCACGTGCACGGCACCGAGGGCGTGCACTTCTACACCCGCGGCAAGGTCGTCACCTCCCGCTGGCTCGACCCCTCGCACGGCGGCGTGAACCTGGGCTTTCCCACCAACAAGTGATTCTCATCGGCGGGTCGCCTGGAGTGCGAGCCACAGCTCGGCTCGCACTCCCGGGTCGTCGAGGTCGCGACCCAGCAGCTCGGTGACCCGCTTCATGCGGTAGCGCAGGGTGTGGCGGTGCACGCCGAGCCGCTGCGCCGCCGCGTCCCAGTGGCCGTTGCTGTCCAGGTACGCGCGTAGCGACCCGACCAGGTCGGGCTTGGCGCCGTACGCGGTGAGCGGGGCCAGCAGCGCGGCGGCGAACGCCTGGACCGCGGCCTGGTCGAGCAGCCCGAGCAGCCCTTGCCCGGCCAGGTCACCGAACCTCACGACCCGCCCTCGGCCGTTCTTCCGGCCAGTGGCCGCTTCGAGGGCGGTCGCCGGCGCCCAGCCGCTCCTGGCGGCCTCCAGCGCGCGCCTGGCCTGGGCCAGCGCGCCGTGCAGGGACTCGGGGGCGTAACCGCATGGCAGGCTGACACCCACCGGCCCGTCCGCCTCCAGCGCGGCCTTCTCCGCCACCGCGGCGGCCACCAGCGCCACGGCCAGAGAGCCCGCTGTCCCCTGGGGGGTGCCGTCGTCGCCGAGCAGCGCCGCGAACGCGTGCGGCTCCAGGGACTCGAGCGCGTCGGCGTCCGCCGCCAGCACCGCGAGCGGTTCCTCAGGGAGCCGCCCGCCGAGCGGCCTCAGCACCGCGCGGGCCTGCTCCTTCGCGCCGCCCAGCAGCAGCTCCAGCACGGCGGAGCGGGTCCGCCGCACGGCCTCCAGCTGGGTCCTGCCCTGCTCCATGGCCAGGGTGAGCAGGGACCCCGCGGCGTTGATCACCGTGTGGGTGACCGGCGAGAAGGGCTCCTCGGCCCCGACGGCGAAGAACCCGCGCGGTCGCGCCCCGCCACCCAGCGGCTGCACCACGATGTGCTCACCGGGGCCCGACAGCGCCAGGCTGGCAGGCAACGGCCCCGCGCGCCCGGCACCCCACCCCGCGGGCGTTGTGTCTCCGGTCGCGTGTGCGGTGCCTTCGCCTTCGCGCGTCGCGCCTTCGGGCGCGCGCAGGCGGGTGAGCTCGGCCACGACGGCGTCCGTGCTGGCGCCGCGGGTGGCGTGGCGGACCTCGCCCGACTCCTCCAGCAGCGCCGCCCAGCCGCCGACCTCCCTGGCGAGCCGGTCGATGACCGCGTGCATGCCCGCCGGCCGGAGCGCCGCCCGCGTCAGGCGGCCCTGGGCGGCGAAGGCGCGGGTGATCTCCTCGTACTGCTCTGCCGCCAGCAGCTCGCTGACGGCCTTGCCGATCGCGATGAACGGGGTCTCGCGCGGCACCTCCAGCAGCGGCAGCCCGGCCTCGTCGGCGGCGGAGACCAGGGCGGGCGGCACCTCCTCGTGCGAGACGCCGACGCCGAACCCGAGCCCCGCGACGCCGCGGGCCACGAGCCGGGCGACATACTGGGTCTGGTCGCCTTCCATCCGCATGCCTGTGGTGAGGAGGAGCTCACCGCCCTCCAGGTAGGGCGTCGGGTCCGCGAGCTCGCTGACCGCCACCCAGCGCACCACCGCGTCCAGCACACCGCCACGGCCGGGCGTCGCGGAGCCCGGGATACCGGCCACCGGCCGCAGGGCCATGCGGCGTATGACGGTGTGGAGCGAAGGTGGCATGCAAATTTTGTCCATTCTGGCAAAGACGACCAATTCAGTGTTACATATCGACGTATCGGCGCAGGTGGGAGCCCGCCGTAGCGTCGAGACATGAGCATTCCCCAGGAGCGGCGCGTCGTGACCGCGATCCCAGGCCCCAAGTCGCAGGAGTTGCTGGCCCGCAAGCAGGCCGCCGTCCCTCCCGGCATCGGAACCACGCTGCCGGTCTTCGTCACCCGCGCCGGCGGCGGCGTGGTGCAGGACGCCGACGGGAACTCGCTGATCGACTTCGGCTCCGGCATCGCTGTGACGAACGTCGGCAACGCCGCCCCCAAGGTCGTCGAACGTGTGCAGAAGCAGGTCGCCGACTTCACCCACACGTGTTTCATGGTCACCCCGTACGAGTCGTACGTCCGGGTCTGCGAGAAGCTGAACGAGCTGACCCCGGGCGACCACGAGAAGCGCACGTTCCTGGTGAACTCGGGCGCCGAGGCCGTGGAGAACGCCGTCAAGATCGCCAGGCACGCCACCGGCAGACAGGGCGTCGTCGTGTTCGACCACGGCTACCACGGCCGCACGCTGCTCACGATGACACTGACGGCCAAGAACATGCCGTACAAGCATGGTTTCGGTCCCTTCGCGCCAGAGGTGTACCGGGTGCCGCTGGCGTACCCGTACCGCTGGCCGACCGGGCCGGAGAACTGCGCAGAGGAGGCCGCGGAGCAGGCCATCGATCTGATCAACAAGCAGATCGGCGCGGGCAACGTGGCCGCCGTGGTGATCGAGCCGATCGCGGGCGAGGGCGGGTTCATCGTGCCTGCCAGGGGCTTCCTGCCGCGGATCGCGGAGTTCTGCAAGGCCAACGGCATCGTGTTCGTGGCCGACGAGGTGCAGACCGGCTTCGCCAGGACGGGCGACCTGTTCGCCTGCGAGGACGAGGGCGTCGTACCCGACATCATCACCACCGCCAAGGGCATCGCGGGCGGCCTGCCGCTGGCCGCCGTGACCGGGCGCGCGGAGATCATGGACAAGGTGCACGCCGGCGGCCTCGGCGGCACGTACGGCGGCAACCCCCTGGCCTGCGAGGCCGCGCTCGGCGTGCTCGAGACCATCGAGGAGGAGGACCTCGTCTCGAAGTCCCGCCGCATCGGCGAGATCATGCTGCCCCGGCTCAAGGCGCTCCAGGAGCGCTTCGACGTGATCGGCGACGTCCGCGGGCGGGGCGCGATGATCGCGATCGAGCTGGTCGAGCCGGGCACCAAGGAGCCGAACCCCGCCGCCGTGCAGGAGGTCGTCAAGCGCTGCCACGCCGAGGGCCTGCTGGTGCTGACGGCGGGCACGTACGGCAACGTGCTGCGCTTCCTGCCCCCGCTGGTCATGCCCGAGCACCTGCTCGAGGAGGGCCTCGGCATCCTGGAGAAGGCGATCGCCGAACTCTAGAGGAAACCCCCACCAATCGGGCATCCGGCTTGCGGCTGGATGCCCGATTTTGTGGTGTAAGTGGCGTCAGTCGGGTAGAGAATTCACCCTGACTTGACGCTCAGCTGGACGCTCACGGCCTCGGTCAGGGTTATAACGGTTCCGACATGCGGATGGGCGACGGCCGCAGGGAGCGTGATGAACTGGAGTCCGACCAGAACGGCGCGGAGTATGTTGACGTTCGACCCTGAAGGCCTCACCTTGGCCCAGCGCGACGGCGACGCCTGCGTCGTCTGCCATAAGAGATGGCCGCGCCCGCGCGTGCGCGTGGGCGTGCTGCCCGACAACTCGGCGGTTCTGGCCTGCGGCGACTGCGCCGAGGCGCTCGTGCCGGCTCCTACGGCCACCGTCGTGGCGTTCCCGTCCCGCTGACCACTGCGAAACGAGACGCCCCGGGACGAGGGGGAAGGCCCGGGGCGCCCCTACAGGCCGCGCCCTGCGGGGGGAAGCGGGCGCGCCCGCGTCACCGTCATTTGGCGAGCTTCTGCCATCTGTCGGTCCAGGCCAGGTATTCAGTGCATTCCCCGTCATCCGCCCGGCAACCCCCGGGCGGCCGTACGGCGAAGGCCACGCGGTCCAGCTCCTTGCCCCGCCCGTACGTCTCGCACATCAGCTTGGCCCGCCCCTTGCACGCCTTGGCGTTGGCCGGCGCCAGACCCACCCAGGCGGCGGCGTCACGCTGCGCGTCCGGCTCGGTCACCCAGTTGAGCCACCGGTAGGCGCACGTGGTGTCGGAGACGCTCGCGCCGAGCATCCAGGAATCCACCCATCCAGTGGTCTTGTCCGTCTTAAGGGTCTTGACCGGCATTCCGGCCTTCTGCAGGAGCAGGCGGTAGTACGGGGTGGCCTGGGCGTAGTCGAGCGTGCCGGTGGCGAACCCCTGGACCAGGTCGAGCGGGTTCTTCCAATAAGTGCGGCCCTTGTTCCCCTCGAGCAGGGCCATCGCCCGATCGAGCTGGTCCTTGGTCAGCTCGAACGGCTCCTTCACCGACCCGTCGGCCAGCGCGGCATCGGCGATCGTGAGCGGGGTGTCCCTGAGCGCGACCCGGTCAGACGCGAACGCCTGCTCGATGTCGCCCCTGGCCCTGGCCGAGTCGTAGATGAACTCGTGATAGCCCCACAGGTACGGCACCCCGTACACCTTGCCCGACACGGTGGACATGTCACGGAAGCGCTCATCGATGTCGTCGTACCCGGTCACCTTGGCCGGGTCGATGGGCTGCACCTGCTTGCGCTCGATCAGGTCGGCGGCGAGGACGGGGCCGGCGGAGATCACGTCGTAGGGCCGCGCGGCGGCCGTTTCCATGTCCTGGGCGGTCTGCACGGTGTCGAGCTTGGCGATCCGGCAGCCGGTCTCCTTCTCGAACGTGCCCACCCAGTTGGCCTTGGGGCTGATGCCGCCGTACTCGGCGTAGCCGCGGTAGGTGAGGATCTGCAGCGTGCCGTCGCTCTGCGTCGCACTTGGGGAGGGCGTGGGCGTGGGGGTCGGGGTCGGCGTCGGCCGTGCTGAGCCCATGCCGGCGACCAGCGCCGATGCGGCGAGCGCCACGGCGTAAGCACGACGACGATTCACGATGTCCCCCCTTGTCCGTGTGCTGGAGCTTACAGGGGACAGGAGCCTCACTCCTGCTTCTCCACCAGGTAGCAGCAGATGGTCGCTGTCGTGACCGCCTCGTACGTGCTCCCGTCGCGCAGGTGACCGGCGCGTTCCAAACTGATCGCTCCCTGGGCCGCCGCCCACAGCGCGTCCGCGATCTTGCGGGGCTGGGTCGGGATCAGGTATCCGGCCGAGATGCAGTCGGCGATCACGCGGTCGAGGATGTTCAGGGCCGCGCGGGCCAGGGTCCTGGCGCGTTCGCTCGGCTCGAAGCCGGGGATCGCCCGTTCGAACATCAGGCTGTAGTAACCGGGCTCGGCCAGGCACGCCTCCCGGTACGCGGGCCCGAGCGCGGTCAGGTGCTCGAACGGGTTGCGCCGCGCCGGCACCGCCTCCAGGAAACGGCGGAAGCGCTCGAACCCCTCCAGATAGAGCGCCTCCGCCAGCCCCTCCCTGTTGCCGAACATCGTGTAGATGACGGTCGTCGTGCAGCCCGCCTCCGCGGCGATCCTGCGCATGGTCAGGCTGTCGGGGCCGTCGGTCTCAAGGAGGTTCACCGCCACGTCGAGGAGGCGCGAGCGAAGTTCGTCGTGGCTGGCGCGCTCACCCAGGAGGTAGGCGCCTTGCAGGCCCAGTGGCGCCGAGGTCATGAGACCTCCCTCGTGCCCAAGGAACTAAGCGTCCTTGTGACCTCACGTTGTTCGGTCACGGGGCCCACGCCTTTCTGGTCGGGGGCCCGCCGCGCTGGAGACCCGCACACGATGACTTAGCCATGGCGGAGATCGCTCAAACCACTCCGCATGGTAAACATCCCGAATTGGGTCTACTTCTGTTACATCATGGGTATACCACGGGGCTTGTACTTAACGGTGAGCCCTCATGGGAGTCTTGTGCACCGTGGTGTAAATCCCCCATGGCCGGCTTGGCATAACGTCAGGTGTATGGACGTGCGTACCTTCTGGCTGGCCGGCCGCGCCGCGACCGGGGACTCCGAGCTCACTGTGACCAACCCCCATGACGGCCGCGTGGTCGGGCGGCACTCGGTGCCGACCGACGCCCAGGTCGAGCAGGCCGTCGCGGCCGCCCACGCGGTGGCCCGTGAGGCCGCCGCGCTGCCCGTGCACGTGCGGGCCGAGGCGCTGGCCCACGTGTCGCGCCGCCTCGCGGAGCGGGCCGACGAGATCGCCCATCTCATCACGGCCGAGAACGGCAAGCCGATCCTCTGGGCGCGCGGCGAGGTCGGCCGCGCCGTCGCCACGTTCCGCTTCGCCGCGGAGGAGGCCCGGCGCTGGTCGGGCGGGGTGCAGCGGCTCGACACCGAGCCCGCCGCGGCCGGGCGGCTGGCGTACGTCTCCCGCGTCCCGCACGGGCCCGTGCTGGCGATCACCCCGTTCAACTTCCCCCTGAACCTGGTCGCCCACAAGGTCGCCCCCGCCATCGCCGTCGGCGCCCCCGTCATCGTCAAGCCCGCCCCCGCCACGCCGCTCTCCTCGCTCCTGCTCGGCGAGATCCTGGCGGAGACCGACCTGCCCGAGGGGATGTTCTCGGTCCTGCCGATCGAGAACGAGCGCGCCTCGGCACTGGTCCAGGACCCTCGTCTTCCCGTGGTGTCGTTCACGGGCTCCGCGCCCGTCGGCTACGCCATCGCCGACCAGGTGCCGCGCAAGCACGTGACGCTGGAGCTGGGCGGCAACGCGGCGGCCGTCGTGCTGGCCGACGCCGACCTCGACTGGGCGGCCCAGCGCATCGCCCTCTACTCCAACTACCAGGCCGGCCAGAGCTGCATCGCCGTGCAGCGGGTGATCGTCGAGCAGCCCGTCTACGACGCCTTCGTCGAACGCCTCCTCCCGGCCGTCTCCGGCCTCGTCGCCGGCGACCCGGCGGACGAGAAGACGCAGGTGGGCCCGCTGGTCTCGGAAGCCGCGGCGGAGCGGGTGGAGCAGTGGGTCAAGGAGGCGGTCGCCGCGGGCGCCCGCGTGCTGGCGGGCGGCACCCGCGAGGGCGCGACGATCGCCCCGACCGTGCTGGCCGACGTCCCGCACGACGCCAAGGTGGCCTGCGAGGAGGTCTTCGGGCCCGTCATGATCCTCCAGCCCGCCGCCTCGATCGACGAGGCGTACGCGATGGTCAACGACTCGAAGTACGGGCTCCAGGCCGGGGTGTTCACCCGCTCGCTGGACGCCGCCTTCCGCGCGAACCGGGAGCTGGAGGTTGGCGGCGTCATCATCGGCGACGTGCCCTCTTACCGGGCGGACCAGATGCCTTACGGCGGGGTCAAGGACTCCGGGATCGGGCGCGAGGGGCTGCACTCGGCGATGGAGGACCTCACCTACGAGAAGGTCATGGTTCTGACCGGTCTGACGCTCTGACCGGGCTTACCGTCCCCGCCGCCCGGGCTATGCGTGTTCCACCGTGTTGAAGAGGGCCTTGACGGTGTCGCCGAAGTACGGGCCGTACATGGTGCGGTGGTCGTCGCTGTACTTGAAGCTGCTCAGCGACGTGATCGTGCCCCTGCCCGAGGCCGGGTCGAACGTGGTCATCCACGGCCCGCCGCTCGAGCCCGCCGTCATGTCGCAGGCCAGGCCCTGGTCGCGGCTCTGCCCGTACGGGTCCTCCTTCAGCCGTCCCGCGCAGTAGACCAGGTGGCTGCCGTCGTACGGCGGGTCGGCGGGGTAGCCGAAGCCGAACGCCTGGCCTCCGCGTGCGGTGTTGAAGGCGATCTCCTGCGTGCCCACCACGTCGGCCACGTGCCTGCCGCCCGACGTGGCCAGCGCGACCATGCCCACGTCGTAGTTGTCGTCGCCGCTGCGTGACCACGGTCCGGCGACGAACATGCGGCGCGCCGCGTACTGCCCGTACGGCCGCAGGCCGGACGTGCCGTACCCGGGGACGAACGTCCAGTTCGCCGCCCACTCGCCCGCGCCGTCCTTGACGCAGTGGCCGGCGGTGATCACGACATCCCTGTTGGCGCTCCTGACCGTGCTCGCCGAGCAGACGAAGTCGGCCCCGGACACCGTCATGAAGACGCGGCCCGTGGTCCTGGCCACGGCGCCGCCGGTGATCCAGCGCGAGCCGACCGTGTTGGTCTGCGGTCGCGTGGCCGCCTGGTGGCGCCGCGTTCCGGGGCTGGAGGGGCCCAGGTTCAAGGCGTCGCGTGACACATGGGGGGACACGCGGCCGCCAGACAGGTCCGGGGCGGCGCGTACGCCCGTGCGGCCCGTCAGGCCGCTCAGCAGGCCCGCGCCGTCCGTCACGATGTCCAGCAGGCTGATCGGGAGTGCCTTGGCCATGCGCTCCGGCGTCCAGTAGTCGAGCACGCGCCGCTGGTCGTCGGCGGTGCGGGCGGCCACGTGCTCGACTATCTCGGTACGCACTGCCCTGGGGGCGGGTTGGTCGGCCTGCTGCCGGCCGGGGGCCCCGCCGAGGAGGGCGGGGCCGATCAGTCCCGCCAGGAGCGGAGCGGCCGCAAGCAGGGGGGTGCTCAAGGTCATGCCCCCGGAGTCTGCACCACGAGGTGTGTTCTTGTGACTACTTTCGGTAAATCACTCAGAGTGTGTTGGTGTTTTGTGCCGATTGGTAGACGGCCTGGGCCTCGTTCCCGAAATATGGGCCGAACATCCAGTTGGGGGCGAAGTTGTATTTGAAGCTGTTGACCGAATTCTGGGTGCCGAGCCCGGTCGACTCGTTGAAATTCAGCATCCAGGGGCCGCCGCTCGAACCGCCGGTCATGTTGCAGGTCAGGCCATGGTCATTGCTCATGAGGAAGTCGTCGAAGGCCCGGCCGCTGCAGTAGATCAGCTTCGAGCCGTCGTACGGCGCCGCCGCCGGGTAGCCGAACGCGTACATCTGCTGCCGTCTCTGCTGGTTGAACGCGACGCCCTGGCCGCCCACGACGTCCACCAGCGTCTTGCCCTCCAGCGGCGCGACCACCGCGGCGGCGACGTCGAAGTTGATGTCCTCGTTGGCGTTCCACTGCGGCGTGGTCAGCAGCTTCGTGGCCGCCCAGGTGCCGAACGGCCGCTGACCGTTGTTGTAGGCGGGCACGAAGACCCAGTTCGTGTGGAACGTGCCATTCAGCTTCACGCAGTGGCCGGCGGTCAGCACGACGCTCTTGTTCGCGCTGGTCACCGCCGAGCCGGAGCACGAGGCGTTCCGGCCCTGTGTGGTGAAGAAGACCCGGCCGGTGGTCTTCACGGCCGTGCCGCCGCCGGTCCACGGCTGGCCGGACGATCTGGCCGCCTGCAACTCCACGCCGCCGCGGGTCGCGCCGGTGGGCGGCGCCGTCCACGGGGTGCCCTCGGAGGCCTCGTCCATGGTCAGCTTCGCCCCCTTCTTGGGGCTCGGCGCGTCCAGTGGCTGGGCCGCCTCCATCCGCTGCTCGGTCCAGTACGTCAGGACCTGCCGCTGTTCGGAGGCCGAGTCCGCCGCGGCGTGCTGGGCGGGCTTCGGCCGCAGTTGGACGCCGGCCTGTGCCGTGCTCGCCGGGAGCAGGGCGGCGCCGCCCGCGGTGAGGGTGAGGATCGAAAGCAGAACGACTCTGCGGTGCATTACATACCTCCCGAAAACCGGACCTGGGGTACGGAAGGTAGCCGTAGCAATATCCAGATTTCTCAAGATTTGCGCATTCCGATATAGCGGCATTCAGGCACTAATCAACTGCGTTATCTCGGGTCACATAAGTGACGGAATTTTGGCACGGTCGGTGCCGCGTGCCTGAGTACGTCCCGCAGCGGGGACAATGGACAGGTGCACGAAGAGACCCTCCGCACCGTCGTCGTCCTCGGCTCCACCGGCTCCATAGGCACTCAGGCCCTCGATGTCGTGGCCGCCAACCCGGGCGGCTTCCGGGTCGCCGGGCTCGCGGCGGGGGGCGGCAAGGTCGAGTTGCTGGCCAGGCAGGCGGCCGAGTTCGGCGTCGAGGCGGTGGCGGTGGCCGACGCGGCTGCCGTGCCCGCGCTGCAGGACGCGCTGGCCGCGCACGGCGTGCGGCCCACGGTGCTCGGCGGGCCAGAAGGGGTCGCGGAGGTGGCGGCGTGGCCGTGCGACACGGTGCTCAACGGCATCACCGGCGCGCTCGGGCTGACCTCCACGCTGGTCGCGCTCGAGGCCGGCAGGACCCTCGCGCTGGCCAACAAGGAGTCCCTGATCATCGGCGGGCCGCTGGTCAAGCGGCTGGCCAAGCCCGGCCAGATCCTGCCGGTCGACTCCGAGCACTCGGCGCTGCAGCAGTGCCTGTGGGCCTCGGGGCCAGGCGGCTACGACCCCGACAGCGTCAAGCAGCTCGTGATCACCGCGAGCGGCGGGCCGTTCAGGGGGATGAAGCGCGAGGAGATGGCCGACGTCACGCCCGAGATGGCGCTGGCCCACCCCACCTGGTCGATGGGCCCGATGATCACGATCAACTCCGCCACCCTGGTCAACAAGGGGCTCGAGGTGATCGAGGCGCACCTGCTGTTCGACCTCGGTTTCGACCGTATTGAGGTGGTGGTCCACCCGCAGTCGATCATCCACTCCATGGTGGAATACGTCGACGGCTCGACCATGGCCCAGGCCAGCCCGCCCGACATGCGGCTGCCGATCGCGCTGGCGCTCGGCCACCCCCACCGCATCCCCGGCGCGGCGCGGGCCATCGACTGGACCAAGGCGCACACGTGGACGTTCGAGCCGCTCGACGACGTCGCGTTCCCCTCGGTCGCGCTGGCCAGGCACGTCGGCAGCGAGGGCGGCACCGCGCCCGCCGTCTACAACGCGGCCAACGAGGCGTGCCTCGCCGCGTTCATACGCGGTGAGCTGCCGTTCCTCGCGATCGTCGACACCGTGGCCAAGGTCGTCGAAGAGCATCAGGTGACCCCGGCCGACTCCGTCGAAGAGGTGCTCGCCGCCGACGCCTGGGCCCGGGCCCGCGCGGTGGAGCTCACTACCTAAACTGAAAACGTCGTCACAGTAAGGGTTGAAATGTCATCTGTAGCTCTCGGCATACCGTCGGTCCGTCCCAAGCCGCTCGCCGAACGCCGACACTCTCGCCAGATCATGGTCGGCAGCGTGCCCGTGGGCGGCGACGCGCCCGTCTCCGTGCAGTCGATGACGACCACGGTGACCGCCGACGTCAATGCCACGTTGCAGCAGATCGCGGAGCTGACGGCGTCGGGCTGCCAGATCGTACGCGTGGCCGTGCCGTCCCAGGACGATGCCGACGCGCTGCCGATCATCGCCAAGAAGTCGCAGATCCCGGTCATCGCCGACATCCACTTCCAGCCCAAGTACGTGTTCGCGGCCATCGAGGCCGGGTGCGCGGCGGTCCGGGTCAACCCCGGAAACATCAAGAAATTTGACGACAAGGTGGGCGAAATCGCCCGGGCGGCCTCCGACCACGGGGTGCCGATCCGGATCGGCGTCAACGCCGGCTCGCTCGACCCGCGCCTGCTGCAGAAGTACGGCAAGGCCACGCCCGAGGCGCTCGTGGAGTCGGCGCTGTGGGAGTGCTCGCTCTTCGAGGAGCACGGCTTCCGCGACATCAAGATCTCGGTCAAGCACAACGACCCGGTCGTGATGATCAACGCGTACCGGCTGCTCGCCGCCAGGTGCGACTACCCCCTGCACCTGGGCGTCACCGAGGCCGGCCCGGCCTTCCAGGGCACCATCAAGTCGGCGGTCGCCTTCGGCGCCCTGCTGGCTGAGGGCATCGGCGACACCATCCGGGTCTCGCTCTCCGCGCCTCCGGTGGAGGAGGTCAAGGTCGGCACCCAGATCCTGGAGTCGCTCGGGCTGCGGGAGCGGGGGCTGGAGATCGTCTCCTGCCCCTCGTGCGGGCGGGCCCAGGTGGACGTGTACACGCTCGCGGACCAGGTGCAGGCGGGGCTCGAAGGGCTCAAGGTGCCGCTGCGGGTGGCCGTCATGGGGTGCGTGGTGAACGGGCCGGGCGAGGCTCGGGAAGCCGACCTGGGTGTGGCGTCCGGCAACGGCAAGGGGCAGATCTTCGTCAAGGGCGAGGTCATCAAGACGGTGCCGGAGTCGCAGATCGTGGAGACGCTGATCGAGGAGGCGCTCCGGCTGGCCGAGGAGATGGGCGTCGAGGTCGACCTCGACGACGACTCCGGCCCCCAGGTCGTCGTCGGGTGACTTACCGGTAGTATCCCTCGACCGGGACGCGCGCCTCGTCGTACAGGGCCGGGCCCTCATGCGGCACATGCGGCCAGCCGCCGCCCGGTTTGAGGCCGGTGAACTGCTCCTCGGAGAGGGCGAACACGACGCGGCCGAGCCCGGACCGCTGGATCGCCCCCGTGCACATGCTGCAGGGGCTGGCAGCTCGTGTACATGGTCGTGGTGGCCGCGGTGGCGGGATCGAGCTCGCGGGCCGCCCAGCGGGCCAGTTTCAGCTCCGGGTGCGCGCTTATGTCGGCGTCGGTGAGCGTGGTGTTCTGCTCCTCGGCGAGCACGCGGCCGTCCGGACCCGCCAGCAGCGATCCGAACGGCGGGTTGCCGCCCGCCCGTGCCGCGGCGGCGAGTTCGATCGCGCGGCGCAGAAGTCGTTCCTCGTCCTGTGTCACGGTTGCTCCATTCGCGGGTGCAGGTCCCAATGGGCGGCGACGGCTGCGAGCATCTGCCATTTCGCCTCGGGGTGAAGGGTCTCGTCAGGGTCGCCGTCGAACGGGTCGAGCACGACCGTCTCGGCACCGAGCAGCCGTAGCTGTTCGAGGTCCTCGACGACCTGGTCGATGGTGCCCTCGCCGGCGAGGCGGTCGGGACCGGTGACCGGCGAGCCGGTGATCCGCAGGATGACGCGCGGGACCAAGGCAGGCACCGGGCGGTCGCCGGCGATGGCCTTCATCCGGCTGACCGCATCGCGCAGCCAGGGGAGGGTGTTCCTGAGCGGGTGCCAGGCGTCGCCGAGGCGGACCGCCCGGCGGATGCCGGTGTCGCTGTTGCCGCCGATCCAGAGCGGGATCGGTCCGGCGCGGTAGTCCTCGGTGTCGTCCCGGGCGGCCCGTAGCGCCAGCAGGGTGTCGTCGGTGAGCTGCCCGCGCCGGTCGAACGGCACGCCGAGCGCCGCGAACTCCTGCCGGGCCCAGCCGGAGGCCACGCCGAGGACCAGCCGGCCGCCGCTGAGCTGGTTGAGGTTGGCGGCCATGCGCGCGGTCAGGAGCGGATGCCGGTACGGCGCGATGAGCACCGTGGTCCCGAGCCGGACCCGGCTGGTGATGCCGGCGAGCCAGGCGAGGGTGGTGAACGGCTCATAGAACGGCGCGGGATACTGCTCGGCGACATCGGGCGTCACCACGACATGGTCGGAGACCATCAGCAAGTCGAAGCCCAGCCCCTCCAACGTCTGCGCCCAGCTGCGTAGGACGCCGGGGTCGGTGCCGGGCCCGAAGTTCGGAATGTTCACGCCTATTCGCACCGGTTCAGGCTATCCAGGCGATCACCTCAGCATTAAGAGATTCCTTCCGGTATAAACCGTATTTGCCCGCGATTCTGCCGGTATGTTGGCCGGATGGCCGAGAACCTTGACGCGACCGACTGGGCGATCCTCGCGGAGGTCCAGCGGGACGGCCGCGTCCCGTTCACCGAGCTGGGGCGTCGGGTGAACCTCAGCTCCTCGGCGACGACCGAACGGGTGAGACGCCTCGAGTCGATGGGCGTCATCACCGGCTACCACGCCGACGTCGACCTGGAGAAGGCCGGGTTCGCGGTGCTCGCCGTCGTGCGCCTCAAGTACCCGGGGAACCGGCACGAGCCGCTGCACCGGCTGCTCTCCGAGCGGACGGAGATCCTGGAGTGCCTCCGGACCACCGGCGACGACTGCTACACGCTGAAGGTCGCCGCGGCGTCCATGCGCCATCTGGAACGGCTGGTCGGCGAGCTCGCCGAGTTCGGCAGCACGACGACCAGCATCGTTTACGGCCAGACCTTGCCGTACCGCGGTCCGCAGCGCGCCCCGGAGGCCTGACGGCCCATCCGCGTGGGGCGATTACGCGATGCAATCAGGCCATTACAAAATGGCAAGCATTTCCCCATACCCAGCGTCATGACACCGTCGCGCACGGAAGCATCGCAGGCCTGTGAACGCGGGGGAAGGGGGCCATGTGAAGCGGGTCGTTGGGCTTGTCGCCGGGGTTGCGGTGCTCGTCGGCGGGATTGTCAGCGCGGATGGGATGGCGCTGGCCAGCGGTGCGAGGGGGGAGCCGGGCACCGTGGCCTGGGGACCGTGCCCGAGCGAGGCAGGGAAGGCCGCGTCGGCCGAGCTCGAGTGCGCCACCGTACGCGTACCGCTCGACCACCGGGAGCCCTGGGGGCAGACGATCGCGCTGGCCATCAACCGGATCAAGGCGAAGGTGTCCAGGGACGCCAACCACCTCGGCACGCTCCTGGTGAACCCCGGCGGGCCGGGGGCGTCCGGGCGGGCGCTGACCGAGTTCGTGGCCGCGGCGCTGCCGCGGGACGTGAGCGAACGGTATGACATCGTCGGGTTCGACCCGCGCGGCGTCGGCGGGAGCGAGCCGGCCGTGCACTGCGTGAACCCGGAGACGTACTTCAAGGCGCCCAGACCGGACGCGGTGCCGCACGGGGAGGCCGAGGAGCGGGTGCTGCTCTCGAGGGCCGCCGACTTCGCGAACCGGTGCGGCAATCTCTGGGCCTGGCTGCTGCCGTACCTCACTACCGAGAGCTCCGCCAGGGACATCGACTCCATCCGCGCCGCGCTCGGCGAGGAGAGGATCAGCTACCTCGGCTACTCGTACGGCACCTACCTGGGGGCCGTCTACGCCACACTCTTCCCGACCAGGGTCAAGCGACTCGTCATGGACAGCACGATCGACCCCACGGAGGTCTGGTACGAGTCCAACCTCAAGCAGAACAGCGCCTTCGAGCACCGTCACCGCCAGCTCCTCGACTGGATCGCCAGGCACAATTCGGTCTACAAGCTGGGTGCCACCAGCAAGCAGACGTCGTTCGCCTACTACGCGATGCGTGACCGGCTGCGCGTCCGCCCGGCGGGCGGGGTCGTGGGGCCGAGCGAACTGGACGACATCTTCACGATCGCGGGGTACAGCGACCGGGTGTGGCCCCAGTTCGCCCAGGCCTGGTCCTCGTATGTGCGGCAGGGCGACGTCAACGGGCTGCTCGCCCTCTACGACAAGCACGGCAAGGACGACGCAGAAGACGAGAACGGCTACGCCATCTACCTGGGCGTCCAGTGCACCGACGCCAAGTGGCCGCGCGAGTGGGCGACGTGGCGGACCGACATGACCCGGATGCATCGCCAGGCGCCCTTCCTGACCTGGCCGAACGCCTGGTTCAACGCCCCCTGCGCCTTCTGGCCGGTCCAGGGCGGCACGCCGGTCCAGGTGAAGGGGTCGGCGAAGCTGCCGCCGATCCTCATGATCCAGTCCCGCTACGACGCCGCGACGCCGTACAAGGGGGCACTGGAGATGCGCAGGCACTTCCCCCACGCGACGATGGTGATCGAGGGCGGCGGCAACCACGGCGTCTCGCTGTCCGGTAACAAGTGCGTGGACGACCGCCTCGCGGCGTACCTGAGGGACGGCACGCTGCCGTCGCGCGACGTGGAGTGCGCCGCGCTGCCCGAGCCGAAAGCGTCCGAGCACATGGCCGCCGGGCGCCACGCGGGCGGCCCGCTCGGGCTCCTCGGGCTGCTACGGGAGAAATGACGTCAAGAAAGGATTACTGTCGGCATCGCCCGATGAGCCAATCGGTAACCCTTCGCGTAGTCTGACCATGTGATGCTGCGTACATCGGCGTCGCGCGTGCTCGACGACAGCGACCGGGACGAGGTCCTTGCCCTGCTGGACACCGACCCGGTCGCGAACGTCTTCGTCTCCTCCCGGGTGCGGGCCGTCGGACTCAATCCGGCGAGGCTGGGCGGGCAGATGTGGGGGTTCGGGCCGCGCGGTGGACTTGTGTCACTCTGTTACGCCGGTGCCAACATGGTGCCGGTCAGCGCCGGTCCCGAGGCCGTGCACGCGTTCGCCGACCGCGCCCGCAAACAGGGGCGCCGCTGCTCCTCCATCGTGGGCCCGGCCGACGCCGTCTCCCTGCTGTGGGAGCGCCTCGAGCCGCACTGGGGCCGGGCCCGGGCGATCCGGTGGGCGCAGCCGGTCATGGCCACCTCGCGCAAGCCGCCGGTGCCCGCCGATCCTCTGGTGCGCCGGGTGCGGCCGGAGGAGTTCGACACCCTGCTGCCTGCCTGCGTGGCCATGTTCACCGAGGAAGTCGGCGTCTCGCCCAACCTCGGCGACGGCGGCGCGCTCTACCGCACCCGCGTGGCCGAGCTGATCAGGATCGGCCGCTCTTACGCTCGCATCGACGACGGCCGGGTGGTGTTCAAGGCGGAGATCGGGGCCGTCACGCCGCAGGCCTGCCAGATCCAGGGGGTCTGGGTCGCGCCGGAGCTGCGGGGGAGAGGCCACGCCGTCGCCGGCATGGCCGCCGTCGTGGAGGCCGCGCTGAGCCTCTTCGCCCCCGTGGTCACCCTGTACGTCAACGACTTCAACCACTCGGCCAGGGCCGTCTACCGCAAGGTGGGCTTCCAGGAGGTCGACACGTTCATGTCGGTCCTCTTCTAGACCCGTACGAGCTTGTCGAACAGCCTGGCCAGCTCGGTGTCCGGGTCGGTGGTGAGACCGGCGTGCACCGGCCCGGTCTGGACGATCGTGCTGCGGGGGGCGGTCAGCCAGCGGAACCTGCCGCCGAGCGACTCCTCGGCCAGCGGTCCCGGCTTGTCGCCGCAGGCCAGCTCGTACGCGCTGAGCGCGCGGCGGACCGCGTCGATGTCGGCGGCCGGATCGAGGGCGCGCAGGCGGGCGGGGTCGAGCTCGACCCGGGCGCACAGGTAGCCGCGCGGCTGGCAGTAGAGCAGCACGCCGGCGTTGATCAGCTCGCCGCGCTCCACCTTGGGCACCACGCGGATCACCGCGTACTCGTAGACGTCCCTGGTCACCGGCCGCCTCCCCGCCAGAACTCGCCCACGGATCCCGGCCCGGTCCTCTGAGCCTTCGCTTCGGAACGCACGAGCCACTCGTGCGGGCCGTGCGCCCGCCGCAGCAGATGGTCGACGTACGCCTCGCGCACCGCCTCCGGCCCGTCGAACCCCGGCTCGCCGTCCAGCCACTCGCCGGGCACCAGCGCCGTCACGGTCTCCAGCAGCTCGCGGTCGATCTTACCGGCCAGCTCGGCGCCCGCCGCCTGCACGTCACCGGCGTACGGCGCGAGCACGTGGTCACCCGCGTCGAACTTCCGCCAGGGGTCGGCCGTCTTCCAGTTGTGGTGGAACCAGAGCGCCGCCCCGTGATCGATCAGCCACGTGTCGCGGTGCCAGACCAGCAGGTTGGGATTGCGCCAGCTGCGGTCGATGTTGTGGATCAGACCGTCGAACCACACCACCCTCGCCGCGAACACCGGGTCCGCCACCCAGGCCAACGGCTCGAACCCCAGCGCGCCGGGCAGGAAGTCGACTGCGAGGTTGAGTCCGGTGCTGGCTTTGAGCAGGTCCTGCACCTCCTCGTCCGGCTCCCTGATGCCGAGCTGCGGGTCCAGGTCGATGAGCTTGAGGTCGGGGATCTTGAACCCCAGCCGGCGTCCCAGCTCGGCGGCGATGATCTCGGCGACCAGCACTCGCCGGCCCTGGCCCGCCTCACGAAATTTCACCACGTACGTGCCCAGGTCGTCGGCCTCGACCACGCCCGGCAACGACCCGCCCTCCCGCAACGGGGTCACATAACGGGTGGCTGCGATCTTTTCCAGCACAGGATGAGGCTATCGCCCATCTCCCCCTCTTCCGTCCTCACCCCACCACACCCCCGGGCCGCCCGTGATGGCCGCGCCCTCACTGGCGCCGGGTCGGCGGGGTGGTGTGCGGTGGAGGTCGGCGCAACGCGCACGGTGGGGCGCTGTGTGGTGGGTTGACGGTGCGACGCGCGCGGTGGCGGGGGAGAGGGCCGGAGGGTGGGTCAGCCGGCGGTGGTGCGGGGTCGAGGGGCGGAAGGGCGCGAATGGGTGGTCACGGGAGGAGTCGTCCGCGGTGAAGCCCCGCCCCGGGCTCATGCTGTGGACGGCGTCCCCCACCAGCGTGACGACCGGCTCGTCCCACGGTTCCACGCGGTGGAGCTCGGCCTCCCGCCCCGCTGACGTCAGAGCTTGGCGATGACCTCCTCGGCGAAGCGTTCCATGGTGGCGATCTTGAGCTCCAGCGTCCCCTCGCCGTACCGGGCCTTCTCCTCGGGGGTGGCCAGCCACCACGGCGCCGCCATGGTCGCGGTCACGCCCTTGGCGGCGAAGTGGCGGTACGTGCCGGCGTCCGGCAGCACCGCGAGCGGCGCGACGATGTCGAAGGGCTCGCTCCTGCCGTTCTCGGAAAGGTGCCGCCGCAGCGTGTTCAGCACGGCGTCGAGCTGCTCCTCCGTGTAGATCCGGTTCCCGATCCACCCGTCACCCAGCCGGGCCGCGCGCCGCAGGGCGGCGTCGCTGTCGCCGCCCACGTGGACGGGGATCGGCCGGGCGGGGGTGGGGGAGATCGACAGCTCGGGGAGGCCGTCCAGCGCGACCGTTTCACCGGCCCAGAGCGAGCGGAGGACGGGGAGCATCGCGTCCAGGCGCCGTCCCCGGGTGTGGAAGTCCTGACCCGTTCCGACGAACTCCTCCTTGCACCACCCCACCCCAACCCCGAACGTCACGCGGTCCCGCGACAGCACCGCCGCCGTGGACACCTGCTTGGCCACGGTGAACAGGTCGCGGGCGGGCGCGATGTAGACGTTCGGGGAGAAGCGGAGCGAGGTGGTGACCGCGGCCATGGCGCCGATCGTCACCCACACGTCCGGCCAGTGCGTACGCGCGTCCCAGCGCGGCCGGCCCGACCGCGAGTACGGGTAAGGAGAGGCGAAATCGGCGTAGAACAGATGGTCGGACAGGGTCAGCGTGTCGAACCCGCACCGCTCGGCCGCCCGTGCCAGCTCCACGAACTGGTCGGTGTCGACGAACGAGGCCCCCAGCCAGAACCTCATTGGAACTCCGGGATGACCTTGGTGGCGAACAGCTCCAGGTTCCGCTTGACCGTGTCCAGCGGCAGCACGCCCTGCTGCCCCTGCATGTAGAGCCCGAACCACTCCAGGTCGGGCATGCGGTCGAGCATGCGCTGGATCCCGCGCTTGACGTCGTCCGGGGTGCCGAACAGCGCCATCTCCACGTCGTTCATCCGCTTGGCGTCGCCCTTCTCCGGGGAGATGGGCTTGTGCTTCTCGTCCTCCTTCTTCCGCAGCACCTCCAGGTAGCCGAACGGGCCGAAGAAGGCGGCGAAGTCCTTGGGAATGCTGCGGCCGAAGGTGTTGATGGCCTCCTCGGTGGTGTCGGCGATGCCGACGATCTTGAGGATGCCGGTGTGCTCGCCCAGCTTGTAGTGGCGGCCCTGCTTGGCCGACTCCTCCTGGTACAGCTTGGCCTTGGCCGCGTGATCGTCCGGGTTGGGGGTGAACATCCACGGCAGGATGTCCTCCTGGGCGGCCCTGATGACCGACCGGTCCGAGATCGTGAACGGTTGCCACAGCTCCGGATGGGGTTTCTGGTACGGCCTGGGGCAGACGGAGACGGCCTGCACCTTCCCGTCCTCGGAGAGCTCGCCGGGCGCGCCGAACGTCCGGGTCCATTCCAGCGCCGGCCATCCCTCGATGCCCTCATACGGATAGGGCACCTGATAGTCGAGCACATCCGACTTGTAGCGCAGCGTCTCCTGTGTCCACGCCAGCTTCATGATCTTCAGCACCTCGCCGAAGACGTCGAAGTTCCGCGTGTCGGACGCCGACCCGTCCGAACGCGCGGCGGCCGCGTGCCAGCGCTGGCCCAGCACGTTCATCCACCGGTTCTGGTAGCCGCGCGCCACCCCCAGCCGCAGCCGTCCCTTGCAGAACTGGTCGAGCAGCGCCACGTCCTCCGCGGCCCTGATCGGGTCCCAGGCGGGCAGCACCAGGCCGAGCGGCGCGAGCAGGATCCGCTCGGTCCTGGCGGCGAGGTCGGTGAGGAACATCAGGGGGTTGACCGAGAACTCCATGCCCTCCGAGTGGAAGTGGTGCTCGGTCATCATGAGCGCGTCGAAGCCGATCTGGTCGGCGTGCACGGCTATCTCCCGCACCTCGTGCAGCAGCTTCTGGTACGACTCCGTGTCGCGCCCGATCGGCCGCCTGGCCTTGGCGTTCTCCTCGGCCGCGTACCCGGAGCCGGGAATCTGCGGATTCAGGAAGATAGAAAACTTCACCGGGAACCTCTTTCCGCGGGACGGTCTTCTGCAAGGTACTCTGGAAATCTTAACCGAGCAATCGCTTGGTTAACGAGGAGGAGATCGCATGAGGCTCGGGGTCACGATGTTCGTCACGGATCTGGCCATGCCGGTCCAGGACCTCGCCAGGGCGGCTGAGGAGCGCGGCTTCGACTCGCTCTACGTGCCGGAGCACACCCACATCCCGGTCTCGCGCTGTACCCCTCCCGCGGCGGGCCAGGACGAACTGCCGGAGGAGTACAAGCGCACGCTCGACCCGCTCGTGGCCCTCTCCTTCGCCGCCGCCGCGACGCGGCGCCTGCGCGTCGGGACCGGCGTCCTGCTCGCCGCCCAGCGCGACCCCATCGTGACCGCCAAGGCCATCGCCACGCTCGACCACCTGTCGGGCGGGCGCGTCGTGGTCGGGGTCGGCTTCGGCTGGAACGTCGAGGAGATCGAGAACCACGGCGTCCCGTACGGTCGCCGCCGCGAGGTGGCCAGGCGCAACGTGCTCGCCATGCAGGCGTTGTGGCGGGACGAGGTGGCCTCGTTCGACGGGTTCGAGCCGTCCTGGTCCTGGCCCAAGCCCCTCGACGGGCCACCGGTGTACGTGGGCGGCGCCGCAGGGCCGAAGTTGTTCGCCCAGGTCGCCGAGTACGCCGAGGGCTGGATGCCGATCGGCGGCAAGGGGATCAGGACGGCGTTGCCACTGTTGCGCGAGGCGTGCGAGAAGGCGGGCCGGCCGATGGCCAAGGTGATCCCGTTCGGGACGCTGCCGACCAGGGAGAAGCTCGACTACTTCGCCGGGCTCGGCATCGAGGAGGCAGTGGCCACGCTGCCCGGCGGGCCCGCGGATGCGGTCCTGCCGATCCTCGATCAGTACGCGGCGTTGATCGAAACCCCGGCATAATCGGGAAATATGTCCGTACTCCGAGCCGATGACCCGCGACAGCTGGGGTCGTACCGGTTGTCGCGCAGGCTCGGCCAGGGCGGTCAGGGCGTCGTCTACCTCGGCCACTCCGAGCAGGGGGCACAGGTCGCGGTCAAGCTGCTGCACGCGAGCCTGTCCGGCGATCCGGGCGTGCGGCGCAGGTTCCTGGGCGAGGTGGAGGCGGTCCGCAGGGTGGCCGCGTTCTGCACGGCGCAGCTGCTCGACGCCGACCTCGAAGGCGACCGCCCCTATCTGGTCAGCGAGTACGTCGAGGGCCCCTCGCTCCTGGAGCACGTCGTCGCCAAGGGGCCGCGCCTGGGCGGCTCGCTGGAGCGCCTGGCCATCGGCACCGCCACCGCCCTCGGGGCCATCCACCGGGCCGGCGTCGTGCACCGCGACTTCAAGCCGGGCAATGTGCTGCTCGGGATCGACGGGCCGCGAGTGATCGACTTCGGCGTGGCCCGGCTCATGGACACCGCGGCCACGACCAGCGTGATGCCCGTCGGCACCCCGGCGTACCTGGCGCCCGAGCGCATCAACGGCGAGCCCGCCGGGCCGCCCGCCGACCTGTGGGCCTGGGGGCTGACCGTCGTCTACACCGCCACGGGGCGGCACGCGTACAAGGCGGAGACCTACCAGGAGGTCCTCGCCAGGATCCTGTACGGCAAGCCGGACCTCGGGGCGTTGACCGGGCGGCTGCGGGAGATCGTGGAGGCCTGCCTGGCGCGGGAGCCGGGGGACCGGCCCGACGCGGAGGAGGTGCTGCGGCGGCTGCTGGGCCAGGAGGCGGGTGGCGACGTGCTGTCGTCGGGCGCGCAGGCCGCCGTCGGCCGCCCCCGCCCCGCGCCTGCCTCGGCCGCCGGTGACCCCGCCACGGCCGGGATACGGCTGGTCATGGAGGCCGCGCCGCCCGGCGCCGACCCTGGCCGGATCATGGACCCCGACCCCACCACGAGTTTCCCCGCCGTCACACGCGACACCGCCCCGGAGGTTCCGGCCCGCAGGCGGGTACGGCCCTGGCAGCTGATCGTGGCGGCGATCGGGGTGGCCATGGCGGTGGCCGGGTTCGTGTTCTGGCTGCGGGGCGCTGAAGGGCCCGGGCTTGAGGGCACGTGGACGGGCTCCGCCGAGCACTTCACCGCACACCGGGTCTTCCCCGTCGAGCTGCGCATAGGCTCCGACGCCGGGGCGATGCGGTGGGGAGCGGACCTGCACTGCTCCGGACGGCTCGCGCGCAGCGGGAGCGGCACGGTCTTCACCCTCGATCAGGTCACCGGCGACGAGTGCTATCCGGGCACGGTGCGGATGATCCCGATGTCCGACACGAACCGGATGGCCATCAAGGTAACGCGCCAAGGTAAGGACGAAGTGACGTATTCCGGCACGGTCGCCCGGGCTTCTTGACCAGCTGTGTCACGGTCAGGCAGCGATTGCCCTGAGCACCGTTGACTGAACGCGGCCCGTTGCTTTCAGTAGAAAGCAGTAAGGGGTGGCGGCGAGGGGAGGCGCCCCGTGCCAACGGCGCAGCCGCTCAGGACGGGGGACCCTCAGCGACTCGGGGAGTACGAGCTTTCCGGGCGGCTGGGTGAGGGCGGACAGGGCACGGTGTTCCTCGGTTCGCTGGGCGGGGAGGCATACGCGGTCAAGCTGCTGCATGGGCCCGTGGGCGACGAGCGGGCGGCGTTCCTGCGGGAAGTCGAGCTGGCCAAGCACGTGGCGAGGTTCTGCACGGCGCAGGTGATCGACGCCGGGTTCGACGAGGGCCGGGCGTACATCGTGAGCGAGTACGTCGACGGGCCCTCGCTGCACAGGGAGGTCGCGCTCACCGGACCGCGCCGGGGCGGCGCGCTGGAGCGGCTCGCGGTCAGCACGGCCACCGCGCTCGCGGCGATCCACCGGGCGGGGATCGTCCACCGGGACTTCAAGCCGCAGAACGTGCTGCTCGGCTCCGACGGGCCGCGGGTGATCGACTTCGGCCTGGCCAGGGCACTGGACGCGGCGGCCACGGTGAGCGGGCGGGGAGTGGGCACGCCCGCGTACATGGCGCCCGAGCAGATCACGGCGTCAGCCGTCACGGGGGCGGCGGACGTGTTCTCGTGGGGCGCCACCATGTGCTTCGCGGCCAACGCGACGGCGCCGTTCGGGCAGGACTCGGTGGCGCCGGTGCTGCACCGCATCCTGACCGCGCCGCCCGAGCTGGGGCGCCTGGACGGGCGGCTGCGGACGCTGGTCGAGGCGTGCCTGGACAAGGACGCGCGGAACCGGCCCACCAGCAGAGACCTGCTGCTCGAGTTATTGGGCGAATCAGCCGCGTTGCCTGCCGAGGTGCTGGACTCGCCTCCGGCCCACATCCTGCGGGCCACGCCGCCGCTGGTGCCCGAGCAGCGCTCGACCTCCCCCGAGCCGCGGACGCCGATCGCCCAGCCCGAGGCCACGGGGACACCCGGCGGCTACCGGTTATCCGGCACCCGGGAAGGCGGCCCGCCCTCCGGCCCGAGCCCGGCGGGGCAGTCAACCTACGGGAACGCTCCATCGACGTCGAGCCGCGGCTGGCCGAGGGCGGTCATCGCGGTCTGCGCGGCCCTGATCGTCACGGCCGCCGTACTGCTCGCAGCCCTCATCCCCGCGATGAACCAGAGCCACGAGGTCCAGCCGTCGCGGGCGGCCGGCCCGACGGTTCCCCCGCAGTCGGATCCGGGGAAATCCCGCCCCCCGGCGGACAGGTCGTCCCCGCCCAGGTCCGAGAGAACGCAGGAAAGCAAGCCCACCTCCGACCCTCCGGTGGCACACCCGGTCACGGTCCCGGTCCCGCCCTTGACGGGACTGGACAAGAGCGCGGCGGCGAAGGCGCTGAAACAGGCCGGGCTGGTCCTGGGCACCGTCACCCAGCTCGACTCGGCCCAGAAGATCGGCCAGGTCCTCGGCGCGGAGCCCGCCCCGGGCACGGCGGTGGCCAGGGGCAGCAGGGTCTCGCTCCAGGTGTCGGCGGGGCTGCCCGTGCCCGCGGTCACGGGCCTGCAGCTCAAGGCCGCCGAGGCCAGGCTGACCGGGGCGGGCCTGGCGGTCGGCGCCGTCACTCGCTCCTGCTCCGACCAGCCGGACGGACAGGTGCTCTCCACGCAGCCCAAGGCGGGCAGCCGCGCCGCGGGCGGCACCCCGGTGGCGCTCACGGTGGCCCGCAACGGCGTCACGGTGCCCCCGGTCGTCGGCCGGTCCCAGGAGGACGGGCGGGCGGCGTTGGCCGCGGCGGGCTTCACGGTGCGGTCGAAGGGGCAGGTGGTGGACGACGAGTCCCGGGTGGGCACGATCCTCAGCCAGACCGTCCCGCCGGGCACGTGCGCCGAGCCGGGGAGCGCCGTCGTGATCGTGGTCGGCCTCGCGGCCCAGTCGGGCCCCGACCCCAACGAGTCCCCGGAAACCCCGACCGGCCAGATCCCCGGCGAGTGACCACCCGCCGTCCCGCCCTCTGCGCCGTCCACCGCCGCGCGCCATCGTCCCGCCGGTACACTCCGCCCCTCCACCCATGCGCCATCGCGTGCGCGCACAGTGCGGCCGTCCCCGGAGTTGCGACCGAGCGGCGCTGGACGTGGGCCGCGCGCGGCTCGCGTCGTCGCCGAGGCCGGTGGGGGAGCGGTGGCGCGACAGCCGGTGGGTCCGGTGGCTGGGCGGTGAGCAGGGTTACTTGAGGGCGCCCGCCGTGAGGCCGGCGACGATGCGGCGCTGGAAGAAGAGCACCAGCAGCACCAGCGGGATCGTGACCAGCACGCCGGCGGCCATCTGCGTGCCGAACGGCGTGTCGAACTTGGCGGCCCCCGTGAACTGGGCGATGCGTACGGTGGCCGTCTGGCGGGCCTGGTCGTTGACCATGGTGACGGCGATGATGAACTCGTTCCAGGCCGCGATGAAGGCCAGGATCGCCGTCGTGAAGATGCCCGGCGCGGCCAGCGGGAGCATGACGCGGCGGAAGGCCGTGAACGCGGTGCAGCCGTCGATCATGGCCGCCTGCTCCAGCTCGTACGGCAGCTGCCGGAAGAACGTCGTCAAATTCCAGATCGTCAGCGGCAGGGCGAAGGACATCGAAGGGACGATCATCGCCTGGTACGAGTTGATCCACCCGATCGTCGTGAACAGCTTGAGCAGCGGCACGATCAGCAGCGCCCCAGGGAACATGGAGACGGCGATCACGAGGGCCAGGATGACGTTCTTGCCCCGGAACGTGAGGCGGGCCAGGGCGTACGCCGCCAGTGTGCCCACCAGCAACGTGATCGCCGTCGTGGTACCCGCGACGATGAGGCTGTTGAGCAGCGCCTGGCCGAAGCCCATGCCCTCGTCGAAGACCGCCTGGTAGCTCTCCAAGGACCACGGGGCAGGAAATGGTGATTTGTCGTAAATGTCGGCGGTGCGGCGGAAGCTCGACACCACCATCCAGTAGAACGGCACCAGGCAGTACAGCGCGATGCCGATCGTCCCCGCCCTACGCCACATCCCGGGCCTCCTTCCTGCGCGACCGCACGTCACTCAGCAGGTCGGCCCCCAGCAGCTTGACGAACACGAACGCGATCAACGCGATGTACACGAACAGCGCCGTCCCGTACGCCGCGGCGGGCCCGTAGTGCACCCGGGTCGCCTCGTCCCAGATCAGCCCGGACAACGTCTCCACCGACTGCTTGCGCGGCCCGACGAGCACGTACGGCAGGTCGAACACGCGCAGCGCGTCCATCAGCCGGAACAGCACCGCCACCAGCAGGGCGGGCTTGACCAGCGGCAGCGTGATCCGCCAGAACGTCTGCCTGGCCGTCGAGCCGTCCACCTTCGCGGCCTCGTACACGTCGGCGGGGATGACCTGCAGCCCCGCCAGCACGAGCAGGCCGACGAACGGAGCGGTCTTCCAGACGTCGGCGATGACCACGGCCAGCTTCGCCCAGGCGCCGTCCGCGGTCCAGAGGATGTCGGTGCCGAGGAGCGCGTTCGCCACCCCGTCCGCCTGGAAGATCCACTTCCACATCAGGCCGGAGACCGCCGTCGGCACCGCCCACGGGACGAGGATGCTGGCCCGCAGGAACGCCCGCCCCCTGAACGCCCGCTGCATGACCAGCGCCATCGCCACCCCGAGCACGACCTCCAGCGCCACCGTCACCACGGTGAACAGGGTCGTGTTGACGGCCGCGTTCAGGAAGCGCTGCTCCACCACGCCCGCGTAGTTGGCGAGCCCGGCGAACCACTCGCCCTCCACCACGAACCCGTCCGCGTCCAGCCGCTGCCCGCTCTCGTAGAACGACTCGCGCAGGGCGGACAGCAGCGGATAGAACACCACGAGGGCCAGCACGATCATGGTGGGGGACAACATGAGCGCGGCGGGCCACCGCGAGTTGCGCGTGCTCACTTCAGCAGTGCTCACTTCAGCAGTGCTCACTTCAGCAGGGCTCACTTCAGCAGGGGCCCGAGGGCCGACTGCAGCTCGGACAGCGCCTGGTCGGCCGGCTTGGCGCCGGTGACGATGGCGTACGCGGACTCCTGGATGGCGGCGGTCACGTCGCCGTACCTGACGGCCTTGGGACGTGGCTTGGCGGCCAGGATGCCGTCCTTGAGCGCGGGCAGGTACGGGTACTTCTTGATCAGCTCAGGGTCCTCGTAGATCGCGGTCCGCGGCACCGGCATCGAGCTGGTCTGCGCGAACGCCTTGATCTGCGCCGCGCTGGTCATGAACGCGATGAAGTCCTGAGCGCTCTGCTTGTGCTTGGAGAAGGCGGAGACGGCCAGGTTGTTGCCGCCGAGCGTGCCCGCGCCGGGGCCGGTCAGCCCGGGGATGGGCGCCACGTCGAACTTGCCGACGACCTTGCTGGAGCCGTCGGTCTTCTGCGCGGCCTCGTACCCGTAGGCCCAGTTGCGGTAGAAGAGCAGCTTGCCCTCCTGGAAGGCGACCCGCCCCTCTTCCTCCTTGTACGTGATCGCCTCCTTCGGGATCATCCCGCTCCTGAAGCCGTCGGCGAGGAACCGGGCGGCCTGCTTGGCCGCCTCGCTCGTGACCTGGGGCTGGCCGGAGGCGTCGAGGAGCTGGCCGCCCGCGGAGGCCACGGCCTCGGAGAAGTTCACGGTCAGGCCCTCGTACTTGTCGAACTGGCCGCCGTAACAGCTCATGCCCTTCTGCTTGGGCAGCACCTCGGCGCAGATCTTCTTCATCTCGTCCCAGGTCTTGGGCGGCTCCTTGACCAGGTCCTTGCGGTAGTAGAGCAGGCCGGTGCCGGTGAACAGCGGTGCCGCATAGAGCTTGTCGCGATATTTCGCTGTTTCGACGGTGGTGGGGAGGAAGCCGGTCGTGTCCAGCTTCAGCTCGTCCACCCAGCGGTTCGCGGCGAACTCGCTGGTCCACACCGCGTCGATGAGGATCACGTCGCCGGCGTCCGACTTGGTCTGCGCGTTCTGGATGAGCTTGCGGCGCTGCTCGTCGGCGCTCTCCGGGAGCAGGACGACGGTGGCCTTCTCGTCCGGGTGCGCGGCGTTCCAGGCGTCGACGATCTTCTGCACCGACTCGGCCTCGAACTTGCCGCTGATGAACGTGATCGGCCCGCGCCCGCCGTCCTGCTGGGCGGCCGGTCGGCTCGCGGGAGTGGACGAGCCGCAGGCCACCAGGCCCGCGCCCAGGGCCATCGCGGCAGTGATGTGCATTGCCTTCATCGGGGGGTTCCTTCCAGGGTGACGGTCTCGCCGTGCAGCCGCGACCTCTCGGCGGCCCAGGCGATGAGATGGCTGTGCAGGCTCTCCCCCGGCGAGGAGAGGATCGAGGAGCGGTCCCTGGTGGCGACCGCGGCCAGGAACGCGTCCACCAGCCCTTCGTCACCGCCCCCGTGGCCGCCTCCGGCCGTCGAGTCACCCGTGGGACGGGTGTCGACGGTCTCGGTGCGGCCGGTGACGAAGTCGTGCACGGTCAGCCGCTCGCCGTCCCCGTCGATCGAGCCGCGCGTACCGAAGATCCGGGTCTGCCGGTGGAGCGCAGGGGTGAAGGCCGTCATGGTGAAGGACGCGGTCGTGCCGCCCTCGAACTCCATGTTCACGACCTGGTGGTCGACCACGTCGTTGTCGCAGGCGTACACGCACCTGCCGTACGGGCCCGTCCTGAGCGCCTCCAGCACGCCCGCCTCGGAGACGTCGTCGGTGAGCACCGACAGCGGCCACACCTCGCGCCCGGCCAGCGGGAGGTAGATGCGCTTGGCCGAGTACGGGCACGCCGCCTCGACCGGGCAGTCCAGGCAGCGGTCGGCCGCGCCCTCCGGGCGGTTCTCCGGGCGGAAGTGCTTGAGCCCGCCGAACGACGACACGCGCGTGACCGGCTTGCCGGTGAGGTGCACCAGCCAGTCGAGGTCGTGGCACGACTTGGCGAGCAGCATGAACGTGGCCTCGTCGGCCCGCCGCCAGTTGCCCCGCACGTACGAGTGCGCCTGGTGCCACCACCCGACCGGCTCCAGGTGCTGGATGCTGACGATCTGCCCGATCCTGCCCTCGTCCAGCAGCCGCTTCAGCACCCGCGTGTACGGGGTGTACCGCAGCACGTGGCAGACGGCGAAGACCGCGTCGGAGCGTTCCGCCGCCGCCACGATCCGCCGGCAGTCCTGCTCGGAGACCGCCATCGGCTTCTCCAGCAGGATGTCGTAGCCCAGCTCGGCGAAGCGCACCGCGGGCTCGACGTGCTCCCTGTCCATGGTGGCGATGATCACCGCGTCCGCCCGGCGGGGCAGCGCGGCCAGCTCGCGCCAGTCCGCGTACTGCTCCGCTCCGGGGAACCTGTCGCGGCGGGCGTCCAGCGGATCGGCCACCGCGACCACCCGCGCCTGGCCGGTCTCGACGGCGTGGCGGGCGTACCCGGCCCCCCGCGAACCCGCGCCCACGACGGCGAGAGTGACCATTGCGCCTCCACATATGTAACCAGTTCACGTATGTCGGCTGATGCTAGGATCCTGGCTGTCAGCCGTCAATGGGGAGTTACAGGGCAGTTATGAGAAAGGGTCGCATAAGTTGACCGAGCTCCGCCCAGGTGACGCGTCGCTGCTGCGCAAGGTGAACACCCAGGCCACCCTCAGGGCACTGCGCCGCGAGGGCGTGGCCACGCTGACCCAGCTCGGCCGCATCACCGGCCTGTCCAGGCAGACGGTGGAGGCGGTGCTCGACGAGCTGGGGGAGCGCGGCTACGTCAGGGAGGTGCCGCCCGACGAGGGCGTGATGGGGCGGCCCGCGCGGCGGTTCGGGTTCCGCGCGGACGCCGGTTACGTGGTCGGCGTGGAGGTCGGGGGCGACGCGATCGTGGCCGCGCTGGCCGACCTCAACGGCGAGGTGATCGCCTGGGAGCGGGCCGACGTCTCCGGAGACGCCGCGGCCCACGAACGGCTGGAGGCGGCCCGGCGTACGTCACTGGCCTGTGTGGACGGCGCGGGCGTCGCGCGCAAGCGGGTGTGGGCCGTGGCCGCGGGCACCTCGGGCATCGTGGACCGCACCGGGCGGGTGTCCCTGTCGATCACGTTGCCCGGCTGGACGGGCGTGGACCTGGCGGGACTGGCCGGGCGCTGGTTCGGCTGCGCCGCGCTGGCCGCCAACGACGCCAACCTCGCCGCGCTCGCCGAGCACTGGCGCGGCAGCGCGCAGCACGCCTCCGACGTCGTGTACGTGCTCATCGGCCACCGGGCGGGCGCGGGCATCCTGATCGGCGGCCGGCTGCATCCGGGACGCAACGGGGCCGCGGGCGAGATCGGCACGCTGCGCCAGGTCGGCTGGGAGGACGCCGCCCGCGAGCTGGTCAAGGACGCCCCTGAGCTCGCCACTGCGGCGGAGGTGTTCGAGGCGGCGCTGGCGGGCGATCGCGACGCCGTGCGGCGGGTCGACCGCTACGCCGAGAACCTCGCGATCGGCGCCTCGGCGCTCGCGCTGGCCATCGACCCCGACCTGCTGGTGCTCGGCGGCGGCTACGCGCGGGCCGGCGACGTGCTGCTCGAACCGCTCCGCCGCCACCTCGCCGAGCTCTGCGTGAGCGTGCCGGAGGTGGTGGCGTCCACGTTCGGGGACGAGGGGGTGGCGCTGGGCGCCGTACGCCTCGCGCTCGATCATGTCGAACGCGAGTTCCTGGGACTCTAGGTAGCTGGTGTTTTTTGATCTATCTCGTGTCGGTCTCTCCTCGTGTGCCAAGGTGATCGATGTAGGTCACCGGGCGTGGGGAGAGATCG